>JAZOMW010000033.1:0-15964 GCA_045654225.1 Christensenellaceae bacterium | reverse complement strand
TTTTACGCTAATAATGCCTTAAAAGTAGATAGTGCAGTATTATTGCCTTCGGCAGTTTAGCCGAGCAAACTTGTTTGCGAACGCCAACTGCGCTAACAGTTCTATTCGCCTACGGCGAGTGTTATTTGCTAACGCAAGTTTAGCCGAGCGTAGCGAACGCCAACTGCGATAACAGTTCTATTTGCCTACGGCGAGTGTTATTTGCTAACGCAAGTTATATTTTGCTTTGCAAAGTTTTATTTGCTGTCGCAAGTTATATTTTGCTTTGCAAAGTTTTATTTGCTGTCGCAAGTTTTATTTTGCTTCGCAAAGTTGTGGATGTGATTTTATATATAAAAAAGGCTTGACTTTATAAAAGCCAAGCCTGAAAAACTATATTTTTTCTTTTAGTGTTTTACAAGAAGAAATAAGCATTTTTCTAATAAGTCCACAATCGCTATTTAATTTTTTAAATTTTCTTTCTTCTAAATAACCCGTTTCAAATAACAATTCTAGCCAGTATTCACTTTCAAAACACTCTTTTAAGGAAATTTCCAACTTTGAAATAAAATCGGCTGTTCCTTGCGCGTATTGCGCTTCGTGAATATTTGCACCTATACTTGTTTACGAACGTAAAAGTTGATTAGATAATACAACTTCTTTTTTTGTTGACTTAATTTCGTTAGTTATATAAACAATCTCTTTTGCAAACAGTTTTGCTTTTTCTCTTAAAACACTTTCACTCATACATTTATTGTAACATAAATTAGTTTAAAAGTAAAGTAATGTTAAAAATTGTAACGCGTTTAGAATTATATAGCAATTACATCCACAACTTGCCGTTAGGCAAATATAACTTTTTTCGCTAGAAAAAAATATCACTTGTTTTTGAACAAATAAAACTTTGCGTTAGCAAAATACAACTCTAATTACATCATAAGCGAGCCGTTGTTGGTATCAACAACTTTAAATATTTTTACTTCTTTACCCGTAACAGCGTCAACGTAAACGTAATAAGTTCCGTCGCTATACGAGCCTATAAATTCATAGGTTAAAACTTCGCTATTGTTGCCTACCGGAATTATTGCAAGCCTTTTTGATTCAATATTGATATCTTTGCTTAAATTTTTACCTGCCTCTTCTTGCGAAATGCTCACTTTTGGAATTTGCCTACTCGTATGGTTTAAATAATACGCGCTAGTTTCTATTGCAGAAACAGTGCCACGTTCTTTACAAACGTTTACTTTAATAAGGTCGCTATAACAAATAATGCCGTTTACAACCGATGCGTAATTGAACGTTACGGTATTGTTTGCCGTATTGTTCCATACGCTTCTAACGTTAGTTATGCCGATATTCTTTAAAAAGTCTTCGGCTACTTTTTGGCACTCTTGCACGGAAACTTTATCTTCCTTGCAGTCTTTAAAGTGGTTGAATAGTAGTAATTTTCCGCCTTGTTTTGAAATTTCGGCAGTAAGTTCTACGTCGCCTTGCGTTTTGCAAGTAAATTCGTAACACTCAACGTTTGTGCCCGTAACTTCGCTTACAAGTTCTATATCTTTAATATTATAATCTTTAAAATATAGTTTTAACTGCTTTTCGGCATCCATTTTAGAAAATTCTTTTAAGCCTTTAAGCGCCTTTGCTTCCTTTACCTTTGCGTTTTCAGAAAACGCACCGTCATAAATCATATGCGGATAGTTAGTAGCATTTGATTCAAGTTCAACGAATTTAGAAATTATTAAATTATCTTGCTTGTTTTCGTAAAGTGAACGGAAATCAAAGTTTTCGTCAATTTGACTTGCAAGCGTAGAAAGTTCGTTTTTTAACTCGTTGTTTATTTTGTACATTGAGTTTAAAGTTTGCTTGTCTTCTTTGGTAAGCGTTTTGCCGTCTATTAACTTTTCGTTTAAATATTTTGCAAAGTCGCCTACTTGATTTATAAATTTAGTGGTGTAAAATTTATCTTCGTCAGGGAGAGCAAGCGATGATATGCTATTAGTTGCTAAACTACTTTGAACTCTTACGTCGCCTAATATTTTTTGTTGGTCTTCACTATCTGTTGATACGGTTAACTTACTTAAATTTACGTCCAAGTTGTCAACGTAGCCTACCAAGTCGTAAAAACTCTTTTCTTGAACGGTGTTTGAAAGCATTAAGTCGTCCATAGGGGTAAAGATTGAAAAAGTTAGCATGCCCGCAAGCACTAAAACGGTAACGCCGAGCGATATAACCGCCGCAAGCCAACCGCCAACACCCTTGTTGTTTTTGCGCTTTTCGCGCCTTTCTTGATTTTTAAGCATACGCTTTTGTTCGCGTTCTTGCATTTTTTCAAGACGTTTTGCTTTTTTGTCTTCAAGTTTTTGACGGCGCATTTCGAGTTTTTGTTGTCTTTCCCAGGCTATGCGCTTGTTGCGCTCGGTTTTGGTTTCGTGTTTTAGTAACTCGCGCCTTTTTAAGCGTTCTTCTCTCTTTTTTAATTTATAGGCTTGTAACTCTTGTTTCTTTGCCCTTTTTTCCGCTAAATTTGCTTCGTGCTTTTTTTGGCGACGTTCTTTTTCTAAACGTCTTTGTTCAAGTTTTGCTTGACGCCTTTCCTCTCTTTCGGCTTTCAACTCTTCTCTTTTAAGTTTAAGTTGTTGCTTTTTTTGGTTTCTTTCTTCGGCTAAACGCTGTCTTTTTAACTCGTTTTTTCTAGACTTCTTTTTACGGTCTTGTTTTTTGGTTTTATTTGCGCCCGAGCCGTTTTCTTTGGTTACGTTTTCAGTTTTTTCAATAGCGTTATTCTTAATTTCGTCCATTTGGCCTCCTCGTTAAGACGCAAACACGTGATTACCTATCGTAACCACCGTTGGTCTTGAAAAAATCCATTGATTAGTTGCTATTTTTGGATTGTAGTAATACAAACAACCATAGGTTGGGTCCCAACCGTTCATAGCATCTTTTGCAGCGGATAACGCAGTACTGTTCGGTTTAAGATTGATTTGTCCGTCGTTGACACAAGTAAATGCGTACGGTTGATAAATTACACCCGATATGGTGTTTGGAAACGATGAACTTCTAACTCTGTTTAGTACGACCGCTCCAACCGCAACTTGACCGGTATAACTTTCGCCCCTTGCTTCCGCGTGGATTAAACGGGCTAATAATTGAACGTCTGCCGACGTGTATCCGTTTACGCCACCGCTTTGGTTAGGTTTTGAAGTACCGCCTGATAGCATACTTTGTGAAATGCCCATTGCGGCTAGCGTTTTGTTACCAACGATGCCGTCCGCCACTAAACCGTTTCTTTTTTGGAATAAGATTACGGCTTGTTTAGTTTTTGAACCGTATATGCCGTCAACACTACCTTTATAATAACCCCAGTTTTTAAGTTTTTTTTGTACGAGTTTTATATCGGAAGAGTTACTTGACGCATTTATGATGGCAGTTGGCTCAACAAGTGTAGTTGTTTGCTCTTTTATTAAAAATGCCGATGCGCAACTTACAGATAATATAGCAAGAAATATTGCAACGCCTATTTTTAATTTTGTTTTCATATATCCTCCTTATTATAAAGCGGATATTCTGTTTTTAAAGTTTTTAATTATTTCTAATATTTTTGACTTATAAACTATTCCGCTTTCGTTTCCCGTAAAGCACATAGGCGGATAAACAACGCACCACCAATTATCGCCTTTTGCCCTTCCGAGTTCGACGATTACCGCATCGTAGTAGCCTTTTTCAAGCGTGAGGTCTTCGTAAACCCGAGTTGGAAATTCTTCATTTCTAACCGCCACCTTCGATAAGTAGTTAAAACCGTTTTTAAGTAAAATTTCGTTAGCAATTTTAGTTAATACGCTTTGCTTGTTTTTTATAAGCGATATTGCTTGCTTTTTAGTGTTGCAGTTTGCAATAAAGGGCGTAAGATATTTTACTAACGCTTCTTTAATTTCGTACTTAACGTTTTGGTCTTCTACGCTATTTGAGTTGGCGCGGATATGGATGCGAAGATACTCGCTTTGTGTATTTACGCTACCGCTTGACAGAGTAACCGTCAAAATTATTATGCTTATTAAAAATAAACTTATGCAAAATTTTTTCATAAAAAAACTCCCTTGAAAGTGATACTACAAGTATTAACACTTTAAGGAAGTTTAAACTGTATATTTGATTGTTTTTTATGAATTTTCTTCTAAATAATAGTCTTTATTAAAAATAAGGTCGAAAAACGACAAATCTTTAAGGTCGTGGCTTACTAAAATTTCAACGTTACTGCCATAACAGCGTTTTAGTTTTGAGTGCGCCCATTTAGCCATTTCTAAATTCTCATAAAGTGCAAAGACGGTTGAACCGCTACCCGTCATAGCATAAAACGACGGAGACAGCTGTTTAAGCGCTTGCAAGTTTTTTGCAATTTCGCTATTTAGCGATACGGCGCTTTCAGTTAAAGCGTTATATTCGCCCGCAGTTAAATTTTCTAGATTTCCGCTTTCTAATACGGCTTTTAAGTTTTCAATTGAACAAACTTTGCCGTTTTTACCGTACTCGTCGAATTTTATAAAACAGTCCCTTGCGGTTACTACGGCGTTTGAATATATAGTAACAAAATACAATTTTTTAGGGCAAGTGAAACTTTCAATAATTTCACCCCTACCCGTAATGCGGGCAAAACCGCCTTTTAGTAAATAAGCGCAGTCACTACCTAAAAGATTTGCAAGTGGCGTTATGCTTTCAGTTACGCCGTAAAGTTTTTTAAGCGCTTTTAATACGCCTATAACGTCGGCAGAAGAACCGCCCATACCGCTACCCGTTGGAATATTTCTAACTATTTCGATATTAGCGCCGTTGGTTTTAAACTTTTCAATAAACGCTTTTGCGCTTTTATACGCGTTGGTTTCTTCTTGCAAAGGCGGTGTAAAACCGTACCTGCCAACGAAAGATACCAAAATTTTATTATCTTTACGCTTGGTGGCGGTTACTACGTCGTACTTATTTACGGTGGTTACGATAGAGTCAAGCATATGATAGCCGTCTTTTACGCCTAAAACGTTTAGCGCTATATTAAATTTTGCGTACGCTTTTACGGTTACGCTATTCATAAAACTTTCCCCTTTCGTTTTTACGCCACTTTTTTAAAACTCTGGTTTTTTCGGTTAGAACTCGTCTTTGTTTAGTTCGCGGTAAATTAAAATACGCTGTTCGCTTTCAAGTGGAAAAACTAAATCGCTATTTGATGCTAAAATAACTTCTTCACTAGTGTTAAGCGCTTTGCAAACGCTCCATAAATCTTCGCCTTTGGACGCGATATATACGCTTATTGCAGAGTCGTTTGCCACCTTTTTATCGCCTTCTTCAACTTTACGTAAAACGCTTATCGTTTTTGAGTTTATGCACGAATAGTAAACTTTTAAAGTAAAAGAACAAACGAATTTGCTATCAACTTTTTCAACTTCAACGTTTGCTATTACACACTTTACGTTTTTAACGCTATTTGAATTTGCGTTGAAACTCGTTTCAAAAGGAACGAGTGAAGTTTGGCATTTTAATTCGCCGTTTACGTTATATAAAGAAGATACGGAAATTATTCCCTTTACGTTAATTGCGCCGTTTTTAAAAGACGTTTCTAACTCTTCTATTTTATCATTTAAAACGCAAGTAAGTAAAGCGTTTTCATCATAATAGGCTAAATCGCTAACTATTTTTTGCTCGTATATATCGTTTCCTACCACCGTTTCAAGTGTTTTTAAAGCCTTGTCTAATTTTAAATTGCAAACGGTTGAGTACGCGTCTTCACAATAAATATACGAGTTCGTTTCGTAAACTACGGCGCTAACTTGCATATAAGCGTCGATATTTACGCTACTTTTATTCTTGTTTTCATCAACGAAAACCTTTACGTTTGAATTAGTTACCGTAGCGTTGCAAAGCGCGATATTGCTTGGCATAACGTCGTTTAACTCTAATTCAAATCTAAACGGAACACGGCGCTTTTCGCTAATTGTATTATTTTCTTCTTGTGCGGTTTTAAACACAATTAAAACTTCAACTTCGCCGTCTAAAATTACGCAACCTATACCGCTTTGACAATTCGTTACAATTACTTTTTCATTATGGCAAATTACGTCTGTAATTTTGCTTTGAACTTCAAAATCATCTTGCACGGTGAAAGTTTTTTGCTCTTTGCCTATTATATCGCTTTTTTCACCGCTCGTCTTTTTAGTTAAAAAGCCGTTACTTATAGAAGATACTTGCTCACTTTCTTCTTCTACTAAAACTTCGCCTTTAAACAGTAAAACACCGCTTGCTATTAAAACGCCGTTTTGCTTTGTAACTTCAACGTCTAAAACTTCAACGCTAGATAAGTTTACGGCTTGGTTTTGACCCGTTACACCACTATTAAATTTAAAACTAAACTCTACACCACTTTCCGCCTTTTTTAATTCCTTACCGTTAACGCATACCGCGTTAAAAATCGCCTTGCCGTTAAAACGAATTTCCCCGTCGCTTATTTCCGCGCTTAAAAGAAACGCGCGTGCATTTGAGCATAAAATTTCGGCGTCTTCTTCATACACACCTAACTTACACTCTATTTTATTTTTGTTAGTTACCTCAACACATTTTTGAAACGTAACTTTTTCTAAACGAGGCGTAATTGCCATATAAAACCCTCCTAAATTGTTTTATACAGTCTATGCACACTTTTTTTTGTTTATTACATTCGTTTTAAAAAAACGGCGCATATTCAGCGCGGTATATAGCAAAAGCAAAACGCGAAGTGTTTTACAGTATTCTCACGTCAAAAAACAAACGAATATTGCGATAGAGCTAAAAAAAATATGCACTCAAACTTTTTGTTAGAGCGCATATTAGTTTAGTTTGTTTTTGCTTCTTTAATATCAACGATACCACACATATACTCCGAATACGAAAAGGCTATTTTACCTTTAAACTCGTCAACGGGCGTTACCGTGAAAAGCGCGGGGTAAATATTAGTTACCACGCCTTGATAACTTACGATTTTATTTCTTCCAAGATTGACCTTAACTTCTACGCGCTTATTAAAATAATTGCGTATTTTTTCCTTAGTCATTGCAACCGAAATATTTTGTTTAATCATACTTATATTTTGGCACGTTTTGGAAAAAATTATTCAAATCTTAAATTAAAACGATTTTAAAAATCCTCTTCTTCATCGTCGTCTTCGTCTTCTTCGTCGTAATCTTCAAAATCACTTTCGTTGATAGGCGAATAATCAAAATCATCAACGTCGTCGTGATGAGTTATACGTTCGTTAGTATAAGGGTCGATATCTTCCTCATCGTCGTAATCGTCAAGCCTTTCTTCTTCTTCGATTGCTGAAAGAGAAACCATTTCTTCTTCATCAGCATCGACTGATAAAACGTCTTTTTCATCGTCGTCTAAGAACCTACGCCACTCTTCGTCCTTTTCCATATCAACGTCTTCAACGAGTTGAGAACGCTTATAGTCCGCGTCTTCTCTGCATTGTTCACACATCACGTCACTTTCGCTCATATATCTCATTTTGCAAACGGGACATAAGATTTGCTCGTGACTTTCTTCTTCAACGGAAAACATAAGTTGAGGTCCAATTTTTAGTTCGGCTTTACACACTCCGCAATAGCCTTCACCTTCTAAAATATAATTAAGTTCACATCTTGGACATAAAATATATTTAGCCATAGTTACAACTCCTTTTTTGCAATAAACACATATTGCTTGATTATTATAATCACTCAAAGGGAATTTGTAAACACTTTTTTTCAATTTTTTTATATTTTTTTATTATTTTTATAATTTGTTCGCTAAATTTACGCTTTTACGCCCCTTCTAAAAGCATTTTATCGGCAATTAAGGCAATAAATTCGCCGTTAGTCGGCTTGTCGTTACCAACGTAAGCGCGAAGACCAAGTAATGAATTTATACTTTCAATTCTTCCCCTATTCCACGCAACTTCAATGGCGTGGCGAATAGCGCGCTCAACTTTACTTGCACTCGTATCGTACTTTTCGCCTATTTTTGGATATAGTTGTTTGGTTATATTGTTAATAATTTCAGGGCTTTCAACCGCCATTTTAACACCTTCACGAAGATAGTAATAACCTTTTATATGCGGTGGAATACCTACCGAAATAAATATTTTACTTATCTTTTCATCAAGCGAATTTTTGCGTTTAAACGAAAATTTAAGGTCTTCGCCTTTTATAGAACTTTCTAAAAGGTCTTTAAGCCTTCCGGATAAATTTTCAGGCTTGAACGGTTTTGCCATATAGTAAACTGCGCCCGCGTCAAGCGCCCTTCTTATAACGCTATCAATAGTAAACGAACTTACTACTATTACGGTGGTTTTAATATCTTCGTCTTTAATGCGTTTCATAACTTCAAAGCCGTCCGCATTTTTTAGTATTATTCCTAAAATAACAAAGTCTGGTCTTAATTGTCTTATCAACTCAATACCCTGCTCGCCGTCTAGCGAAGTTCCAACCACTTTAAAGTCTTTTAAAGTTGAAACGGCTTCTAATACGTCGCTAATAGACTCTACGTTATCTTGCAAAATTACTACGTTTTTAACACTCATATTTCCGTCTCCTTTTACTTTGATTATATAATAACATATCTTTTGTACAAAACAAAGTATTTTTAATATCTATTTTTGTTTAATTTTGTCGAATTTTAAATAAATATGTTTTTGGACGGTTTTTTTATAGTTTTTATTAGGTTTTATGTTTAATTTTGAATTATATTAAATTATTAGCGCGGAATAAAGGCAATAACTAAAAGAACGCGAACAATACGGGCGGAATCAAGGCGACGGCGCAAAAGACGCGAAAAATATAGATTGAACGTAAACAAAAAGTCGAACCGAAACGGTTCGACTAATTTTATTTTTAATATATTTAACAAATTATCTCTTGCTAAATTGTGGTGCTCTACGAGCCTTTTTAAGACCGTACTTCTTCCTTTCTTTCATACGTGAATCACGAGTTAAGAAGCCTTCTTTTTTAAGTGCCGCGCGGAGTTCTGGTTCAGCGATAATAAGCGCTCTTGCAATGCCGTGACGGATAGCGCCTGCTTGACCTGTAAAGCCACCGCCAACTACGTTTACGAATACGTCGTATTTATTAAGAGTATCAGTTAAAACGAGTGGTTGTTTAATGATGAGTTTTACTGTTTCAAGGTCGCAGTAATCATCAATGCTTCTTTTATTTATAACGATATTGCCAGAGCCAGCAGGAATAAGTCTAACTCTTGCAACTGCTTTCTTTCTTCTACCTGTTCCCCAGAATTGAAGTTTCTTTTTGCTTGCTACTTTTGCCATTTTAAAACTCCTCCTTACTTGTCAAGTTTAAGTTCAACAGGCTTTTGAGCAATATGATTATGCTCTGCACCCTTGTAAACTCTAAGTTTAGTAATCATTTGTCTTCCTAAACTATTCTTTGGAAGCATGCCTTTAACTGCTTCGTAAACAGCAAGGTCAGATTTTTCTGCCATCATTTTGCTGTAAGGTATTTGTTTTAAACCACCAACGTAACCAGTGTGATAAGTATAGTACTTTTGGTCAAGTTTTTTGCCAGTAAGCACTACTTTATCCGTATTTATAATAATAACGTGGTCACCCGTGTCAACGTTTGGAGTGAAAGTAGGCTTATTTTTACCTCTTAACACTGATGCTACTTGTGATGCAAGCCTACCAAGAGGCATATCAGTAGCGTCAACCACGTACCACTTTCTTTCTATTTGACCGTTTTTTGCCATGAAAGTTTTCATGCTTGTTCTCCTTAAAATAACTTTTATTTGAAAGTTTTTTATTTTAGGGGGCTAATCCAAATTAAAAAACTTTAATATCGCCTATATATTCTATATAAAAATAAGGTTATTGTCAAGCGTTTTTACGCCTTTTTACACTTTTATTTTATAAACTTAAATTAAAATGAAAAGCCTTGCAAAAATTTTTTACAAGGCTTTTTTAAAGTTTTTAGATTTTATTTTCTAGGGTTTTTAATGTTTGCTTGTGCAGCGGCAAGGCGAGCAATAGGAACTCTAAATGGTGAGCAAGATACGTAGTCAAGTCCTAAATCGTGACAGAATTCAACGGAAGTTGGGTCACCACCGTGTTCGCCACAAATACCGATGTGAAGGTCTTTGTTTTGAGGTTTGCCAAGCGTAATTGCCATATTCATAAGTTTGCCAACGCCCGTTTGGTCAAGTTTAGCAAATGGGTCGTTTTCAAAAATCTTCGTATCGTAGTAAGCGGATAAGAACTTGCCAGCGTCGTCACGGCTGAAACCGTAAGCCATTTGAGTTAAGTCGTTAGTACCGAAGCAGAAGAAGTCAGCGTTCTTTGCAATTTCATCAGCAGTAAGACATGCTCTTGGAATTTCAATCATAGTACCAACTTCGTATTTAAGCGTAGCGCCTTGTGCCTTAATTTCCGCTTCCGCAGTTTCAACAACTACTGATTTAACGAATTTAAGTTCTTTAACGTCGCCAACGAGCGGAATCATAATTTCTGGTTTAACGTTCCAAGCAGGATGTGCCTTTTGAACGTTTATTGCCGCGCGAATAACTGCCAAAGTTTGCATTTTAGCAATTTCAGGATACGTTACTGCAAGACGGCATCCACGGTGACCCATCATAGGGTTGAATTCGTGGAGTGAAGAAATTATAGCCTTGATAGTTTCAATTGACTTGCCTTGTGCTTTTGCCAAAGTTGCAATATCTTCTTCCGTGGTAGGAACGAATTCGTGAAGTGGAGGGTCAAGGAAACGGATACATACAGGAGTACCTTCAAGTGCTTCAAATAAGCCTTCAAAGTCTGCTTGTTGCATAGGAAGAATTTTTGCAAGCGCAACTTCTCTTTCTTCAACCGTTTCAGAGCAAATCATTTCACGGAAAGCGTCGATTCTACCTTCGCCGAAGAACATGTGTTCAGTACGGCAAAGACCGATACCTTCTGCACCGAGTTCGCGTGCTTTTTTAGCGTCGGCAGGAGTATCTGCGTTAGTTCTAACTTTTAAGCTTCTATATTTATCAGCCCAGCCCATAATGATGCCGAAGTTGCCTGAAATTTCAGCGTCAACGGTAGCAATAATACCTTCGTAAATAGCGCCCGTTGAACCGTCGATAGAAATATAGTCGCCTTCGTTAAACACTTTACCAGCCAAAGTAAACTTTTTGTTTTCTTCGTCCATTTTAATTTCGCCACAACCAGATACACAGCATTTACCCATACCACGAGCAACTACGGCTGCGTGTGAAGTCATACCACCGCGTACCGTTAAGATACCTTGTGCGGCTTTCATACCCGAAATGTCTTCTGGTGAAGTTTCAAGTCTAACTAAAACAACTTTTTTACCTGCATTGTTCCAAGTTTCTGCGTCTTCTGCCGTAAATACAACTTGTCCGCAAGCAGCGCCAGGAGATGCGCCAAGACCACGACCTAACGGTTTAGCGGCCTTAATAGCCTTAACGTCGAATTGTGGGTGTAAAAGAGTGTCAAGGTTTCTTGGGTCAATCATTTGAACTGCTTCTTGTTCAGTTTTATGTCCTTCTTTAACAAGGTCAACCGCGATTTGTAAAGCGGCTTGTGCAGTTCTCTTACCGTTACGAGTTTGTAACATGTAAAGTTTTTCGTTTTCTACCGTGAATTCCATATCTTGCATGTCGTGATAGTGGTTTTCAAGTATTTGACAAACTTTTTCAAATTGAGCAAATGCTTCTGGGAATTTTTCAGCCATTTGAGCGATAGGCATTGGCGTACGAACGCCCGCAACAACGTCTTCACCTTGTGCGTTAGTTAAGAATTCGCCCATAAGTTTCTTTTCACCGGTAGCAGGGTCACGAGTGAACGCAACGCCCGTACCACAGTTGTCGCCCATGTTACCGAAAGCCATTGCTTGAACGTTTACTGCCGTACCCCAAGAATATGGAATATCGTTGTCACGACGATAAACGTTTGCACGTGGGTTGTCCCAACTGCGGAAAACTGCTTTTACTGCGCCCATAAGTTGTTCTTTTGGGTCGCTTGGGAAATCTTGACCGATTTTTGATTTGTATTCTGCTTTGAATTGATTAGCAAGTTCTTTTAAATCGTCAGCCGTCAACTCAACGTCTTGCGTAATACCTTTTTCTTCCTTCATTTTATCAATGAGTTCTTCAAAGTATTTTTTACCAACTTCCATAACTACGTCACTGTACATTTGAATGAAACGGCGGTAGCAGTCGTAAGCCCAACGTGGGTTGCCTGATTTAGTTGCAAGTGTTTCAACAACTTCCTCGTTTAAGCCAAGGTTTAAGATAGTAT
Source organism: Christensenellaceae bacterium (assembly GCA_045654225.1). Taxonomy (GTDB): domain Bacteria; phylum Bacillota; class Clostridia; order Christensenellales; family Borkfalkiaceae; genus HGM11412. Next base: position 3,681 of record JAZOMW010000033.1, on the reverse strand, counting down.
CCATCATACCTGGCATTGACGCTCTTGCGCCTGAACGAACGGAAACTAAAAGTGGATTTTCTTTATCACCGAACTTTTTGCCAGTGATTGCTTCCATTTTGTCAATGTATTCCATAATTTGGGCTTGAATATCGTCATTTATTCTCTTACCGTCTTCATAGTATTGTGTACAAGCCTCTGTTGTAATAGTAAAGCCTTGTGGCACTGGAAGACCGATATTAGTCATTTCCGCAAGGTTAGCACCTTTACCACCAAGTAATTCACGCATTGAAGCGTTACCTTCGCTAAACAAATAAACGTACTTCATAAATATCTCCTTAATATGCAAAATTGCATTTTTTATCTATTACCGTATTATACACTATAACGCTTTAAATTTCAACTATTTTTATCATTTGAGTTAAAATCTTTAATTTAAAATAAAAAAAATTAAAAAATTTTTTATTTTTATAAAAATAATCTAACTTTTTTTCATTATTGCTCGCCGTTTAAAAACGATATTAACACTTCGCCACTTTTAAGTTTAACGTCGGTTTTATAATTTAAGTAGTAAAGCAAAAATTTAATTAAATAAATTTCACTGCTTTCTAAACTTTTATCCCCGTCGTTAATTCCATTTAACTTTAAAAAAGCACCGTAGGTCTGTTCTTTAATTTCATTAAAACCTTCTTGTACGCAGTTTTGGCAACTAAACAAACCGTCCTTAAACCTATAAAAAACTCTACCTTTAATAATGCTACCGCAACCACAGCAAGCACAGTCGCTAATTGCGTAGCCAAGCGCTTTTATAACGCCGTATAAAAAAGCGGAAAGCGTTTTAAGTTCATCGCCCTTATAACACAAATCTTTTATAGCGTTAATTGAGAGTGTAAATAAAGTTTTGTCGCTAACGTCGGGCTCGGCAAATAAATTTAAAATTTCACCTATGACCGAGCAAGCGTAATATTTTTTTAAATTTAGGCGCAAATTGTAAAAACTATCTATATAACTTGCGTTTATAACCGTATAACGCCCGTTTTTTACGGCTAAAATATATTCCGCAAAACAAAAAGGTTCGGAAGCAAATTTTAACTTTGCTCCCGACTTTTTTACACCTTTTATTGAAGCGGTTATTTTACCGCTTTCAAGCGAGTAAAGCGTAAGTAATTTATCACTCTCTTTATAATCAATAGATTTAATTACAAAAGCGTTGACTTTTACTTCCATTTTTTACCGCCCTTTTATTTTTCTTCGTCTTTGTTTTTAACTTTATTTTTTAAAACGTAATAATTGATATTACCCGTTTTTTCAAAAAGTTTCCAAAGTAAATCTTCTAAACCGTCTTGCATAAACTTCTCCTTTAAAAAAAGTTTATGCAAGGCTTAAAAAATTATTTATCTTTGAACTCTACCAGACGCGTCGCCACCGGCAAGAGTTTTAACTTCTTGAACGGAAACCATATTATAGTCGCCTTCGATAGAGTGCTTTAAGCAAGATGCGGCAACTGCAAATTCAATAGCGTCTTGCGCGCTGTAATTATTTAAAAGAGAATAGATAAGACCTGCGCCAAAACTGTCGCCACCGCCTACGCGGTCAACGATGTGCATTGCGTATTTTTTAGAGAAGTATGCTTCACCGTCCGTATAAAGCATTGCAGACCAATTGTTATCGTTTGCCGATAAACTTTCACGTAAAGTAATAGCAACGCCTTTAAAGCCGAAGCGTTCAGTTAATTTTTTAGCAACTGAAATGTAGCCTTCTCTATCAAGTTTACCGCTATAAATATCAGTGTTGTCTGCTTCTATACCGAACACGTCTTTTGCGTCTTCTTCGTTTGCTATGCAATAGTCAAGATATTTGCAAATTTCGCCCATAACTTCGCCTGCTTTTTGTTTTGACCAAAGTTTTTTACGGAAGTTAAGGTCGCAAGAAATTTTAACGCCACGTTTTTTAGCTTCTTTACAAGCAGTTAAAGTTATTTTAGCCATACTGTCGGAAAGTGCCGGCGTAATGCCCGTAAAGTGGAACCACTCAACGCCTTTAAAAATTCTTGCCCAGTTAAAGTCGCTTGCTTTTGCCATAGCGATAGCAGCGTAAGCTCTATCGTAAATAACTTTACTTGGTCTTTGAGAAGCACCTTTTTCACAGTAGTAAATACCAACTCTTTCGCCACCGCGAACGATTAAAGAAGTGTCAACGCCGAATTGCCTTAAACTGTTTACAGCCATTTGACCTATTTCGTGAGTAGGTAATTTAGAAACGAACGCAACGTCAACACCGTAGTTAGCAAGTGAAACCGCAACGTTTGCTTCCGCACCACCGAAAGTTGCTTGGAATTTGTTTGATTGTACGAATCTTAAATAATTTTCTGGCGCGAGTCTTAACATAAGTTCGCCAAAAGTAATAACTTTCATAAATTTTCTCCTTTATAAAAAATGATATATGAATTTTAACCGTTTATAATTTCGTTAATTTTTTTGCAATTAGCAACAATATCGCCTTTCATCATCCAGCTACCGCCAACGGCAAAAATTTTATCGCAGTCTAAAAACTCTTTTAAGTTAGTTTCATCTGCTCCGCCCGTTGGCAAGAATTTTACTTGTGGGAAAGGACCTGCCAAAGCCTTGATTGCTTTAAGACCGCCGTAAACGTTTGCAGGGAAAAATTTAATAACGTTAATGCCAAGCGCAATTGCTTGCATAATTTCCGTAGGCGTTACGCAACCAGGATAGTAAGTTATACCCTTTTCTTTACAGAAAAGTGCAACTTCTTCACTTAAACCAGGTGAAACTATAAATTTTGCACCCGCATTATACGCTTTAATTGCTTGTTCCTTGTTAATTACCGTGCCTGCGCCTATATACATGTCAGGGAAATTTTTAACGCCGAGTTTAATAGCATCTTCTGCACAAGCCGTTCTAAAAGTTATTTCGGCAACGGGTAAACCACCGTCACAAAGTGCTTGAAGCGTTGGCAAAGTATCTTCAATATTTTTAATAACCACTACGGGCACTACTTTAATGTTATCCATAAAAAATAACTCCTTGTTTTTAGTCACTTTATATATTATAACAAGTTATTTTGGTTTTGTATAGTGTTAATTTAAATTTTTTTCAGTTTTTTTAATTTTGGCACGACTGTTTAAAATTTTTATTAAAACTCAATAATTTAAAAGGAGGAAAATATTATGAACCCTTTTTTAGAAAAAACAAAAACGAACAAAATTAACTATTACTCGCTAAAAGACCTTGCTTTAAAACCGTACGACAAGTTTGCAACACAACCCTACTCTAAAACTCGCATTATTTTAATGAACGGCACGGAATTTGAATCGGTTGGATTTTATCATCAATTTGCACGCCACTGCACCAACAACGATATAAGGCGTGAAATTAGCGAAATTAGAAGACAAGAACAACAGCAACAAAAACGCATAGCGTCGCTTAAACCGATGAGCGAAACTATTCTTGAAACGACTTTAAGTTACGAACAGTTAGCCGTTGACCTTACCGCTATTATGGCGCAAAAAGAAAGCGATATAACGGTTAAAAATCAACTCGATTTTGCGCTCCTTGAAGACTTTGACCACCTTTATAGGTTTACAGACCTTCTTGAAATGGATGAAAAGCAAAGTTATAAAAACCTTATAGGTCATTATACGGAAATTATGCCAGGACGCCCTACGATAGCCGAACATCGCCA
>JAZOMW010000032.1:0-13685 GCA_045654225.1 Christensenellaceae bacterium | reverse complement strand
AGATTACAGTCTTTATTATATTGATGCTGAGCTTAATCCCAAAACAGAGTATCAACTTATTTTTGATTTCAAATCTCCCGTAAAATTTGAACAACTTCAAATATGGCCTGTAAAATGCGGCTGCACCGCCGCCGCAGATGGTAACGTTACCTTCGATAAGGTGAATTATACCACCGCCGACAGAATTTTATTTACAGGCGGCTATGATGGCACAAACAATCTTAGTAAAACCTTTGGCCATACCGACCCAAACGCTTGGTATGAGAACAACGTAATAAGTTTTACAACCAACGCTACCGATACGTCTTATCAGATATTCTTTAAAATGAACGGATTTATAAATTTATATAAACCAAGCGGTATGTCGTCGGCGTACGCTTTAAATACTATTAAAAAGAAGTTTAGGGGCAAAAAAGTAGGGCATTTAGGCACTCTTGACCCTCTTGCAGAAGGCGTTTTGCCCGTTGCAATAGGGAAATGCACTAAACTTTTTGATTATATGCTTGATAAAACCAAAGTGTATATTGCGGAGTTTACTTTTGGCTACGAAACCGACACTTTGGATAGAGCCGGCGTAGTAATTAACCAAAACGGCGCTTTACCTAAAAAGGAAGAAGTTTTAATAAACGTTAAAAAACTTATAGGAAAAGTTAGCCAAATTCCGCCGTTATATAGCGCAAAAAACGTAAACGGCGAAAAAAGTTATAATTTAGCGCGTCAAGGTATTCAAGTAGAGTTAAAAGCAAAAGAAGTTGAAATTGACGATATAACTATGCTTGAAAGTAACGAAGAAAGCGGTGTGTATAAGTTTAAAATAGAGTGTAAGGGCGGAACGTATATACGCTCGATTTGTAAAGATTTAGCAACGCTTTTATCTACTTACGCTACTATGACGAGTTTAGTAAGAGTTCAAAGCGGAACTTTTACGGTTGACAATACCGTTACTATTGAAGAACTTAAAAATTTAGATAATTTCGATAGCGTTATAATAAGCCCTTTATCCGTTTTAAACTATAAAAAAATATATATAAACGATAAGCAAGAATATGATTTTGTTTGCGGAAAGCCAACTTTTATTTCGGTTGAAGACGGATTGTATTTAGTGATGAACGGCGAAAATTTAGTGTGTTTAGCGTCGGTTACAAACAAGGCGTTAAAAATTAAAGTTTATTTTAAATAATTATGGAAGTTTTTGAATTTGGCTACAAATTTAATAAAGACTGCGTTTTGTGTTTAGGCTACTTTGACGCTATTCATAAAGGGCATAAAACTCTTATAAAAAGCGCAAAGGAAACGGCTAATAAATTAGGCGTATTACTCGGCGTTGTCGCCTTTGTAGGCGGAAAGGGTAAAAGCGACGTTTTTACTTTTAGCGAAAGGCTTACGCTTTTAAAATTATTAGGAGTTGACTTTGTTATTTACGCATCTTTAACGCCCGAATTTATGGCAATAAAAAGTGAAGAATTTACTAAAATTTTGTTTGAAAGTTATTCGGTTAAATCGGTTTTTTGCGGTTTTGATTTTACTTACGGTTTTAAAGCGGAAGGAAACGCAAATTCGCTTATAAAAAGCGCTTTAAGTTACGGTGTAAACGCTTGCGTCGTTCAAAAAGTTTTAGATGGTTTTAACCAAAAAATATCAACTACTTTAATTAAAAACGAACTATTAAACGGAAATATTAAACGCGTAAACGAACTGCTTGACGGCAACTATTTTATAACTGAAAAGGTTGTAAAAGGTAAAAAATTAGGTAAAAAACTTAATTTTCCAACTATAAATATGTTGCTTTCTAGCGATAAACTTTGTTTAAAACACGGCGTTTATTTAACCTTCGTTATTATTGAAAATAAACTCTATTCTTCTATCACAAACGTGGGAAAACAACCGACTTTTAACGGAAATAATTGCGTTATTGAAACTTATATAAACAATTTTGACGGCGATTTATATAATAAATTTATAACCGTTTACTTCGTTGATTTTATACGAGAAATTAAGGCGTTTAATAGTCAAGAAGAACTAGTTAATCAACTTAAAAAAGACAAGGAGTTGTTAAATGATTAAATTTGGTCCAAGTGGTAACGGTACGGCGTTTTACAATTTAGGTCTATCAGGCTCAAAAGATAGCGCTAAATACGTTAAAGATTTAGGCTTAAACTGTTTTGAATATTCCTTTGGACGTGGTATAACGCTTTCTAAAACTACTGCTATTGAAACGGGAAACGCGTATCAAGATAGCGGTATAGAATTAAGTATTCACGCACCGTATTTTATAAATTTTGCAACCGTTGAAGAAGATAAGGAATTAAATTCTTATAACTACGTTATAAACACTTTAAAATACGCTAAACTTATGCAAGCAAAAAGGGTGGTTTTTCATCCGTCAACCCAAGGTAAGTTAAAAAGAGACGAAGCCGTTGAATTAACGCATAAAAGGCTAACTAAATTAGCGGAAATCATAGTTGACGAAAAATTAGACGACCTTATTATTTGTCCCGAAACTATGGGAAAATCAAAGCAAATAGGTACGGTTACTGAAATTGCTAATTTTTGTAATATTGCACCATTTTACGTTCCCGCTATTGACTTTGGTCACGTTAATTCTCGTGAAAACGGCTCGCTTAATACTGCCGAAGATTTTTTAAACGTGCTAAAAACCACAAAAGATATAATCGGCGAAGAAAAACTTAACAAATTGCATATACATTTTTCTAAAATAATGTACGGCGATAAAGGCGAAATTAAACATTTAACTTTTGAAGATAACGTTTACGGCCCTAATTTTGAACCGCTTGCAAAAGCGCTTAAAATTATGAATTTAACACCGTATATCATTTGCGAAAGTGCAGGTACGCAAGATATTGACGCGCTTACTATGAAACAAATTTATTTAAACGCATAAAAAAACGGCTCTATTGAGCCGTTTTATTTTTTTATTTAGATTTTTTCTTGTTAAGTAGTAAAATGTATAAATACCAAAGTATAGCCAAAACTTCGATAGCAATTGCAACTAAATACAAAAGTATTATTTGGCTTAAAATTGAGTAAAGCATTAAGTGAAGCGTTAAAACCGTAGTCCAAATAATAGCGGAAATTGAAATAAATTGCATTAGTAAGTTTTTATAAACGCAACTAAAAACAAGTTCAACTATAAACGTAACGGGAATTGCTACAATAAATGCTAGCCAAAGGTTAGTTGCGGTAGGCAAAAACGATTTTAAAATAAAAAATACTACAAGTGCTACCAGCCAAACAATTGCGCAAGAAAGTGTTGGTATAAAAAATCTGTTAATTTTGCTTGAAGATGCCTTTGGTTTTGCTTTTTGCGCTAATAAATCGTTAACTGTAACGCCGTAAATGTTGGCAATTTTTTGCAAAACGTAAACGTCTGGCAAGCATTCGCCACTTTCCCATTTTGAAACTGCTTTATCGGAATAATTCAATTTTTCGGCAAGGGAAAGTTGAGTTAAGTTATTGAATTTACGGTAGTTTATTAGATTTTGAGCAACTTGCTTGTTAAATTCTTCTTGACTAATTTTCATACGTTTATTATAACCTTTTTTAGTAAAATTGCCAAGTATTTTTTGTAAAATTCAAGTAAAAGTTTTGTTAAGCGTAATTTTTTTATAAAATTCAGGTTTTTTGAAATAAATTTAATAATTTTAAAGTTGACTTATAATCTAGTATATGTTAATATATATACAGTTAGCGGTTTGCGTTAGCGTTTTTCTGTATGAATAATAAAATTATTGCATTAACTGATATTGATTTAATCTATTATTTTACAAAACACACGGTTGACGATTCGTATTTGCTTATATATAACGGTAATTTGCATTTGTTCGTTGATTTAAGATATTACGAAGCCGTTAAAAACGAAAAAACGCTTAACGTTCATTTAATGAACGCAAACGATGATTTCTTTAACTTTTTAAAGACTTTAAAGGTAACTGAAATCGGTTTAGTTTATAATTACACCACTGCAAAGTTTTTAAGCGATTTGCTTTTACTTGGCTATAAGCCGTTTGACGCAAGTGCTTTAATTTTTGAAAAAACCGCAGTTAAAACGCAAAGTGAAATTGCGCTTATTAAAAAGGCTTGTCAAATTGCCGAAAAATCCTTTTTAGAAGTTTTGCCTATGCTCAAAGTTGGCGTAACCGAAAGGGAAATTCAACGCGAACTTGAATATTTGTTTAGAAAAAACGGAGCGGAAGACAAGGCTTTTGATAGCATAGTTGCGTTTGGCAAAGGCTCGTCAATACCGCATTACAAAACTGGTGACGCGGTACTTGAAAATAATATGCCCGTGCTTTTTGACTTTGGTTGTAAGTATAATGGTTATTTAAGCGACATGTCGCGCTCGTTTTACTTCGGCACACCGCCTAAAAAGTACGTAGAAGCGTTCAATGCGGTAAAAACTGCACAAGAACTTGCAATTAAGCAAATTAAAAGCGGAATTATGGGAAAAGAAGCGGACGGAATTGCTCGTAATTACTTAAAAACTTTTAATTTAGACAATTATTTTACACACTCGCTTGGTCACGGTATAGGCGTTAAAATTCACGAAGAACCAAGGCTTTCTATTAAAAGCGAGCAAATTTTACAAAATAACAACGTATTTTCAGTTGAGCCGGGCGTTTATTTTGAAGGCGAGTTCGGTATAAGAATTGAAGATACCGTTGTAATTGAAAACGGCAAATGCCGAACGTTAATGAAAACTAAAATTGAGTGCACGATGCTCAATTAAAATAAAATAAATTTTTTTATTAAGGAGAAACTCTTTTTATGGTATTAGCAGGCGATTTAAGAAAAGGCGTAACTATTGAATATGATGGTAAAATTTTTACAGTTGTTGACTTTTTACACGTTAAACCGGGCAAAGGCGCGGCTTTCGTTAGAACAACGCTTAAAAACGTTGTTGACGGTAAAGTTTTACAAATTACTTTCAACCCAACTGAAAAGTTTGAAAACGCGATTATTGAAACTAAGAGAATGACTTACTCTTATAACGACGGCGAACTTTACTACTTTATGGATGAAGAATATAACATGGAACCACTCAACTACGACCAAGTTGAAGACGCTCTTAGATATATTAAAGAAAACGACCCTGTTACGGTTAAGTTCTACAAAGGCAAAGCGTTCTCGGTTGATTGCGAAAACTTCGTTGAATTATTAGTTACAGAAGCAGAACCAAGCGTTGCAGGCAACACTGCTACTAACGCAACTAAAAACGTTAAACTTGAAACGGGCATTAGTATTCAAGTGCCTATGTTTGTTAACGAAGGCGACGTTATTCGTATCGACACAAGAACAGGCGATTATATGGAAAGAGTTAAAAAATAATTCATTTTGCTCGGCAAGGTTTTTTTGTCGGGCAATTTTTTTCTTTTAGAGTATGAAAACGGTAATTATTACGGGCGCAAGTCAAGGCATAGGCAAAGAACTTGCAATTAAATTCTCAAATAACGGCTACAACGTTTTAGCCGTTTATAACAATTCAAAAAAAGATGCCGAAGCGCTTAAAATTTATGAAAATATCGATATTTTTAAAGCGGACGTAAGTATAGAAAGCGAAGTTGACGCTTTGTTTAGTTACGCGCAAAATAAATACGGTAAAATTGATATTTTAATAAATAATGCGGGAATTGCTTTAAAACAAAAACCGCTTTTAGACGTTAGCGAATTAGAGTTTAACTCCGTTTTTAACGTAAACGTTAAGGGCGTGTTTTTATGCACTAAAAACGCAGTAAATTCTATGCTACATAGCGGTGGTAAAATAATAAACGTATCGTCGATATTCGGTCTAGTTGGCGGTAGTTGTGAAGTGGTTTATTCTGCGTCAAAAAGCGCGGTTATAGGCTTTACGCGCGCATTGAGCGAAGAATTAGCGTATTCTAACATTTCGGTTGCAAGCGTTATTTTAGGGCTTGTAGATACGAATATGAACGCTCATTTATCTTACGAAGATAAATTGAGTTTTGTAAAAGAGTGCGGTTTAGAAAACGTACCTACCGCAAGTGAAGTTGCTTTAAAAATTTATGAAATTTGTTTGCTTGATAGCAGTGAATTAAACGGAAAAAACTTTAAAGTTTTTACGGGCAATTTAAAAACTGAATAAATTTTTAAAATAAAAAAAGGTTTTTTTGTAATATTTTAGTATATATTAAGTGAGTAGTGTAAAAGGACGGTAAAAACGTTGAATTTTTCTATTAAAGATAAAATTTTTGAGCGTGAAGAAGCGTATCTTTCTAAATACGCGGTAAAATCAAAAGATACGAAAGGAAGGCAGGTTTTTGAAGAGCCTTGTTCAATGCGTACTGAATTTCAACGCGATAGAGATAGAATTATTTATAGCAAAGCGTTTATTCGCTTAAAAAATAAAACGCAAGTATTTTTTTCGCCAGAAGGCGACCATTATATGACGCGCCTTACTCACACTTTGGACGTGTGCCAAATAGCGCGCTCGCTTGCTCGTTGTTTGTTTTTAAACGAAGATTTAGCCGAAGCAATAGCGCTTGGCCACGACCTTGGTCATACTCCGTTTGGTCACGCGGGAGAAAGGGCGCTTAACTCAATTTGTCCGCTTGGCTTTGAGCATAATAAACAATCCCTTCGCGTTGTTGAAGTTTTAGATAATGATTTTAAAGGATTAAACTTAACTAGCGAAGTTAAAGACGGAATTTTAAACCATAAATTAAGCGGAAATCCAAAAACGCTTGAAGGCAAATGCGTTTCTTACGCTGATAGAATAGCGTATTTAAATCACGACGTTGACGACGCGGTTAGAGCAGGCATTATAACCGCTAACAGTTTACCTAAAAAAGCAATTAGCGTTTTAGGCGCAACTTCAAAAGAAAGAATTAACACTTTAATTTCTTCAATAGTTAGTGAAAGCACTAATAAAAACGACGTTAAAATTTCTTCTACCGTGCTCGACGCTATGACCGAACTTCGAGAGTTTATGTTTGAAAAGGTATATTTTATAAATTCAGCAAAAATTCAAGAAGAAAAAGCAACTAATATGATAAGCGCAACTTACAACTACTTTTTTAAAGACGTTGACAAATTGCCGTTAGCGTATAAAAAGTTGCTTGACAGTTATTCAAAAGAACAAGTTATTTGCGACTATATTTCGAGTATGACCGATAGATACGCCGTTAGCGTATTCCGTTCAATATTCATCCCCGAAAATTTTAGTTAATAGGTAATTATGGCAAGTTTAAACGAAAAGTTCATTAATGAACTTAAATCAAAATGTAATATCGTTGATATCGTAGGGCGTTATTGCGTGCTTCAACGCAAAGGCACGTCTAATTATTGGGCGCGCTGTCCACTGCCAGGTCATAGTGAAAAAACGCCGTCCTTTACGGTGAACGAGCCGGGGCAATTTTACCATTGTTTTGGTTGTGGAAAGAGTGGTGACGTTGTTAAATTTATTGAAGAAGTTGAAGCGCTTTCCTTTTACGAAGCAGTTAAATTTTTAGCCGACTACGCTAAAATGGAAATGCCCGAAGATAATAACTACAACGAAGAAATTGTAAAAAAGAATAAAGAAAGCAAACAAAGGCTTTTAGATATATTAAAAGAAACTGCGCATTTTTACGTTAACAACTTAAAACGTGAAGACGCAATCGAATATTTAGAGTATATTAAAAAGCGTGGTTTTAGTAGCGAAACCGTGCGCACGTTCGGTATAGGCGCGTCGCTTTCCTTTGACGGTCTTCCAAAACACTTAAAAAGTTTAGGATATACCGAAAGTGAAATGCTTGAAGCGGGCGTTTGCCAAAAGAGCGAAAAAGGCAACGTGTTCGATGCGGAAGCAAACCGCTTAACCATACCCGTAATAAATGCGTTTAACCAAGTTATTGCGTTTACGGGCCGTGTTTTAAAGCCGACAAGCGACAAAATAGGTAAGTATAAAAACACGCAAGAAACAAAAATCTATTTAAAGAAAAAAACGTTATTTAACGTAAATAACCTTAAAAAATTAAGAACGAACGAGCAAATTCCTTACGTTATAATGGTTGAAGGTAACCTAGACGTTGTTTCGCTACATCAAGCGGGTTTTAAGAACGTTGCTTGTTCAATGGGAACTTCCTTAACGCTTGACCAAGCAAAAGTGTTAAAGCGCTTTACGGACGTTGTGTATATTTGTTTTGACGGCGATAGTGCGGGTAAAGACGCTACGCTTAGAAGTTTAGAAATTTTTGCAAACGAGCAATTTGAAATTAGGGTAGTTCCGCTACCGGAGGGTAAAGACCCTGACGACGTTATTAGAGAAGGCGGAAGTCAAGCCTATCAAAAACTTTTAGATAACGCTATGCCACTTATCGACTTTAAGTTAAAAGTATTAGAACACGGAAAAGACTTAAATAGCGTTGCGGACAAGCGTAAATATATTAGCGAAGCGCTTGAAGTTATAAGAGGCGTAAACGGCGAATATTTGCGTGAAGAACTTTTACAAAAGGTTAGAGACGTTTCGGGTAGAACATACGAAAGTTTAAAGCGTGATTTAGAACATGGCGTAAAATCAACCGTAGAAGAAAGCGTAACAGTGCCTAATTTTAGCGTTAAATCAACCGCCACCGATAGAGCGGAAAGGTTTATACTCAATTGTTTTATAAACAAAAAAGAATTTACCGATATTGACGTTCAAGATTTATATTTTAATAATTTAACTTGCCAAAAACTTGCGGAAACCGTAATTTTTGGCGCGGGCAACGTTTTAGTTAGCGAATTATACGGTTTGGTTGACGAAAGTGAACTCGTTGAAGTTAACGAAATTTTAAACGCGGGCGCGCTTATAAGTAAAGAAAGTGAAGAAAAGTATTTCAGTGACTGTGTTTTCACTTTAAAACAACACAATTTACAAGCGGAAATTGCGTTGCTAAATAAACAATACACCAAAGAAACCGATATTAAAAATAGAAGTGAAATTGGTAAAGCATTATTAAAACTAACACAAAAATTAACGAATCTTAAAAACGGAGGATAAAATGAGCGTATCTCTTGTAAAATTAAACGAAATTATTACTAATTTATTAAACGAATATCAGGACCAAAAGGCAATTTCATCTGATGTGTTAATGGATAAAATTGACAAGTTTGATTTAGCGCCTGAACAAATCGAAGAAATTTACACTTCATTTAAAGAAAAAGACATTGAAATTTTAGACACTTATCAATATAATGCCAAAGACGATAAATTTCTTTTGCAACTTGAAAAAGAAATTTCAATGGATGACCCGGTTAAAGTATATCTCAAAGATATAGGTAAAATCGCACTTTTATCAACGGAAGAAGAAAGCGAACTTGCTAAAAAAATGATGGAAGGCGACGAGTTTGCAAAACGCAGATTATCCGAAGCGAATTTAAGACTCGTTGTATCTATTGCAAAAAGGTACGTTGGTAGGGGTATGCACCTTTTAGACCTTATTCAAGAAGGCAATTTAGGTTTAATGAAAGCCGTTGAAAAGTTCGACTACACCAAAGGTTTTAAATTTTCAACTTACGCTACTTGGTGGATTCGCCAAGCAATTACGCGTTCTATTGCAGACCAAGCAAGAACTATAAGAATACCCGTACATATGGTTGAAACTATTAACAAAGTGGTTAAAGTTTCACGTCTTTTAGTTCAAGAATACAATAGAGACCCTAGTCCAAAAGAAATTGCCGACTATATGGGCATTTCCGAAGAAAAGGTTATTGAAATTCAAAAAATTGCGCAAGACCCGGTATCACTTGAAACACCTATCGGCGACGACGGTGACGATAGCAATTTAGGAACGTTTATCGAAGATGAAAACGCAACCTCGCCAAGCGACCAAGTTGCCGCTAATATGCTTAAAAATCAACTCATTTCAATACTTGATACTTTAACTCCAAGAGAAGAAAAAGTTTTGCGTTTAAGATACGGTATTGACGACGGTAAACCAAGAACGCTTGAAGAAGTTGGTAAAGAATTTAACGTTACGAGAGAACGTATCCGTCAAATTGAAGCAAAGGCTTTAAGAAAATTAAGACATCCGTCTCGCTCTAAAAAACTTAAAGAGTATTTAGAATAATGACTAAACGTTTAAAAACGCTATATTCGCTAGTTATTTCGGGCGGTGTTTTTGCCGACGTTGGTTGCGACCACGGCTTTGTAGCAAAGCACGCGCTTGACTTAGGCGACTTTGAAAGCGTTATAATTAGTGATATTTCTAAACCGAGTTTAGAAAAAGCGGTTAATTTGCTTAAAAACTACGGCAATAAAGTTAAAGCGTTTCATACCGACGGTGTTGATGCGTTCGACGGACTTGCTAACGTTATATTTATAGCAGGTATGGGCGGTGAAGAAATTTGCCAAATAATAAAGCGTGCAAAAATTTTGCCAAGGCAATTTGTTTTATCACCACAAAAAAACACGAGTAAAGTTAGAAAAACCTTACTTGAATTAGGCTATAAAATAGAAAACGATTTTACTTTTTACGATAAAAAGTATTACGACGCTCTTTCCGCCACCAAAGGCACGGATAGTTACACGGAAATTGAACTTATATTCGGGCGTGATAACTTAAAAAATAGGAGCGAAGATTTTTTAAATAAGTTAAAGTTAGACGCAAAAGTTTTAAAAAGCGTAATCGATAATAAAAACGTTTCTTGTCTAGAAAAGGAAAACGCGAAACGTAAACTTGAACTTATAAACGGAGTATTATATGAAAATTAACGAATTGTTTTTAGAAACGGAAAAACTTGCGCCCGTAAGCGTTAGCGACGAGTTTTGCGAGGCGTATAACGATAGAGATAATAGCGGAATAATAGTAGAAACCGATAAAGATATTAAAAGTGTGTTATTTACGCTTGATTTAACGGTAAACGCAGTAAATTACGCAATAAAAAACGGCTTTGACTGTGTTATTACTCACCATCCCGCAATATTTCATCCGTTATATAGAATTTCAACCAATACCGCTATTTATAAAGCGATACAAAACGGAATAGGCGTTATTTCTTGCCACTTAAATTTAGATAGCACTAAGGGAGGAATTGACGAGTGTTTAGCCGTTGGTTTAGGCGGTAAAATAGAAAAGGGCGTTCACGTTTTTAAAAGCGGATGTAGTTACGGTAAAATTAGCAAAATGGACGGCTTAACCGCAAAACAAATTTATGAAAACGCTAAAAAAGAGTTTAGAAGCGATAAAATTATGCTTTACGGCAACGAAAATAATAAAATTTACAGTATGGCAAGTTATTGCGGTGCTGGTTTAAGCGAAAGCGAAGTTGAAAACGTTAAGGTTGACTTATACGTTTCGTCTGACGTAAAACACTCAACTATTTTAAAGGTTGTTGATAGCGGTAAAAACTTAATAGTTTTAACGCATTATTCTTCGGAGTTTTACGGTTTTTCTAAATTTTACGAAAATTTAAAAAGCGTTTTAAACGTAAAGTGTGAACTTTTAGACGAAGAAATTTACTTATAAAATCAAGGGGGTATTTATTATGAATAACCAAATTAAATATTTGTTAAAGTATCAAGAAGTTGATGCAAAAGTTAAGGAAATTGAAGATTCAATTAAAAAGACTGACGAAGCAAAAAAATACGCTATTGCAAATAGGTTTTTAAAGACGGTTGGCGAATCTTTAAGCGCAATCGACTCAAAATCTAAACCGTTAATCGACAGTTACAACGCATTACTAAGCGACGTTAAGCAACTTGAAAAAAAAGCGCAAGAGTTTTTAAGTTCAGTTGAAACTTGTGAAAACGACGATGAACTCAATTATTTAAAGAAGAAGTTTAGTGAAGTTTCAAGTGCAATTTTACAAAAAGAAGACGCTATTAAAAATTTGCAAAAAAATATTGACGATATATTTAGCGAATACAATAAATTAAGAGCAGAAAACGACGCTATGAAAAAGCAATACGTTGAATTTGCGCCTAAATATAAAGCGTTAAAGGAAGAAAAAGCGCCTGAACTTGAAGCACTTAAAAAGGAACTTTTAAGCATTTCTAAATCGGTTGACGCGGGTTTAATGCAAAAATATCAAACCAAGCGCGAAGATAAAAAGTTTCCTATTATTTTTGGCGTTGACACTTCAAAGGGTAATTGTTACTGTCCTGCGTGTGCAACGAGTATGTCAATAGTTCAAAAAAATCAACTTGTTAGCGGTGAAATTAAAGAGTGTGAAAATTGTAGAAGGTTACTTTATTCTTCAACTGAACTCAAATAAAAAATTTGCAAATTAAGCAAGATAAAATTGTAGATATAAAACAAGCGGTTAGCGATATTGTTATTGCCTTAACCGCTTTTTTTTGTTTGCATTTTACAAAGTAAACAGCGGATATATAAAACACCGTTTCGGAAGAGCCAAATATTGTACATGCGCAAAGCGTTATATAACTGTGCGTGCCGTATTTATTTATAATATCGCTTAAAAGCGCCAAACTTCCGCTACCCGAAAAAGGCTTTAAAATTATTAAATTTATAAGTTCGTTAGGCACTCCAAAAAAGTTGAAAATAGGCGATAAAATCTTAATTATTGAATTATTTAAACCGCTAACTTCAAAAAGAGAAACCATTAAAATAATAGTAGCGATATACGGAAAAATCGATATTGTTAATTCAAGCCCTTGTTTAGCGCCTAAAACGAAAACGTCGTAAACGTTTACCTTTTTAAAAAAGCAATAAACAAGTAAAAAAAATAGTAAAAGCGGAATTAAAAGTTCAAAAAAGTTCATTTGAACACCTTGCATAAAATAACGCCTATTGCGGTTGAAATGGCCGTTGCAATTAAGGACGGAAGTATGATATAAGACGTGTTTGTAGCGCCGTTTTGCGTCATTAGTTGCATAACGGAAGTAGGGAGCAACTGAATTGACGTTGCTGAAATTACGAATAGCATAGTTTTAGCGTTTTCATTATTTTCTTCTTCTAAATTTTTAAACGCGTCTATTGCGTAAGGCGTTGCTAGTCCGTTTAAACCTAAAAGATTGCAAGATAAATTCATTGATAGTAAATTTTGAGTTTCTGGGGAAACCTTGCCAAAAAGTAGCCTAATTATAGGTTTAAATAATTTACTTAACTTGGTAGTTAAATTGCTTTTTTCTATGAGTGCGCTAAAACCGCACCAAACAACGTAAATACATAAAAGCGTTAAACATAGTTTTGCACTTTTTTCCACCGCGCTTGAAAAGGTGGTGAGTAAAATTGACGGCTCGAAAATTATAATGAGTAATAGCGAGAATATCATTATTATACTAAAAATTGCGCTCATATTAAAATTTATGTTAAAAAGGCGAGTTTTATTAACTTAAATTGTGTTTACAAAAATATTTTTATGTTATATAATAAGTATATTATTTAGTAATATATAGGAGATATTATGCAAAACAATAAATTTTATATCACCACACCAATATATTATCCAAGTGGAAACTGGCATATAGGTCATTGTTATACCACCGTCGTTTGCGACGCGCTTGCTAGGTTTAACCGCATGCTTAAAAAGGACGTATTCTTTTTAACGGGTACGGACGAGCACGGTCAAAAAATTGAAAAGAAGGCGCAAGAACTCGGCTTAACGCCTATGGAATTTATAAATCCGCTTGTAAACGGCTTAAAAGATATTTGGCGTGAACTTGATATTTCTTATAATAAGTTCATTAGAACTACCGACGATTATCACGTTAAAGGCGTTCAAAC
>JAZOMW010000031.1:0-57343 GCA_045654225.1 Christensenellaceae bacterium | reverse complement strand
GGTTATAATTAGAGGCATACTTGAAAGTGGAAAAACCACGTTTATAGAAGAGTCGCTTTTAAACGGCGACTTTGGCGACGTTGGTAGAACGCTTATATTATTACAAGAAGAAGGCGAAGTTGAGTTTAATAAAGACGCTTTAAAAAAGTGCAAGGCAAGCGTAAAAGTTATGTCAAAAATAAGCGAGTGGAACGATAAGTATATAAACGAAGTTATTCGCGAGTTCCGCCCGCAAGTAGTATTTATTGAAGTTAACGAAATGTGGGATTTTAACTCGCTTAAACTCCCGTCATACCTTGACGTACAGCAAGTTATGTCAATTATTGACGGCTCAACTTTTAACGTTTACTTTAACGCAATGCGCCAAAAGTTCGTTGATATGATAAAGACTACGGAAATTGCAATAATAAATAGATGCAAGCCAACGGAAGAACTTCTAATATGAAAAGGAGTTTAAAAATTATAAACTCTAATATGACGGTTATCGCTCTTGATGAAAACGGAAAAGAACTCAAACTTGAAACGGACTTGCCTTTTAGCCTTAAAAACGACCCAATAACGCTAAAATTAAGTGATTTTGGCGCGTTTTACATCGATTCTTTTGAAAATAAAGACAGGTACGACGGCAAGGTTATTGAGTTTGACTGTATGGCGGTGTTTGATAGAAAGTTACCGCCAAAGAGTTTTGTTGCGGGTAGGCTTGCAATGACTTGTTGCGTTGACGATATTCAACTTATTGGCCACCTTTGCGCGTACGATGGCGACTTAAAGTTAAAAAACAAGAGTTGGATTCATTTAAAAGCGGTAGTGCATTATATGACTTTTAAAGGCTCAAAAGAAAGCCAAGTTGTTTTTGAAGCGTTAGAAATTAACGAAATTAAAGCACCGAGTGAAGAAGACGGTTTAGTTACTTTGAATTAGAAGGTTGTATAAAGTGAGCCGTATTTATTGATATAGTCAAAACAAAAAAACGCCGTAAAAAACGGCTAAATAAATTTAATAAAAAGCGTGGTTATTATAATAACCGTGCTTTATAGTGGGGTGTCGCCAAGCGGTAAGGCTACGGACTCTGACTCCGTCACTCGTAGGTTCAAATCCTACCACCCCAGCCAATTATAAAAGGAACAACCGTGTGTTGTTCCTTTTTTTAATTATTTGAGAAAGTTTGTTGGGTGGGATTTGAAATAGTGTGTCAAAATTAATTTATAACCCTATTGACACGACTATGCAAGATATCGTGCAAGAAAACGTGTATGATAGAGTTAAATCTTTGTTACAAAAACTATATTAAAATTGTGACAACTGTCCAAAAATATGCAGCTTTGGTAGTTTTGACCGTCTAAAAATATGCAAAAGTAGTAAAACCAAATATTTGCTCCAGAAAGTTGTGAAAAACGCAATTATTTGGAGCAAATGCAATACGTATCTAATTTTTAATAAGTTAAAAGGCGAGAAATTTCTCGCCTTTTATGTTTACGGTTTACAAACTCAAAATCACGCCGACTGACCATTTATAGGAAAAAGTTCAATTAGTTTTGCGGACGTGCGCCAAAAAGGGCCAAGGCGATTTCGGCTTGGTCATTGTTTTAGACAATTGATTATATAATAAAACTCGGCTTTTGTAAGCCGAGTTTTTTTGTTTTTGATATTACGTTTTAATTACGGTCTTAAACCCATGCCGCCTTCGAGCGTTAAGGTTTCGCCGGATAAATATTTAAAGTCAGGGCTAGCAAGTTGAACGCAAACTCTACCTATTTCAAGTTCAGGGTCGCCAAAATGTCCCATAGGTGGCATTTTAACGTTTGCTTTGAACGCTTCTGGATATGCTTTTTCAAAATTTTCAAGTTGGCTCGTCCACGCAATAGGGCATATTACGTTTACGTTAATACCGTCTGCACCCCACTCGGTTGCGGCAACGCGAGAAAGTCCGCGAATACCTTCTTTTGCGGCGGCGTACGCGCATTGACCGTAGTTGCCAAATAATCCCGCGCCACTTGCAAAGTTGATAACGCTACCTTTCGTTTCCTTTAAGTAAGGATAGCACGCTTGCATATAGTAAAAAGTTGCATATAAACCGCTATACATTGCAAGGTCAAATTGTTCGGTAGTGTGGTTTGCAAGCGTAACGCCCGAAGCCGATGCTTGCGCGTTGTTAATTAACACGTCAATTCTACCGAAAGCGTCGATAGTTTGTTTAATAACGTTGTCAACAACTTGTTTATTGTCAACGCCTGCGTTTACGTCCGCTTGAACGGTTAACACTTTAATGCCGTAAGCGCTTTCAAGCGCGTTTTTAGCGTCTTCTAATTTCTTTACGTTTCTACCCGTAATTACAAGGTTAGCGCCTTCTTTTGCGTAAGCCGTTGCAATACCGTAACCGATTGAACCGCATTTGCCGTTTGATAACGTTGCAAAACCCGCACCCGTTATAATTGCCGTTTTTCCTGTTAAAAAGCCCATAATTTAACTCCTTATGTTTTTTTATTCTATTCTATTTTATTAAATTTTTTTATTCGTGTCAATATAAAAAATTTTATTTTTTAACGTTTTAAAACCTAATTGATACGTCGCCCGCGGTTATTAGTTGTTTTTCGCCGTTATTTTCAACTATTAAAGCACCGCTTTTATCAATATCTATTGCAGTTGAGTAAAATTCGCCACTCGGCGTTACTACTTTAATTTGCTTGTTTAAAATAATTTGCCTTTCTTTATATTCGTTTAAAAATTCTTTACTTTTAATTTGGTTTTCTAAATTCGATAAATTGTTAGTAATGCGAGCAATAAGTTCGTTTTTATTTATCTTTTTTCCGCTTTCTTTTTCAATATTAGTTGCAACGTCTTTAATAAATTCTGGGTAGATATCGTCGTAAACGTTTACGCCTATTCCTATAACTACGTAGTCAATATTTAAACCGCTAAACGAACTTTCAACCAAAATTCCGCCAACTTTTTTTGAGTTTATAAAAAGGTCGTTTACCCATTTAAGCCCGACTTTAACTCCGCTTAATTGTTCAATTGCGTTTGCAACCGCAACACCGCAAAAACTAGTTATAAGCGAAGCGTTAAAAGCGCTTAAATTAGGGCGCAAGCCTAAACTCAAATAAACGCCTTTATCTTTTGGCGAATAAAACTCGCGGTTAAGCCTGCCCCTACCGCTTGTTTGACTTTCGCTAACAACTAAAACGCTATCCAAACCGCTTTTTAAAAGATTTTTAGCATCGTCGCTTGTAGATGACGTTTCATTTAAGACCACGACTTTTATATCGCTATTATTTAAAAATTTTTTTATGCCTAATTCCGTTATGGCAAAATTTATGTTTTTCATATTACGAGTATATTATATATCATTTTTTACAAAAAAACAAGGCGGAAAATTCCACCTTGTTAATTTTTAATTAAAATTTAATTTTTTCTTCAATATAAGAAACAAGTTCGGTAATAGGAAGTCTAACTTGTTCCATAGTATCTCTATCACGTACCGTTACGCATCCGTCTTGTTCGCTATCAAAGTCGTAAGTTACGCAGTAAGGCGTACCGATTTCGTCTTCACGCCTATATCTTTTACCGATAGAGCCGGCTTCGTCGTAATCGACCATAAAGTGTTTAGAAAGTTCGTCGTAAACTTCAAGCGCCTTTTCCGAAAGTTTTTTAGAAAGCGGTAATACCGCAACTTTAAACGGAGCAAGTGCAGGGTGAAGGTGCATAACCGTTCTAACGTCGTTTTCGCCAACGGGCTCTTCGTCGTACGCGTTAGAAAGTACGGCTAAAACGCATCTTTCAACGCCGAGCGAAGGTTCAACAACGTACGGAATATATTTCTCGCCCGTTTCGCTATCAAAATAAGTTAAATCTTTTTTAGAAACGTTTTGGTGTTGAGTAAGGTCGTAGTCAGTTCTATCTGCAACGCCCCAAAGTTCGCCCCAACCGAACGGGAATAAATATTCAAAGTCCGTAGTTGCTTTTGAATAGAAACAAAGTTCTTCCGCCGAGTGGTCGCGAAGTCTAATATATTCTTCTTTTAAGCCGATATCTAAAAGCCAATTATGGCAAAAACTACGCCAGTAGTTAAACCACTCTAAATCCGTACCTGGTTTACAGAAGAATTCGAGTTCCATTTGTTCAAATTCTCTAACTCTAAAAATAAAGTTGCCGGGCGTAATTTCGTTTCTAAACGATTTGCCGATTTGAGCAATACCGAACGGCATTTTTCTTCTTTGACTGCGTTGAACGTTTACAAAGTTAGTAAAAATACCTTGCGCGGTTTCAGGGCGTAAGTAAACTGTGTTTTTGCTATCTTCCGTACCGCCTTGGAAAGTTTTAAACATTAAGTTAAATTGCCTAATATCAGTAAAATTGTGCTTACCGCAAGTAGGGCATAAAATGTTATGTTCTTCAACAAACGCTTTCATTTCAGCGTGAGTAAAAGCGTCAATGCCTTTTTCAAGAGTGTAGTTATTTTCTTTAACCCAGTCTTCAATAAGTTTATCCGCTCTAAACCTTTCGTGGCACTCTTTACAGTCCATAAGCGGGTCGCTAAAACCTGCCAAGTGGCCTGATGCTACCCAAGTTTGTGGATTCATTAAAATTGCCGCGTCTAAACCAACGTTGTACTTGTTTTCTTGAACGAATTTTTTCCACCAAGCCTTTTTTACGTTGTTTTTAAGTTCTACGCCAAGCGGGCCGTAGTCCCAAGTGTTAGCAAGACCGCCGTAAATTTCACTACCAGGAAAAATAAAACCCCTAGTTTTGCAAAGTGTTACTAATTTTTCCATAGTTACTGCTCTTTCTTTTGCCATAATGCACCTTCCTATATGTTGTGATTTTAATTTTATTAAAATATTGTAATAATGTCAAGCAAAAAGCGCTTTAATGCGCCGTATAATTATAATTATATAAATAAAAATAGATTGCTTATTATAAAAAAGTGTGTTAAAATAAAATAAACGATATAAAATAGGGTAGTGTTTGCTAATTTATTAACAGTTTTAGCAAAAAAACTACTTATAATGGCAGTAATTATGGAAGCAAAGAATTTTATTGAAGAAATTATTAACGAAGAATTAGAAAGTGGCGTTGTAAACTCCGTTCAAACGCGTTTTCCGCCAGAGCCAAACGGCTATCTTCACATAGGCCATGCAAAAAGTTTATGCTTAAACTTTGGCACGGCTAAAAAATACGACGGGCTTTGCAATTTGTTTTTTGACGATACTAACCCGTCCAAAGAAAAAACGGAATTCGTAAACGCAATTAAAGCGGATATTGAGTGGCTTGGCTTTAAATGGAGCGAAGTTCATTACGCGTCCGACTTTTTTGATACTATTTACGAACTTGCCGTAAAACTTATTAAAGACGGCAAGGCTTACGTTGACGATTTAACTGCCGAAGAAATTAGGCTCACTCGCGGTACTTTAACCGAGCCCGGCAAAGAAAGCCCTTATAGAAATAGAAGCGTAGAAGAAAACTTGCAACTTTTTACCGATATGAAAAACGGTAAGTTCAAAGATGGTGAAAAGGTTTTAAGAGCAAAAATAGATATGGCTTCGCCAAACATCAACATGCGCGACCCCGTAATTTACAGAGTTTTATGGGCAACGCATCACCGCACGGGCGATAAGTGGTGTATATATCCTATGTACGACTTTGCGCACCCTATTTGCGATAGTCAGCAAGGCGTAACACACTCGATTTGCACGCTTGAATTTGAAGACCATCGTCCGCTTTATAACTGGACTATTGAAAACACGGGCGTTAGCCATAAACCACGCCAAATAGAATTTGCAAGGCTTAATATAACTAACACCGTAATGAGTAAAAGATATCTTAAAAAACTCGTTGAAGACGGTGCGGTTGAAGGTTGGGACGACCCGCGTATGCCAACTTTAACGGGCTTACGCAATCGTGGCGTTCCGGCAGAAGCGCTTAAAAATTTTTGCGAAGAAATAGGCGTTGCAAAAGCTAATAGCGAAATTGAAATTAGTTATTTAGAACACTTTATTAGAGATTATCTTAACCAAAACGCCGAAAGGGCAATGGCGGTTGAAAACGCTATAAAGGTTACTATAACTAACTATGAAAAAGATGGCGAAGTTTTAGACTTTGATATAAACCCTAACGACGATGAGCCTAAAAAACGCCCTATAACTTTCTCTAAAAGTATTTACATCGACAGTGAAGACTTTTCACTTTGCCCACCGCCAAAATATTTTAGACTTAAAAAAGACGGTTACGTAAGGCTTAAAAACGCATATATTATTAAGTGTGACGACGTTTTATTAAACGACGACGGCACGGTTAAAGAATTATTATGTTCCTACGTTCCTGAAAGTCGTTCGGGCGCGGACACTAGCGGTATTAAATGTAAAGGCGTTATTCACTGGGTAGATGCAAACAATATGGTTGACGTTGAAATTAGAAAGTACGACTATCTTTTGAAAGACGCTGAATACCAAGGTCAAGATTTTAGCGAAAGGATGAATTATAATAGCGTTACTAAATTTTTAGGCAAAGCCGAAAAGTATATTGAAACTTGTCCTGAAAATTTAAGTTTTCAATTATTAAGAAAAGGCTATTATAAAAAGATGGTTAAAAACGGAAAAATAATACTTAGTGAAATTGTTTCTTTAAAAGACGGATTTAAAAAATAACCTTGGAGGTTGTTTATGTATATTTTAATTGATATATTAGTTATCGCCTTTGTTTTAGGCTTTATAATATACGGTGCAAAATGCGGATTTTTTGAATCGACTATAAACGTCGTTTTAGTTATAGCGTGCGTTGCCGGCGCGGGAGTTTTAGCCGTACTTACGGTTAGCAAACCTTTTACAGAGTGGGGCTGGCTTTCAGAAACTACGGAAGCGGTAATGGCGCTACTTGGCAACTCGAAAATTGCGGGTATGCAACAAACGGTTACTTTGGTGGCAACGTATATAGCGTACGGCTTATTAGTGCTTTTATGCTTTATAGTTTACAATATCGTATTACACCTTATACGCAAACTTATTTTAAAAATTTCAAGGGGATGCAGAAAGTGTAAACTTATCGGCTTTTTAGATAACTTTTTAGGCGGTTTAGTAAACGCGGTTATTACGATAGGTTTAGTGTTAGTAGTTTTAGCGTTTTTCCACGCGTTTTTAGAAGGCGGAATTTTGTTTACGGGCGTAAACGAAGCCTTACTTGCAACAGACCTAATTAGTTACGTTTACGAATTTAACCCACTTAACGAAGTTTTTGAAAATTTAGAAATTGCAAAAACGTTAGAAGAATTATATACGTCGTTTATGTAAAACAATAATTAAAGCGGAGCAAAATGCTCCGCTTTTTTGTTTGTAATATTTTATTTATTAACCGCGTTATTATACGCTTTTATCATTTCGCTAGATATTGTAAGCATTTTTTGTTTATCTACTTTACACACCTTTCTATCGTAGGTGTATAGGCCGTTAGTTTCGTCTTCAATATCAAAGGCTTGTGTTAAAACAAGCGCACATAATTTTTCGCTTTCAATTACGGGCTTAACTTCGTTATAGTATAAATTTTCTAAATCGCACATAAAAGTTTTTTCCGTGCATTTTTTATAGCCGTAGGTGTTAGAAAGGTTAAAACTATGCTCGTTTATTTTATACGAGTATCCGCCAAATTCACTTAAAACGAGCGGTTTAACGCCGTCGTTTTTAACATTTATTTTTTTAAAATAAACGTGTTCACTCTTAACGTCGCTTTCGCAATTATTAAACCAACCGGAAGCCGTGTCGTAAACGCGCGTAGCGTCTAAACTTTTAAAAACTCGGTAAAGTTCGGTGGCGTTTTGTTGCCCCCAACCTTCGTTAAATATAGTGTAGTAAACTACGCAAGGGTAGTTATATAAATGAGCAACCGTTTTTTTAGAAACGTCTAAAAACACTTCTTTTTGCTTTTTAGTTGCAAACGCAGGTTTGCATTTTTTAAAACCTATGGTTGGAAGCGCTGTGTCTATTATAAAACTATACTTTCCGTTATTTACAAAGTCTTGAAAAACCGCTAAACCTAAAACGTCACAATAATAATAGAAAATTGCGGGCTCGATTTTAATATGTTTTCTTATCATATTAAAGCCAAGTTCTTTCATTTTTAAAATATCGTCTTTAAACCCTTGTTCGTTTGGTGGTAAAAACAACCCGTCTGGAAAATATCCTTGGTCAAGTACGCCGTTAAAAAAGTAGTTTTGTTGGTTTAATGTTAAGCCTTTTTCGTTTATTCCTATTTCGCGAAGCGCAAAGTAACTTTCAACTTTGTCTTCTCCACTTACTAGGGTAAAGTTGTATAAATGCGGATTTTCGGGCGTCCATAAAATAGGATTTTTAACGTTGATTGTTATAGAGTTTGTAAAGGTGTAAGTTTCACCGCCAAAAGCAACTTGTTTATCTTCTAAACCGCCGTCAACTTCTATCGTAACGCTATTAAGCGTTGGCGTAACTTTAATATTTTTTATATAGTTATTAGGCACGCTTTCCATCCAAACGGTTTGCCAAATACCGCTAACGGGCGTGTACCACATACCACCGCGCCTATTAGTTTGCTTACCGTAAGGGTAGTTGGTATCTAGATTATCTACAACTTCAACTCTTAACTCGTTTTCGCCTAAACTTATAAAGGAAGATATATCTACGCTAAACGGCAAATAGCCGTTTTCGTTTTTATAAACGAATTTGCCGTTTATAAATATAGAAGAAATGCAGTCGATAGCGCCAAAATGTAATAGCGCCGTTTTAGATGCGTCTTCAATATTTATTTTACGCGTATAAACTAAAAGTTCGCCCGCTTTCGTTATTCTTTTAACGCGTGAAAGGTCGCTTTCGGGCGGAAAAGGAACTAAAATTTTACCGCTATAAACCTGCTTTTCTTTTTTATAAACTTCAAAATTCCACTCTCCGTTTAAGTTAACGTAACCGTCACGCTTTAAATTAGGGCGAGGGTACTCTTTACTAAAAGGAATTTCGTCAATTTCGTAATCCGTTTTTAAGTCGTTAAGTTTTGGCTTTCCGCTTTTAGCAAGTAAAATTATAAACGGAATTGCTACGATAAGCGCAATAAGCGCCGCCAAGAATATATATGATGACGGTATAAACGACGTAGTTCCGTCATTATTAACAATAACGTCTGCTCCCGAAAGTACGAGTTTGCCTATATACGGACCAACTACGCCCGGTATTAAAACTTGCGAAACTATTCTTACGCCTTGCAGTCTTCCCGCTTTACCGCTTGGCGTATTATCTCTAATAGTAGCGCCGAAAACCGCCATGCCGGCAAGATATCCGCTCATCATAAGTAGCGAGCCTATAAATACGAGTAACTTATTTGTAAAAATAAATAGCATTATATAGCCAAGCGCTAACCAAACAAGCGAGAACGCAATAGAAAATGAAAAACTTTTTTTATCGTAAACCTTGCCCCAAAAAAACGTTACTACCGAAGCAAGCACTATTGCGGGCGCCATAACTAAAACGTAGTCAGCCATTTTAAGCGAAACTTCGTAGTAAATTATTAAATAAGGCATAAATATTTGTATTGAAATATTAAATACAATAAAGGCAATAAGCGCGATATAAAGTTTTAAGTTTTGTTTTATGGTTGACGGCAAAAATCCGTAAATAATGTTATCAAAATAAGGAGTGTTTTCTTTTTTAATAACAGGTTCGTCTATTAAGAAAAAGCCTAAAACGCCTATCAAAATTACGATAACGCCTATAACTGTGAAAATTAAAGTCCAACTACTACTTTTATCGAGGTCAAACGCCATAAAACCGCCGAAAACTGCAAGTATTGCAACAAGTGGCATCATAGAGTTTATGCCTTCGGCACTACCGCGGTTTGTAGAGTCGGTACTGTCGGTAAGCCAAGCGTTAAAAGCCGCGTCGTTTGCGCTTGAACCAAAAAACGTCATAACGCAGTCTAAAATAATAACTAGTGAAACGCCTATACTCGCCACCGATACGGCGGTAGGGAAAAGCGCGTTTAACACGTCTAATCTAACTAGTGAAAAACAAAGTATTGAAACGCCCCAAAGTAAATAGCCACCGCAAATAAAAATTTTGCGTTTTCCTATTTTGTCGGATAGTGCGCCTATAAATATTGACGTAAGCGTTGCAGATACCGCGCTTAAAGCAACCATAAGCGAAATGTCGCTTGCGGACGCGTTAAAAATTTTGTAGATAAACACGTTAAAGTACATATTTTCTACAACCCAAGCAATTTGCCCAACTAAACTAAAAATTATAAGTGCTATATAAAAGCGTTTTGAAAGTTTATTTGACATAATTTCTCCTAAACATTATTTATTTTAGGCTTTGTCACACAATCTAACTGATTTTTGGCGGAAAAACACTGCAAATTACTTCGTGTTTTGTTCAGTTACATACTTTACAAGTATGCGCCCTTACAAGAACACTCGTCCTTTTTGTGTTTTTGTCACCAAATCGTAAAAATCACTAATCAGTTATTTTTTGTGACATCGCCTTATTTTTACCATTTTTAATTATATATTAAAACTATTTAAAAATCAATGTCAAAATTTTTAAAAAAGGTCTTTTTTTATTTACAAAAAAACAAAACGAGAATATAATAATCGTAAATGGAATTTTAGGAGTTAAAAATGCAAGCAAGAAAGTCTTTTAACAAAAAAGCGATATTGCCTATATTTATTTGTTGGATAGCTTACACCATTGCCTATATAGGTAGATACGGCTATACTGCAAGCATTGAACCTATAAAGAACTTTTACGGTGTTAGCGAAACGCAAGCAGGATTAGTTGGCACTATGTTTTTTATATCTTACGGCATAGGTCAAGTCGTAAACGGACTATTTTGCAAAAGATATAATAAAAGGTTAGTTGTAGGCGTAGCCTTAATTATATCCGCTCTTTTATCTCTTACGCTATTTTTTAAAATTCCGTTTGAGTATATAAAATACGTTTGGTTACTTAACGGCGTAGCGCAATCTTTTTTATGGACTTCTATTATAAATTCCGTTGCATCAACGCTTAAAACGAAAGACTTGGCTTTTGCAATAATTGCGCTTGGAACTTCGGTTGGAATAGGAACTTTTATCGTTTACGGTTTAAGCGCGTTGTTTACGCATTTCAATATTTTTAACTATACTTTTTTAGTTTCAAGTATTTTAATGGCAAGCGTAGGCGTGGTTTGGTTAGTGGTTTATAACAAAGTATTCGTTAGTCAACGTGAAGAGGAGCATAATGCGGAAACGGAAGCGTCTTCTTCGCCGTACCAAATAAAAGGCTCTATTGGTTCTCTAATAGCCATTTTAATAACTTTTGCAATAGTTAATAACTTTGTTAAAGACGGGCTTTCAACTTGGTCGCCGTCAATTTTAAAAGACAGTTTTAATTTATCAAGCAGTTTTTCAATATTTTTAACGGTTCTACTTCCGCTTTCGGCAACGTTTGGCGCGGTGCTAAACACGATGCTTTCTAAAAAAATTAAATCGTTTATAACGCAAGGCGCGTTTTGGTATTTATGCTCCGCACTTATGATGACGGTTATAATGTTTTTTATAGGCACTAATATTTGGCTAATAGTTTTAATTGCAATATCGCTAAACGCGTTGTTTATGGCAAGCATTAACAATTTAGTAACCGCTATTGCACCGCTTTATTTGCGCGATAAAATAAACACGGGCTTTTTAGCGGGAATAATAGACGGTTGTTGCTACGTTGGTAGCGCGCTTAGTTCAATAAGTTTTGCGTTAGTAAAAGAAATAAGCGGAACTTGGAGTAATTTATTTATAATACTAACGGTTATATGCTTAATTCCCGTAATAGTAAGCGCCGTTTATACGCTGTGTAATAAATTAAAAAGTAAATAAAAATTAAAAATCTGGCAAAAAAAATTGCCAGATTTTTTTAATATTTGTTTTTAATCGCTAAAATATTTTCTTCAATTTCTTTAATTATTTTTATAAATTCTTCGTCGTTTTTACCCGTAGGGTCTTCTAAATTCCAGTTGTCGTCAAAAGGTTTGTTAACGTAAGGGCAAGAAACGTTACAACCCATTGAAATTACTACGTCAGGACTGGCAATTTCGTTAATGGTTTTTGAATATTGCGTTTTTTCCATATCAATGCCGTAAAGGGCTTTTACTATTCTTACGGCGTCTTGGTTAATTTTCGGCGCTATTTTAGTTCCCGCCGAACAAAAATTAAAGGCGTTTCCCAGTAAGTGCTTGCCTAACGCTTCTGCAATTTGGCTACGGCACGAATTGTGAACGCAAATAAAAGCAATAGTTTTCTTTTCGTTTTTATAAAAAGGGCAGTCTTTATTTAAGCATTGATTATTTAAACTAGAACGCGTGCAAGTTATATTATCAATTTCCATATTTACCGCTAACTTTTCACTAGTAAATTTAACGGCTTCTAAAACTGCTAAATAAGAATCTCTTTTACAGCAACGCGGACCGCCGTGTTTTCCTATTGAATCTAACGCGCGCGCCGTCATTTGATTAGAAAGACCCCAAGCCTCTTTTGTTAGTGGCGTTGCTTTTAACGCTATTGAAACGTATATGCCCGTGCTTACGCCCGCACCGCAAGCGCCCCAAAAACCGCAAGCGCCACCGGGAACTTGCTTTCCTCTTTTTTGCATTTCGTAAAGCGCAGTTTTTAAGTCTAAATTGCCACCCGCGTTTTTATACGCCGTTAAAAGCGCAGAGCCTACCATTACGTGATGCTCCGGTCCGTGCATATGGCATGCGGGGATATCCATCATTTCTTCTAAAATTTTTATAGGATTTTTCGACCTACTTTTAAAGCATATAGAAATTATTTCGTCCATACCGCTAATATGGCACTCGTCGCAAACGAAATGGCCGTTTATACATTTAGTTTTGCTATTTTGCTTTTTATGGCAAAGTTCACACTCCATTATTTCATCGGTATCAAGATATTTTAGCGGAGCTTTACATATTAAACACTCTTCGTTCATTTAAATTATCCTTTTATTTTAGGCGCTGTCACGCAATCTAACTGATTTTTGGCGGGAAAACACTACAAATTACTTTGCGTTTTGTTCAGTTACATACTTTACAAGTATGCGCCCTTACAAGAACGCTCGTCCTTTTTGTGTTTTCCTCGCCAAATCGTAAAAATTACTAATCAGTTATTTTTTGTACCATCGCCTTAATTTTAAGTAAGATATAGTTTATCATACTTTTACTAACTTTTCAATATAAAAACCTATGCAGTTTTGCATAGGTTTTTGATTAGTCGAAATATTTTGGAATTTTATCTTCGTAAACGGCGTAACTGGTTAAGTTTACACCGAGTTTTCTAAATATCTTAACGTCCGCGTGCGGTAAGAGAACCGACGTGTGCATTTCCGTACCTTTAAGCCTTGTAAGTTGCTTAATTGCAAGTTCCGCGTTTTTATTAGTTGCACAACTTGAAGAAAGGGCAATAAGCGTTTCGTCAATATGGAGTCTCGGCGTTTGACTTTGTAAATAATTAACTTTAAGGTCGTGTATAGGAAGTATTCTTTCAGGGAGTAACAACTTAACTTCGTCAGGAATTCCCGCAAGGTGTTTAAGCGCGTTTAAAAGCATTGCGCTTTGGCTTTCTAAAAGGTCGCTAGTTTTACCGGTGATTATCGTTCCGTCGTCAAACTGAATAGCACTAACGGGAACGCCCGCTATTTCGCGCTTATCTTTACAAGCTTTACAAACGGCTCTATCATAAACGGAAATATTAAGTTTATTCATTAAAAGTAAAATCTTTTCACTTTCAATCGGGTCTAAATTGTTGCGCCTTTCGTTTTCAATAGCCTTTAAATAACGGCGTATAATTTCTTGTTTAGATGCTTCACAGCAAACTTCGTCGTCACTGATTGCAAAGCCCGCCATATTAACGCCCATATCCGTTGGCGATTTATACGGCGAAGTGCCCATTAAACGTTCGAATAACGCGTTTAGCACTGGGAAAATTTCAACGTCTCTATTATAATTAACCGCAACTTTGCCGTAAGCGGAAAGGTGGTAAGGGTCAATCATATTAACGTCGTTAAGGTCGGCGGTGGCGGCTTCGTACGCCATATTTACGGGATGTTGAAGCGGTAAATTCCAAACGGGGAACGTTTCGTATTTAGCGTAGCCCGCTTTAATACCGCGCTTAAAGTCGTGGTAAAGTTGAGATAAGCACGTTGCCATTTTTCCGCTACCAGGACCGGGAGCGGTTAAAACTACTAAGTCGCGCGTGGTTTCAACGTATTCGTTTTTGCCGTAGCCGTCGTCACTAATAATAAGCGGAATATTCGTAGGATATCCTTTAATATTATAATGAACGTAAACTTTAAGCCCTAATTTTTCAAGGCGTTTTTTAAATTTAAGCGCGCTTTCGTTAGACTCTTCAAATTGGGTAATAACTACGCTACCAACGTACAATCCGTATTCTTTAAAAATTTCAATAAGCCTTAAAACGTCAACGTCGTAAGTAATTCCAAGGTCGGCGCGAACTTTGTTTTTCAAAATGTCGCCCGCGCTAATAACTATTATAATTTCCGCCCTATCTTTAAGGTGGCAAAGCATTTGGATTTTACTGTCTGGCCTAAAACCAGGCAAAACGCGTGAAGCGTGAAAATCATCAAAAAGTTTACCGCCAAACTCTAAATAGAGTTTACCGCCAAACTCGTCAATTCTTTCAAGTATTTTTTCCGTTTGAACGGAAAGGTATTTTTGACTGTCAAATCCAACGTTCATAAGTACACACCTTTAAAAATCAATACAAACATTATACCAAATTACTTTAAGTAAAGCAATAATAAAATTAAAATTTTAAAAATAAAATTCTCAACCGCAATCTAACGGTTGAGAACGCAGTAATTATTTTATAATAATTTTTTCTTGTCCGTTCATAAACGGTCTTAAAACTTCGGGAACTGTAATAGACCCGTCCGCATTTTGGTATTGCTCGATAATTGCAGGGAACACGCGTGAAGTTGCAAGCCCTGAGCCGTTAAGCGTGTGAACGAAATGGTTTTTGCCCGTTTGCTTATTTTTATATCTCGTGTTGTTTCTACGCGCTTGATAATCTCTCGCGTTTGAAACGGAAGAAACTTCTTTATATATTCCCATTGAAGGAATCCAAACTTCAATATCGTAAGTTCTTGCCATTGAAGCCGAGCAGTCACCCGCGGCAAGTTTAGATAAACGGAAGTGAAGTCCTAATTTATCCATAAGAGAGCAAGCCTTGTTTACGAGTTCATCAAAAGCCTTGTCGCTACCTTCTTGCGTAGTATATTGCACCATTTCAACCTTGTTGAATTGATGACCTCTTATCATACCCCTTTCTTCCGCACGCGCAGAGCCCGCTTCTTTACGGTAGCAAGGAGTGTAAGCAAAAAGTTTGAGCGGTAAAATATCTTCGTCCATAATTTCGCCTGCGTATAAGTTTACGAGCGCAGTTTCGGCAGTTGGAAGCATAAATCTATTTTTCTTTCTATCTTCATCAACGTCAAGCCAGTAAACTTCATCACTAAATTTAGGGAATTGACCCGCGCCAAAACCGCAGTTATACGAAAGTTGGTGCGGTGGTAAAATAAATTCGTAACCGTCGCCTAAATGCTCCGAAATAAAGAAGTTTAAAAGCGCCCATTCAAGCCTTGCACCGTCACCGCGGTAAGCCCAAAAACCGTTGCCCGAAAGTTTAACGCCTCTTTCGTAATCAATAATTTTAAGGTTAGAACAAAGGTCAACGTGGTTTTTAATTTCAAAATCAAAGTTTGGCTTTTCGTTATAAACTTTAACAACCTTGTTGTTTTCCTTTTCGCCAGGGAGCAAGTCTTCATCCGGCATATTAGGAAGGCAGGCAACAAAATCAAAAATTTCTTGCGAAAGCGCGTTTATTTTAGCGTCGCCATCGGCAATTTGATTGCCGAGTTCACGCATTTTTGCAAAAATTTCTTCAACGGGTTTTCCTTGTTTTTTAAGCATAGGAATTTCGCTAGAAACTTTATTGCGCGTTGCCTTTAAACTTTCAATTTCAAATTGAAGTTTTCTTTTTTCTTCATCTTTTTTAATAATTTCCGTAAAGTCAACGTCGTAACCCTTTTTAAGTAACGCGTTTTTTACAAAGTCGGGCTTTTCAATAATAAGTTTAATGTCAAGCATAATACCACCTAAAAGTTTAGTTTAGTAAATTATACTAAATAAAAAAAGTTTTTGCAAGATTTTTAACACACAAATAGGCAAAACAAAATAAAATAGTTAAAAATAATTGCAATTATCAACTTTTTATGTTAATATTAACATACTATATAATAAACCGCTAGAAAAAAGAGTAGTTTTTTTGCACGTTTTTAGAGAGCAACGATAGGTGAAAGGTTGCAACTTGCAAATTGGCGAAAGTGCGTTTTCTTGTTAAGGGACGTTAATTGCGTACGGGTAGCGCCGTTACACTGCTAAAAAGAAGCCGTAAGGCAATTAAAGTGGAACCACGCAAAGAGTAAAAGCGTCTTTATGTTTAGGACGCTTTTTTATTTTGGCTCTATCATTTCATCCGCTTGCTTTTTTGACGGAAAAATACTGTAAAATACTTCGCGTTTTGTTTGGTTACAGACCGCACGGGTATGCGCCCTCACAAGAACGCTCGTCTTTTTTGTATTTTTCTCGCCAACCGCAAAAATAAATTTTTGCTAAAACCAACCATATTCTATGATATAGCCATATTTTTTAATATCAAGGTGTTAAGAGGTTATTAAATTATGTTTAAAAATTTAAAATTAGATATAGATGCGGCAATGGCAAACGACCCCGCCGCAAGAAGTAGATTTGAAGTGTGGCTTACGTATTCGGGCGTAAGAGCACTTCAACTTCATAGGAGGGCAAACTTCTTTTATAGGCACAAAATGAAGTTAATTGCACGCATTATTAGCCAAAACGCAAAATGGCGCACTGGCATTGAAATTCATCCAGCCGCCAAAATTGCTCCGGGCGTGTTTATCGACCACGGCGCGGGTGTAGTTATTGGCGAAACGGCGGAAATTGAAACGGGCGTTGTAATATACCAAGGCGTTACGCTTGGCGGTACGGGTAAAGATAAAGGCAGAAAACGCCACCCAACTATCAAGCAAAATTGCGTGTTGAGTGCGGGCTGTAAGATTTTAGGCGGTATTACTATAAACGAAAACTGTAAAATAGGCGCGGGTAGCGTAGTTTTAAGCGACGTTCCAGCCGATTCAACCGTAGTAGGCATACCAGGAAAGGTAGTTAAAACCAAAGGTAAAAAGGTCGTTAAAGATTTAGAACAAGAAAAACGCGACCCTATAATAGACGAAATTAACGCATTAAAAGAAAAAATTTCTAAACTTGAAAAGGAGTTAAATAAATGAAATTTTACAATACTTTAACAAGGAAAAAAGACGAGTTTAAAACGCAAGACGGTACTAATACCGTTAGAATGTATTCTTGCGGTCCAACCGTATATAACTACGCGCACATAGGCAACTTGCGCACCTACATTTTTATGGACTTGTTGCGTCGCGCGCTTAAATTTGACGGCTATAATTTAAAAGGCGTTATGAACATAACGGACGTAGGTCACCTTATGAGCGACGGTGACGACGGTGAAGATAAAATGGCAAAAGCGTCAAGGGAACAAAAGAAAGACCCTTGGCAAATTGCGGAAATGTACACCAAAGTTTTTATGCAAGACTTTGATAAATTAAACATCGAAAAACCCGAAATTATTTGTAAGGCAACCGAGCATATCGGTGAAATGATTGACTACGTTGTTGGTTTATGTGATAAAGGCTACGGCTACGAAACGGAAGACGGTATTTATTACGACATTTCTAAATTCAAAAGTTACGGTATGCTTTCTGGTAACACGCTTGACGACTTAAAGGCGGGCGCAAGAATAGAAGTAAATAGCGAAAAGCGTAACCCTTACGACTTTGCAATTTGGAAAAAAGCGCCAAAGGAACACATTATGCAATGGCCTAGCCCTTGGGGTCAAGGATATCCAGGCTGGCACATTGAGTGCTCGGCAATGTCTAAAAAATATTTAGGCGAAGTTTTCGATATTCACACGGGTGGCGTTGACCATATTCCTATCCACCACGAAAACGAAATTGCGCAAAGCGAAGGCTTAACGGGTAAAAACCCTGCAAAATTTTGGCTTCACGGCGAGTTTATGCTCGTTGACGGCGGTAAAATGAGTAAATCGCTTGGCAATACTTACACCATCGAGCAACTTGAAAAAATGGGATATAGCCCTATGGTATTTAGATATTTTTGCCTTAACGCGCACTACCGCAAAAAGTTAAACTTTACTTTTGAAACTATGAATTCGGCAAAAACTTCTTACGAAAGGCTTTGCGGGCTTCTTTTAAAACACAAAAACTCTAACGAAAAGACTGACCAAACTAAACTTGACGCGTTCAAACAAGAGTTTAAAAACGACGTTTTAGACGATTTAAATATTCCATCCGCACTCGGCGTTTTATGGACTATGCTTAAAGAGCCGTATTCAGTAGATATTTACAATACTGCACTTGAATTTGATAAAGTTTTTGGTTTAGGTCTTGATAAAATTAAGGAAGAAGCGACAAGTGATATTCCAAGCGAAATTATTGCAAAAGCCGAAGAAATGCAAAACGCTCGTAAAGAAAAGAACTGGGCTGTTGCCGATGCTTTAAGAGCCGAAATAGGCGAACTTGGTTATATTGTAAAAAACACAAAAGACGGTTACGAAATTACTAAAAAATAAAGCGCCAAAAGCGTTTAGGGAGTAAGTTATGAAAAAATTAACTTCACAACATTTAAGGCAACTTTTTCTTAAATTCTTTGAAGAAAAAGGTCATAAAATAATACCATCGGCATCGTTAGTGCCAGAAAACGACCCGTCCGTTTTATTCACAACCGCGGGTATGCATCCGCTCGTTCCATATCTTTTAGGCGAAAAGCACCCTGCGGGTAGTAAACTTACCGACGTTCAAAAATGCGTTAGAACTGGCGATATCGACGAGGTTGGAGACGCTTCGCACTGCACTTTTTTTGAAATGCTTGGAAACTGGTCGCTTGGCGATTATTTTAAAGAAGAAATGATTGCTTACAGTTTTGAATTTTTAACGAGTGAAAAATATTTAGGTATTCCCGTTGAAAAACTTGCAGTTTCCGTTTTTGAAGGCGATAACGACGCTCCGCGTGATGAGTTAAGTGCAAAGTGCTGGGAAAAAGCGGGTATTCCAAAAGATAGAATTTTTTATCTTCCTAAAAAGAATAACTGGTGGATTGCGGGCAATACCGGACCTTGCGGCCCTGATACTGAAATGTTTATTGACCGTGGAACGCCAAAGTGTAGCGAAAATTGTAGCCCCGCTTGCGACTGTGGCAAATATCTTGAAATTTGGAACGACGTATTTATGGAATACGAGCGCCATCAAGACGGAACTTACACCAAGTTGAAACAAAAAAACGTTGACACGGGTATGGGGCTAGAAAGAACGCTTTCAATTTTAAACGGCGTTCCTACCGTTTACGATACGGACGTTTTCGAGGGAGCAAAACAAGAAATAGAAAATCTTACGGGCAAAAAATACGGCGAAAATGAAGAAGTAACCAAGGCGTTTAGAATAATTTTAGACCACGTTCGCACCGCAACCTTTATGCTCGGTGACGTTAAGGGTGTTAAACCGTCTAACGTTGACCAAGGCTACGTTTTAAGAAGACTTATTCGTAGAGCGGTTAGATACGGCAAACAAATTGGTTTAGAAAGTGGTTCGCTTTCGCTTATAGCCGTTAAATATATTGAAAAATATAGCGACGTATATAGCGAACTAATAGACAACAAGCAAGTAATAATTAGCGAACTTAACAAAGAAGAAGAAAAGTTTAGTAAAACGCTTGTTGACGGGCTTAAAGAGTTTAATAAGGTTATAACTTTCTTAAAAGGCGATATTTTCCCTGGTAAAACTGCGTTTAGGCTTTTTGACACTTTCGGTTTTCCTATTGAAATTACTACCGAACTTGCCCTAGAAAAAGGCTTTACGGTAGATAAGCAAGGCTACGACGATGCTTTTAAGGCTCACCAACAAAAATCGCAGGCTGGCTCCGAGCAAAAGTTTAAAGGCGGTCTTGCGGAAAACAACGAAACAACGCAAAGGCTTCACACCGCAACGCACTTACTTAACAGCGCGTTAAAGGTAGTTTTAAAAGACCCGAACGTAAATCAACGCGGTTCAAATATTACCGTTGAACGCTTGCGTTTTGATTTTAGTTTTGATAGAAAGTTGACGGCGGAAGAGTTAAAGCAAGTTGAAGACCTTGTAAACGAGGCAATTTCTAAAAATATAGAAGTTAAAATGGAAGAAATGCCTATTGAAGAAGCAAAAGCGCAAGGCGCGGTAGGCGTGTTTGATAGCAAATACGGAAGCGTTGTTAAAGTTTACACGATAGACGGTTACAGTAAAGAAATTTGCGGTGGTCCTCACGCTAAAACTACGGGTGAACTTAAACAATTTAAAATTGTTAAAGAAGAAGCAAGTTCCGCTGGCGTTAGAAGAATTAAAGCAATTATCATTGATAAATAATAAAAAGCATAGCAAAACGCTATGCTTTTTCATTTACTATATCAATAAGTTTTTGGTGTGGTTTGCCGTTTAGCAAAACGCTTTCAAGCGCTTTTCCTTCTATACAAGGCATTATAATTCCGCTTTCGCTCGTTATAAAAATGCGGTAGTATTTGCCCGTTTCCATAATATTAAAAAGGTTTTTAACGGTGGCGGTGTAGGGCATAATATATTCGCAAATTAGAGTTGGGCGTTTAATAGTAAAAACGTAACTTGATAGCGTTTTTATATACGAGTTTTGCTTGTTTTTATCTATTGCGCCTATCAGTATAAAGCCCGCAAAAAACAGTACGGAAAAGTTGATTTCCGTAAAGCACGAATATATAAAAAGCGCCAAAATTAAAAGACCTAACAAAGCGCCTATAATTCGCGTTATTAAAACTGCAATACTTCTCTTTATAAAAAGGCTTAAAGTGGCGCTTAAAAACCTACCGCCGTCAAGCGGGTGGCAAGGTAGCAAGTTAATTACGGCTATTGAAATGCTTGCAAAAACGGCAAGGTCGGTGTAAGGGTAAATAGACGGAAAAAACCACCAAAGCGCAACGAATATTAAAGCGGTCAAAGCGTTTATAAGCGGGCCTGCAAGCGCAATTATCGCTTCGTCTTTATAACTAATTTCATCTACGTTTCCGCTAATTAACGCACCGTACGGCATTAAAACTATACGGTTAAGTTTATAGCCGAGTTTTTCAGAAGCGTAAAAATGCCCGAACTCGTGTATAACCGCAGTTAAAGTATATACTAAAAAAGAAAATACTTTGCCTATAAAGGCAAAGTATAGTCCAAATATAAAAAACAAAGGGTGTATCGTAAATTTTAATTTATCCATACAATATCGTCACCATTTAGCGTAAATGAAGTTAAAATAGCGTCGCTATTAAACATACAAACGCTCATTTCGCCTTCGCTATAACCTATTGGAATAGTAGAGTAAACGTTTTCGCCAACGCTTGCATAGCAAAGTGAAAGTCCGCTAATTACCGTTGAAAAAGTTTCGCTATGTTTTATGGTTAAACTGTAAACGCCGTTTTCACTTGAAACGCTTTCAACAACGCCGTCGCAAGGCGAGTAAATTGAGCCTTTTGAAACTTTCATAACGCCGTCTTCAAGCGTAACGTCTTGCGTTTTTGAAGGGCTTACCGCGTTAAAACTCGTGTAAACCGCGTCGCTTTGAGTGGTTTGAGTGTAAAATACTTGTTTAAGTAAATTATTCATACCGCTATCTTCCCAAAAAATGTTGGTCAAAATAATTCCTACTATTAAAGCAAAAATTGCAACCACTTGAACGGAAAGAATATCAAAACCGCTATTTTTAACTTTTTGCTCGTTTGCCACGATAGGCGTAGCGGGCTCAATTTCTTTTTTAGCCGTTTTCTTTTTATCGTT
This sequence comes from Christensenellaceae bacterium, assembly GCA_045654225.1. GTDB lineage: Bacteria > Bacillota > Clostridia > Christensenellales > Borkfalkiaceae > HGM11412. The sequence continues at coordinate 35,354 of JAZOMW010000031.1, read as the reverse complement.
TTCTAAATTAACCTTTTTAATAACCTTATTAACAACGTCTTTTTTTCTACGCTTGCTATTCTTTATTACTATGTCGCAAGAATTAACGGGAATTTCAAGCATTTTACAATATTCAACATCACTCATAAAAATCTCTCCTTAATTTTTTCTACGTTATAGTGTATGAGTTTTATTAAAAAAATAGAACGCAAAAAACTTTAAAAATTTTGCCCACAAACGTATTAAATTTAAAATGCGTAACAAAATAATATAGGAGGTAAGTATGGAAAAAAGTAAGAATAGTTCTAAAAATTCTAAAACTTCTACAAAAAAGTCATGCGCAAGACCAAAGAACTGCAAGTAAAAAACAAGTTTGTATCTAATTTTGACCCAAACGGGTCATATACGGGCGTGCCCGTAGATAAAAACGAAAAACCTATTCAGGACGCAGACGATTTGTAATAATAATTAAATATTATAAAAAACAGCCGATAAATTAGCAAAATACGTTACGTTTATCGGCATTTTTTTGTTAAAAAACGGCAATTCTACTATTGGTAGAGTTGCTTTTTTTAATTCTACTATTTTAAAAAAAGCATTATAACTAAAACGAGTATAATTATACAAAAAATATTATAAAGCAGTAGTATAATTTAAGCAAAAGGAGAAAAAAATATGTCTTATAAAATTTTTACGGATTGCACCGCAGACCTTACCGAAGAAATTATTAAAGAGTTTGATTTAACCATAATACCCCTTTCGTACGTTAATAGCGGCGAAGAATTCGAGTTTTCAGCAGGAAGTGAGCGCGACGCTAAAAAGTTTTACGATTTTTTACGCGCCAAGCAAAATTTATCAACTTCTTGCGCAAACGCTCAAACGTTTATAGAATATTTTGAAAAGGAACTTATATCTGGTAACGACGTTTTGTATATAGGTTTTTCTTCGGCGTTATCGCAAACGTATAACAACGCCGTTTTAGCAAAGGAAGAACTTTTAAAAAAATACCCGCAAAGAAAAATCGAGTGTGTTGACTCGCTTTTAGCCTCTCTTGGCCAAGGTCTTATGGTGCACTCTATTGCGCTTTATAAACAATCGGGCGCAACTATTGAAGAGTGTGTGGAAAGGGTGATAAATACTCGCCAAAGCGTAAACAGTATTTTTACGGTAAAAACTCTTGCTAATTTAGTGCGTGGCGGAAGAATAAGTAAACTTACTTACGCGCTTGGTACGGCAATAGATATTAAGCCTACTATGTACGTTAGCGAAAATGGTAAACTCTTATCGTACGGCAAGGTTTTAGGTAGAAAGCGTTCGATATTTTCTATTGCAGACAAGGTAGCAAAAACCATTTTAGACGCGGAAAATCAGTACGTCTTTATCGCTCACGGAGACTGTTTAGAAGAAGCCGAATTTCTAGCCAAGTTAATTGAAAGCAAAGTAAAGGTAAAAGGTTTTATTTACAATTATATTGACCCTGTTATTGCCGTTCATAGCGGGCCCGATACCTTGGCGGTGTTCTACTTGGGCGTAAACCGTGAAGAAGCCGTAAAAGCAACCGCTAGTGCGGAATATAACAAAGCGTAAAATTTAACCAAAATATAAGGTGGCGAAAAATTGTTTTTTCGCTACTTTTTTATTTTAGGCTCTGTCACACACGCTAACTGATTTTTGGCGGAAAAAACACTACGAATCACTTCGTGTTTTGTGCGGTCAAAGACCTTACAGGTATTATCCCTTACAAGAACACTCGTCCTTTTTGTGTTTTTCTCACCAAATCGTAAAAAATACTAATCAGTTATTTTTTTGTGACATCGCCTTATTTTCTAAAAACACTTGAAAAAACTTTTGTTTTATAGTAAAATTAAATTATGAATAATTTAAAAAATGATAGCAACAATAAAAATTTAGGCTTTACCGCCGTTAATGCTGGCAATGCGTTTACGTTGTCAGTTGTTTTTTTGCTCGTTTTTTCTATTTTATTGTCTGTTATAACTATAACCTTTAAAATAGAGGGCGACGTTGCCTACTTTTTAAATTACGTACCCGCGCCCATTTCAGTACTCGCAACGCTTTTGGCGCTTTATTTGCGCGGTCAAAAAAACTGTTTTAAACTTCTTAAACCAAGTAAGATAGAGCCGTATAGCGCTATTGCAACCGCGCTAATAATAGTTGGTTTAATGCTCGGTTTATCTAAAATAAACGAGTATTTTATTAGTTTTTTACAAGGTTTAGGCTATAACAACAATACTCCCGAATTTCCTTTATATTCTCCAACAAATTTAGTTTTGGCAGTCTTTTTAGTTTGCATAATTCCAACTATTACGGAAGAAATTTTAATGCGTAAAATAGTTTTAGACGGATTAAGTGAGATAGGCGAAGTTTTTGCCGTATTTATAGGCGGTTTACTATTTTCTATCTTTCATATGAACCCTGCGCAAACGATATATCAGTTTATTGTTGGCTCGGCGTTTTGCTATATAGTTTTAAAGAGCGGAAACTACGTTTTAACTATGCTTGCGCATCTTTTTAACAACTTATTTATAGTTTTAAACTACTACTTTTTCAATATTCAGTTTAAAGGTGTTTTGGAAATTTTAGTAGTTGTTTTAGGGTTAATATGCTTTTTAGTAGGCTTAATTATACTTTATAAAAAGGGCAAAAAACTTGAACGCAAAGTAGATAAAGGCAAAGCCGTTGAGTTTTTAATAGGCTCATTAATAGGTGTTTTAATTTGTATTTCTATGTGGATTTCGGGGTTGGTGGCGTAAATGATAAAGGTTAAGATAGTTGCCGTTGGCAAAGTTAAAGAAAAATATTATGCGGACGCAATTTTAGAATATTTAAAAAGGCTTTCGCGTTTTTGCGAAATAACGGTTTGCGAAGTTAAAGAAGAAAATTTTGTAAAAGAGCCAAGCGATGGTGAAATTTTGCAAATTTTAAAGCGCGAAGGCGATAGCATTTTAAAAGAGTTGAAAGGCTACGTTGTAGCGATGGCAATAGAAGGCAAAAAATGCTCTTCACAAAGTCTTGCAACAATGCTTAAAAATCAAGTTGATAAAGGCCAAGAAATAACGTTTGTTATAGGCGGTTCGTACGGTTTAAGCGAAGCCGTTAAAAAAAGTGCAAACACGCTCCTTTCTTTTTCGGACGCAACTTTTCCGCACACCCTATTTAGAGTTATGCTTTTAGAGCAGGTTTATCGCGCTTTTTCAATAAATGCGGACGCGAGGTATCATAAATGAACGAAAATAAAAAATATATGCGCATTGCACTAAATCAAGCAAAAAAGGCGTTTAACGCGGGTGAAGTTCCTATCGGCGCGGTAATAGTTTATAACGGAAAGGTAATAGCGCGCGCGTACAATCAAAGGAACACTAAAAAATTAGCAACGGCTCACGCTGAAATTTTAGCAATAGAAAAAGCGTGTAAAAAAATTGGCGACTGGCGTTTAGACGGCGCTGAAATGTACGTTACGTTAGAGCCTTGTCCTATGTGCGCGGGTGCAATAGCCAACGCAAGAATAAGTAAAGTGTATTTCGGCGCGTACGAGAGAAAGAGCGGGGCGGTGCTATCGAATTTTAGAATACTTTTTTCAAGCGGACTTAATCACGAAGCCGAGGCCGAAGGCGGAATTTTACACGACGAGTGTTCAAACCTTTTAAAAATATTTTTTGAAAACAAAAGAAAAGGCGAAAAGTAAGCCGAAATAAAGTTGACTGTTTTTTCGGCTTATTATATAATATATGTAATCTAGCTAGTTATTTACAAATTTGGAGGAGTTTATGATAACACACGGAACGGAGATAAAACTTTTTAGCGGTAATTCAAACAGACCCCTTGCCGAAGCGATTGCAAAGCAACTTGATATGGAACTTAGCATCGTTGAGTGCGGTACGTTTAGCGACGGTGAAATTAGCGTTCACCTTGGCGAAACCGTTAGAGGTAGAGACGTATTTATTATTCAATCAACGTCACAACCTGTAAACGACAATTTAATGGAACTACTCGTTATGATTGATGCCGCAAAAAGAGCGTCGGCAGGTCGTATAACGGCAGTTATGCCATATTTTGGTTACGCAAGGCAAGATAGAAAGGCTCGCCCGCGCGACCCTATTACTGCAAGATTAGTTGCAGACCTTATTCAAACTGCCGGTGCGGATAGAATTTTAACGATGGACCTTCACGCACTTCAAATTCAAGGCTTTTTCTCTATTCCTGTTGACCACCTTGTTGGCGGTCCGCTTCTCTTCAAATATTTCCAAGACAAAGTTGACGAAGACTTCGTAGTTGTTTCGCCAGACGTTGGCTCGGTTACAAGAGCGCGTAACGTTGCCGCTAAACTTGGTTGCAATATGGCTATTATTGATAAAAGAAGACCAAAGGCAAACCAACTTGAAGTTATGAACATTATAGGCGACATTAAGGGTAAAAAGTGCTTAATGGTTGACGATATGATTGATACGGCGGGTACGATTTGTCAAGGTGCGGAAGCGCTTTACAAAAACGGCGCAAAAGAAATTTACGCTTGTTGTACTCACGCAGTGTTCTCAGGCCCTGCTATTGAAAGAATTCAAAATTCGCATATTACAAAACTCGTTGTTTTAGACACGATAAATATGCCGGAAGAAAAGAAAATTGACAAAATTGAAATAGTAAGCGCATCAAAATTGTTCGCTCTTGCTATTGAAAACGTATATCTTGATAGAAAGATGTCAGACCTTTACAAATAAAATATAAAGAAAAGGAGAGTTTAACAATGATTATTAACAACGTTGCAGATAGAATTTCAAATATTCACTCTGATATTAGAGGCCCCGTATTTTTCAAAGCGTTAGATATGGAAAAACAAGGCCATAAAGTTTTAAAATTAAACACTGGTAACCCTGCGGCTTTTGGATTTAAAATGCCTGAAAGCGTAAAAAATTATTTAATTGAAAATATAGATAAAAGTTTAGGCTATTGCGGTTTAAGGGGTATGATGCCTGCATTAGAAGCAATTTGCGAATATGAAAAAACAAAGGGTATTCAAAACATCACTACTGACGACGTGTTCATTTGCAACGGCGTTAGTGAAGCGGCAAGTATGGCTGTAACCGCGCTCGTAAACGCAGGTGAAGAAGTTTTAATTCCAAGCCCTTGCTACTCACTTTGGACTAACTCCGTTTATCAAGTAGGCGGAAAACCTGTTTTATACGTTTGTGATGAAGAATCTAACTGGAACCCTGACCTTAAAGATATCGAGAGCAAAATAACTAGCAAAACAAAGGCTATCGTTATTATTAACCCTAACAACCCTACCGGTGCTTTGTATCCAGACGAAATTTTAGAAGGTATTGCTAAAATTGCTCGTGAACACAACCTCGTTGTTTTCTCTGATGAAATTTACGATAGATTAGTTTTAGATAATTTACCACACACTTCATTTGCAAAAATTGCACCAGACTTAACGGTTGTTACGTTTAACGGTCTTTCTAAATCACACTGCTTATGCGGTTTTAGATGTGGTTGGGCGGTATTAAGCGGTGAAACTGAACTTCGCACCGAATTAAGAAAAGCGTTCGTTACGCTTGCTTCTGTGAGACTTTGCTCTAACGCTGCAATGCAACTTATTATTCCTACCGCTTTAAAGGATACGGAATACACTAAACAAATGATTTCGCCAGGCGGAAGAATTTACGAACAACGCAAAGTAGTTATGGACGCTATTAACGAAATTGACGGTCTTTCTTGTGTAAAAACGCAAGGCGCGTTCTACTGCTTCCCTAAAATTGATACTAAACGCTATAACGTTACTAGCGACAAAGAGTTTGCTTACGGCTTATTAGAAGCAAAGAAAATTTTAATAGTTGCAGGTAGCGGTTTCGGTTGGAATAGTAACGACCATTTTAGAATAGTTATGCTTCCAGAGCCAGAACAACTCAAAAAAGCAATGTACGAAATGGGCGATTATTTACAAACTCTTAAAAAATAGGCTCTATTATATCATCTGCTTGGTTTTTTGACGGAAAAATACTGTGAAATACTTGGCGTTTTTCTCGGTTACATACCTTACAGGTATGCGCCCTCACAAGAACGCTCGTCTTTCTTGTATTTTTCTTGCCAAATCGTAAAAATAAATTTCTACTAAAACAACCATATTCTATGATATAGCCAAAAAGTGGGCTATCATATCGCCCACTTGATTTTCGGTATAACCTTTGATTGATTTTCAAATTGCATAAAACCTTTAAAAATGAAAAAACTATATATAAAGGTAAAAAATGTATTTTGAAGAATTAAAAGTTGGTATGGCGGTAGATATTCCGCCCGCAACTATAACTAAACGCAACATGCTTGAATTTGCAAGAGTTTACGATAATATCTTAATTCACACCGATGAAGACTACGCTAAAAATTCTTGCTTTAAAGGGCTTATTGCGCCGGGCGTTATGTCGTTTATGTCGGTATGGGCTAAGTTTATAGAGGTTAGTTTTTTTAAAGAAAGTTTTTTGGCTGGAACGGCTTTAAAAATAGAGTGGGAAAAGCCCGTTTACGCAGGCGACGTTTTATACGGAATAGCAACCGTTACAGATTTAAAACCAAGAAATGAAAAAAACGGTTTAGTATATTTAGAAGTAAAAGCATACAATCAAAACAAAGAGTTTGTTTTAATAGGTAAAGTCGAACTCGTTATAAAAATAAATTTAAAAAACAAAAATCCCGTTTAATTTTAGTTTAAACGGGAATTTTTTTATATATTTATAGAAAGCGCAAATTCTTTTCTAAATTGTTTTGGAGTAAGGTTAGTTTTGCTTTTAAAAAGTTTGTAAAAGTGACTTTCGTTTTGAAAACCGCAATTAAAGCAAATATCAATAATAGGAATATTCGTAGAAATTAGCAAATTGCTTGCATAATTTATTTTTAAATCGTTAATATATTCGCTAACCGTTACGTTAAAATATTTTTTAACCGACCTTGACAAATGCTCGCGCGACTTTTTAGAAAGTTCTATCATTTTATCAACGCCAAGCGTAAAGTTTTCAGGCAAAGTCATTTTTTTAGCAACTTCTTTAAGCCAACGCGGAACGTCGTTTTCAAAAGGTTCGTGAAGCGTGGTTATAAACAGTGGCAAAACTTCCGCAAGTATTGATTTTAAAAGAATTTTTGCACCGCTCACGTCTTCTCTTTTTAAAGCGTTTAGTTCGTTTAATCTATTTAGCAAGCGCTCTTTACCATCCGCATTTAAAAATACGATAGGCGGGAGTTTGCTTTTTAAAAACCTGTCTTTATGTTCGCTTTCAAATAAAAAAGCAAAAACTTCGTTTGCTATTTTTTTTGTAAACGAAAGGTTTGCAAAATGCGTTTCGGCGTCTTTGCAAATTTGAGTGTGAATATCGCCAGGGCGAATAAGCGCCAACGCGCCTTCCGTTAAAGTTTGCTTTTCGCCGTTAATTAAATGCGTAATAGAGCCTTTAATAATTAAGAATATTTCAAAATATTCGTGTTTGTGTAGGTGGCATCTTTTACTTTTGCCGTAAACAAAACTCAAAAGAGAGCCCCTTTCTATATCAACGTTGTTTTCTTCTTTTGCAACAATAAAACCTTCCATATTACTCCAAAATATCACAATAGTGTAATTATTATATCACTTTAAAAGTAGAAAGGCAAGTTCTAAAAATGATATAATTAAAAAACAAGGAGATATTATTATGAAAGATATTTATATGATAGGCAATACTCACTACGACCCGGTTTGGACTTGGACTTGGGAAGAGGGCTTAACTTCTATACACTCAACGTTTAGGAGCGCGCTTGATAGAATGAACGAGTCAAGCGACTTTATTTATTCTTTTTCTAACCCGCAAATTTTTGAGTGGATTAAAAGAATCGACCCTAAAATGTTTGAAGAAATTTGCAAACGCGTTGAAGAAGGTAGATGGGATTTAAACGAAGGATGGTGGGTACAACCCGACACGTTTAGCGCAACGGGCGAAAGTTACGCGCGTCAATCGCTTTACGGTCAAAAATATTTAAAAGAAACTTTCAACAAATATTCTAAATGTTTGTTTAATATAGACTCTTTCGGTCATAACTCTCAAACTCCGCAAATACTTGAAAAAAGCCGTATGAAATATTACTGCTTATACCGCCCTGAAAAGTGGTTTTTTGACCTTAAAAATCCATACTTTAAATGGAAAGGAAGGGACGGAACTTGCGTTAGAGCGTTTAGATACGGTTTTTACGGCGACTTTTTTGGTAGAGACGTTGCTAAAAACATCGAACTTGCCGAGTCAAAAATGCAAGACGCGGTTAGCGACGAAATGATTATTTACGGCGTTTCTAACCACGGCGGAGCTCCAACTAAACAAGCAATTGACGATATTAAAGAAATGAACGCAAAAAAACCTTATACCGTAAAATGTTCAACGGTGGAAGGTTACTTTGAAGCGCAAGACGAACCGCCTATAACCTACGAAGGCGAAATGCTTACTAAAAACTTTGGTCCGTACGTCAACGATAGAAAGACTAAAACGCTTAATAGAAAGGGCGAATATTCCGTTTTAAACGCCGAAAAATTAGGGCTTATTGCTAAAAACGTTTTAGGCAAAGAATACGAGGCGGACAAGTTTGAAAGTTGTTGGAAAGACCTTTTATTTAACACGTTTCACGACATTTTAGGCGGAGCAAGTTCAGTTGACGTTTATAGGGACGCTTACGCGCAATATAAACGCGCAATCGCTACGTCGGAAGAGTCGTTAAGGCTTAATTTACTTACGCTCGTTAAAAATATTAAAACTCCTGGCGTTAACCCTGAACCTTGGAATATTTTTGTATTTAACTTTAACGAAAAAGACTACGACGGCTACGTTGAAGCCGAAATGCAATGGCAACACGAATTCCCTAAATATCAAAAAGGCTTGGCGCTTCAAGACCAAGATGGAAACGTTTACGAGTGCGGTGTAATTTTAGAATGTTCTTCAATACCTGGTTTTAGGTCAAGGGTAGTATTTAAAGCAAAAATTCCAGCGGTAGGATACAAACTTTTTAAAGTTATAAAAACTGAAAAAGAACTTCCTAAACTTGAAAACTTTAACAAGGTTGAAACGAGCGGGCTTATATGCGAATTTGATGAAAATAGCGGTCTAATTAAAAGTTTACACTCTAAAACTACGGGTAAAACGTATAATGAAATTTTTATACCTAAATGTTATAAAGACAACGCCGATAGCGAGTGCTTTAACTTTACCGAATACGCCGAACTTTTAGAAGATTTTACGCTCGACAGTTTTAAAGTTATTGAAAATAACGAAATAAGAAAAGTTATTAAAGCGGTTTATAAATTCCGCAACTCTTTCTTAACCGTTTACTATACTTTCTATTTAAAAGAAGATTATCTTGAAATAAACTATAACGTAAACTGGCGCGAAGAACACGTAGTTTTAAAATTCCAAACTAAAACGGACTATAACACGGTTTCGGTATCTTCGCCGTTTGCTTATGAAAACAGATGTGATAGAGATACCGATATGCCTATGGGCGAGTGGATTTGTTATCACGATGAAAACGAAGGTGTTGCCTACGTTTCAAATTCGTTATTTGGCTATAACAAGAAAGATAGCGTTTTAGGCTTAACCGTTTTAAGAAGCCCTATATACGCCGACATGCGCGACGATAGCGAAAACGACGGTAGAGATTATCCTATAATGGAACAGGGCGTAACGAGTGGCAAACTTTCTATAATTCCGTACGTAGGCACGTTTATTTCAAACGATATTGCTCAAAAGGCAAGGGCGTTAAACAATCCGCCGTTCACCGTTTGCGAGCCTAATCACGACGGATTTTTACCAAGCGAGAATAGTTTTGTAAGCGTTAAAGGAAACGGCGTAGAATTATCTACTATAAAACAAGCCGAAAACGGAAACGGAATAATTGCAAGACTCGTAAGCTTATCACAAAGTGTTGAAAACGTTGAATTAAAAGTGTTTAACGATACTTTCCGTTTTGATATTAAACCTTTTGAAATTAAAACGCTTAAAATTTTAAACGGCAATATTCAAGAAGTTTTAATAACCGAGGACTAGTATATTAAGAAACGTTTACAATTAAAAAAACCGACGAGAATTAACTCGTCGGTTTTCTATTTACTTTTAAAACGAATATAAAATTAAGCCGAGTATTGCGGAAATTAAAATCAACAGTATAGGCGAAATTTTCGTCTTTTTAACCCTTTTATATATAAGCGAAATTGCAACTATTATGGCAAATATTATAAGTGCTTTATAGTCAAAATTTATAGCGTTACTTATCGTTTTAGTGCCTAAAATTGCGTAGGCAATCATAGTTAAACCCGTGCCTGCAATTAAGCCCGCAACGGTTGGTTTTATGCCGTATAAAAAAGCTTTTACGCCTTTATAGCTAAGTAAGTTTTTAGCGATAGACGCTATTATTAAAATTATAATAAACGACGGAAGCACTACGCCTAGCGTTGCAACCGTACTACCTAAAAGCGAGCCTAAAACCCCGCCTTGTAACGCGCCTTGCGACGAGCCTATAAAAGTTGCCATATTTATGGCAATAGGGCCTGGCGTTGATTCTGCAACGGCAATAAAATTTGCAAACGCTTCTTCTGTAAGCCAGCCGTTAAGTAAAACCTCTTCTCTTACAAGAGATATCATACCGTATCCACCGCCGAACGATACCGCGCCTATTTTTAAAAACGTTAAAAACAAAAGAAGATAAATACTCATTTATTATCCCCCTTGTCGCTTTTACTTTTTTTAACTATAAGCGAAATTGCATAAGCCGTTAAGCCAACTAATCCGCCTATTAAAACGTAAAAAATACTTGAAAAACTTATTGAAAATAGGGTAAATAAAACAAGTGCTAAAAAAGACGCGCATAAAAGAGCAATTTCAAGCGGAGATTTTAAGCCTTTAATCATTTTAACGCCCGCGTTTAAAATTAAGTAGCCAACGCACGCTTGTATTCCTTTAAACGCGTATTGAACGTACTTAAATTTTAAAAAAGCGTCAAAAAATTGCGAGATTATAAAAATTATAATAAACGAAGGTAAAACTACGCCAAGCGTTGAAAATAACGAGCCTAAAACGCCCGCTCTTTTATAGCCTAACATCGTTGCCATATTTATAGCAACCGGTCCGGGTGTTGATTCTGCTATTGAAACTACGCTATAAAAATCTTCTTCGTTTATCCATTTCTTTTTTTCAACGAGTTCGCTTTGAAGTATTGCAATCATAGCGTAACCACCGCCAAACGTAAAAAGACCTATTTTAAAAAACGTTATAAAAAGTTTTAAAATGTTTTTAAATTTTTCCATAATTACTCGTTCGTGTCTAATTGAGAAACGCTTTCTTCCGTAGGTGTTTGAGCCTTATTTTTAATTACGTGCTTGTACATATAGTGAATAATAAAGTAAAGCGCTATTCCTAAAACTACCATTACGATTGCCCAAGTTTGGCTTGGCGTAATATCGCCTATAAATTGACCTTTATTATCGTCGCGAATAAACTCTATAAAAAATCTAAACACGCCGTAAGAAATAAGGTAGTGGCAAATAATATACTTGTCGTTACGCTTTAAGTATAAAATGCTAAAAATAATAAATAACACGAATAAAAACGCCGATTCGTAAAGTTGAGTAGGGTGAACGGGGTTTGTCATACCAGGGAAAGTTACGCCAAAAATACTGTCCGTTTCTTTGCCGTGGCAACAACCTGCAAAAAAGCAACCTATTCTACCAAAAGCGTGCGCTATTAAAATGCAACAAGTGGCAATAGGCGTAAGGTCGAAAATGCTATGCGTAAGTTTTTTACGGAATATTAAATATCCCGCAATAAACGAAATAACACCGCCAAGTAATCCGCCTAAAAACGAAAAGCCGGTAGGAAAATTAAATACGCCCGTTGCTAAGTAAATGTAAAAAGTGTGCATAACTTGCGCCATTAAAAAGCCAAGCCCTATTGCAACTATTCCGTTATAAAACGTAAAATCAACGAATCCTTCGTCAAACTTTTTAATTTTACAATATGAAAATAGCACTAAAAAGCAAGCAAGAATACCTACTGCAATAGAAATTCCGTATAAGTTAGCGCCAAATAAAATAGGTTTTGAATACATAATAACCTCACTATACAATCATTATACAATAAAATAGGTTTAATGTAAATTAAAATTTTAATTAAAATATTGCGTCGGCAATCTTTTTTGAAACTAGTGGCATTTCTTTTTCAAAAGGGATATCTGCGTTAAACGAAATCGCGATTTTTTCGTTCACTGTTTTTGAGTTTTCGTCAATAGTAAGCGGAATAAATTTTAAGTGCCTACCCGTAGTTTTATAATACAATTTTTCTAAACACAAAAAGCCGTTGTAAATAACGTGTTTTTCGCTACTCGCTACGTTGGTGTAGTCAACGTCAGGAAAAATTAGTAGCGAGCGTCCGCTTTTTAACGCGTCAAGCGACGCTTTAATAGTTTTAAACGCTTCTGCATCGTTTCTATAAACGGGAACAGTTTGCTTTGGAGAGCAAATCGGCGGAACTATTAAACTTGCAATAAGGCTTGGTAAAAACGCAAAAATTTTGCTCCTATTACGCCTTTTAGAAAAAGTGTAATTGTAAAACTGGTTAAAGCAGGATTTTTGGTTTGTAAACACGTGCAGTACGAAAGTTTGAAAGTCAAAGGTGGAGCATTTGTTAACCGTTAAAGCGCCGTGCAAATTTAAGTGACGGCACAAATACACGCAAGGTTCGGTTGGAGTAGATACGTTAAACGCATATTTTAAAGTAAAAGTTCTATATATCGTTTTGCAAAATCTAAAAAAAGGACTTGCAAATTTTAAGTTAACCAAACCGTTTTTAGTATTTACGTTTTTTAAAGTCAAAGTTTTTTTTATAAAATTCATAACGTCTAAATTTATTTTGTTCATTTTTTTTAAGTTTGAACTAATTTTTTAAAAAATATGATAAATTTGGTTAAATCATATTGTAATTTAGACTATTTATGTTAAAATTGAATTGTAAATTTGTAAAAATTAAGTTATAAGCACGAAAAAAATTAGGTGAAAGATGTTTAACGTTTTAATTGTTGAAGACGACCACAATATTTGCAAGTTAATGAAAATTAAACTTTCGCAAGAAGGGTACAACTGCTATACCGCACACAGCGGTGTAGAAGGTCTTGAATGCCTTGCCGAAACGCATATGGATATAGTAATTTTAGATGCTATGATGCCTAAAATGGACGGGTTTGAAATGGTAAAAGAAATGCGCAACTTAAAGTACGCCACTCCCGTTATTATGGTAACTGCTAGGGGCGCAATTGAAGATAAGTCAAAGGGTTTTATGGTTGGCGTTGACGATTATATGGTAAAACCTATCGACTTTAAAGAACTGTTTTTAAGGATGAAGGCAGTTTTACGCCGTGCAAACATAGTTAGTGAAAAAAAGATAGTAATAGGCTCAACGGTGCTTGACTACAACACTTTAACCGTTTCTTGCGGGGAAGATAGAGAAACTTTAACAAAAAAAGAATTCCAAATACTTTTTAAGTTGCTATCGTATCCAGAGCAGTCTTTTTCAAAAAGCGCTTTATTTGAAGAATTTTGGGATTTTGATAGCGACACGGAAGAAGACGCGGTTAAAGTTTACATAAACAAAATTCGCAATAAAATATCGCGATTTAGCGCAATTGATATTGAAACCGTAAGGGGAGTAGGTTATAAAGGTGTAAGAAATGAAAAAAATTAAAATTAAAAAACCCGAATATTTACTTTCGCCTTGGCGCTTGACAATGGGCGTTTTAATAACTTGGCTAGTAGGCATAGTTTTAGGCGTTGGCTTAACCGTTTTGGTAACGAGATTTATAAATTACGGGCAAAACGTTCAATACGGAATAATTATTGCGGGTTTTATTTTAGCGTGTTTTTTGGTGGCGGTTTTAATATCGTTTTTAGTAACGTACGGCGGTATGAAACTTATAACGCACATAAACGAAAATCTAACCAAAATTTCAAAAGGCGACTACACCGCTAAACTTTCAGTTCAAACAAAAAGCCCGCAAATAAACTCCGTTGTAAATAAGTTTAACGAAATGGTTGACGAACTAAACTCCGTAGTCGTTTTAAAAAACGACTTTATATCTGGTTTTTCTCACGAATTTAAAACGCCTATCGTTTCTTTAAAAGGCTACGCCGAACTTTTAGCGGATGCCGATAATTTAACGGAAGACCAAAAAGAATACGCGCGCATAATTTTAGAAGAAAGCGAAAGACTTTCTCGCCTTTCTGAAAACTCGCTTATGCTTGCTAAACTTGACAGTCAAACTAAAATCGTAGAAAAAAAGTCGTTCTCGCTTGACGGTCAAATTGAAGACTGCGTTTTACTTTTAGACGGTGCTTTAAAAGAAAAGAATATCGACGTTATTATGGACCTTAAAAGAGTTCGTTATAAAAGCGACCCTTACTTAATTAAGGAAGTGTGGATAAACCTACTTTCTAACGCTATTAAATACTCAAACGACGGTGGAAAAATTAATATAAAATTAAGAAAGCAAAACGGCGAAATAATAGTTGAAATTAAAGACGACGGCGTTGGTATGGCAAGCGAAGTTAAAGAACGTATTTTTGAAAAGTTTTACCAAGCGGACTTGCTCCATTCTAGCAAAGGTTTAGGTTTAGGTTTAACGATAGTAAAGCGTATTTTAGAACTTACCGACGGCGTTATAGAGTGCCAAAGCGAAGAAGGTTTAGGAACTACTATGACCGTAAAATTAAAAGCAAAATAAAACTGCTTGCAAACGCAAGCAATATAATTTTAACGGAAGTTGTATAGCAATTAAAAAGAGTGTGAAGTTCACACTCTTTTCTTTATTATTTTTTAAACCAAGTTGACGGAGCAAGCGCTATTAAAAGTGGATAAATTTCAAGCCTACCCAAAAGCATTGCAACCGTTAAAATTATTTTAGAAAACGGCGAGTAACCTGCATACGTTGCAAGAGGTCCGACTTCGCCAAGTCCTGGTCCAATGTTGTTAAAACAAGCGATAGACGCGGTTAAGTTAGTTTCAAATGAAAACCCGTCAATAGACAGTAAAAAGGCTATAAAAACAATTAAAACAACGTAAATTGCAAAGTAAACCGTTACGCCGTTTACAGACGCTTCTTCAATTCTTTTACCCTCTAACTGAATAGTGTTAACTCTTTTTGGGTTTATTATGCGCTTAAATTCCGCGCTTATTTTTTTAAATAAAAGCATTATTCTTGAAACTTTTAATCCGCCCGCAGACGAGCCAGCTGAACCGCCTATAAGCATTAAAATTAAAAGCGTGCTTTTTGCCATTTCGCTCCACAAGTTAAAATCTGCGGTAGAAAAACCGGTGGTAGTCATTATTGAAGAAACTTGGAAAACTGAAAGCCTTAACGCTTCTTCAACATTTGCGCAAGCGCTTAAAATATTTAAAAAAACTATTATAACGGCTGATGCAAAAATTAAAAAATAAACTTTTAATTCCGCGCTTTTAAAAGCCGATTTGAATTTTCCTATTGCAATTAAAAAATACACGTTAAAGTTTACGCCGAAAAGCATCATAAACACGGCAATAACCCATTGGCTATAATTACTAAAACTTGCAGCACTGTCGGCGTATATAGAAAATCCGCCCGTTCCTGCCGTTGCCAAAGCCGTAACTATGCTATCGTAAATAGGCATTTTGCCACAAATAAGCATAATAATTAATACTACCGTTAAGCCCGAGTATATAAGGTAAGGTATTTTTGCAGTATCTTTTGAACGCGGGGTAATTTTGTCAATTATAGGGCCGGGCATTTCGGCGCGTAGAACGTGAATAGACCTGTCCGCCGTTTTAGAAATAAACGCTACTACGAAAACTAAAATTCCCATACCGCCTATCCAGTGTGTAAACGAACGCCAAAACTTCATACCGTAACCAAGTGTAGAAAGGTCTTCAACTACCGAAGCGCCCGTAGTTGTAAAACCGCTAACCGTTTCAAAAAGCGCGTCGATATACGACGGAATTTGACCGCTTAAAACGAACGGCAAAGCGCCTATTAAAGATATGCAAATCCAAGCAAGTGCAACTATAATAAAGCCTTCGCGAGCGTAAATTATGCGGTTGTTAGTTTTTGTAAAAAACGTTAATAAAGTGCCAACAATAAAGGCTATAACCGAAGTTATTGCAAAACTTATTGCGGATAACGTTTCCGTGTAAATTATGGAGGTTATAAGTGGAAAAACGAGTAGTATAGCCTCAATACGCACAACTCTTCCTATTATATTCCATATCATTTTATTATTCATATTTCACCGTTTTTATTTTGATAAAACAACGTCGTAAAGGTCGTATAAACTTTGACCTGCCGTGGCAACTATAACGTGGTCGCCTGCTTTTATTACGTCTTCACCGCAAGGAATAATGCAAGACCTATCGCGAATAATTCCCGCAATTAAAATGTTCTTTTTAAACTTCAAATTCTTTAACGGAATATCTTTAAACTTAAACTCGTCTAAAACCAAAAACTCTACGGTTTCAGCCTTTCCGTCAAGAAGCCTATAAAGAGTTTCTATTTTACTGCCTTTAACGTTTTCAAGCCCGCGCGCAAACCTAACTAAAACGTTGGCAACTATTGATTTTGGCGAAATTTGAGAGCCTACGCCAAGTTGGCTAGAAATAGAGCCAAGTTCTTTGTTGTTTATTTTTGTAACCACTTTGCCAACGCCTTTACTGTTTGCGTAGTAAGACATTAAAATATTAGCCTCGTCACTGTTTGTAAGGGCAACTAATGCGCTTGCGTCGGTCACTCTATTTTCAAGTAATAGTTCGTGTGAAGTTCCGTCACCGCAAATAACGGTAGGCACGTTTTGAAGCCTTGTGGAAATGTCTTCGCACTTTTGCCTATCTTTTTCAATAATTTTTACGGAGTTTTTACTCTTTATTAAAAGCGAAGATAAGTAGTACGCAATTTTACTTGCGCCCACGATAACAACGTCTTTTACTTGTTTTTGTTCAAAGCCTAAAAGTTTAAGAAGTTTATGGCTTTGCGTAATTTGTGAAATTATACCTATTTTATCTCCTTCATTTAAAACGAAAGAGCCGTTTGGCACGGTAACTTCGCCGTTTCTCAATACTGAAAATACGATGAAGTCAACGAGTATTTTTTTACGTAACTCTAATAAAGAAACGCCAACGAGCGGGGAGTTTTTGTTTACGTTTAATTCTAAAACTTCAAACGAATTGCGTGAAAACATTTCTACGTTCGTAGCGGACGGCAATTTTAAAAGGTTGAATATAAATTGCGCAGTCATAAGTTCGGGGTTAATTGTCATTGAAAGTTCAAGTTGGTCTTTAACAAAGTCAAAACTCTTGCGGTTGTATTCAAAGTCCCTCGTTCTAGCAACGGTGTATTTTGCGCCCATTTTTTTAGCAACGTAGCAACCAAGCATATTAACTTCGTCAGAACTCGTAACTGCAATAAACAAGTCGGCACTCTTTACGCCTGCGTCGTTTAAAACGTCGTAAGAAGTGCAGTTGCCTACAATTCCTAAAACGTCAAACGTGTCAGTCATACTTGAAACGACTTGCCTATCAACGTCAATAACCGTAACGTTATGGTTTTCTTTAAGCATGCTTCTTACGATTGATTTTCCTATTTTGCCTGAGCCGGCAACGATAACGTTCATAAAAAATTCCTTTTCAAATCTATAAATTTTTAAATAGATTTACAATGATATTTTACTCTTTTTTAAAAAAACTGTCAACTCTACTAAATTATACGTTCAAAACGACACAATAGATAGTGTGCCAAATAGCGTAAAAAGTCTAAATATAGCGTATTTTGCCTTTTATATATAATAATAAAAAATATTTTGCAAAAACGCGAAAAAAAGTTGACAAATATAAAGCGATAATGTAAAATAGTAAAGCACTCCAAATAGGGGGTGTTAATTTTTTAGGATGGATTTTGAAAATGGCAAAAGGTAACGCAGTAAGAATTACTCTTGCGTGCACAGAATGCAAGCAAAGAAACTATGACGTTTATAAAAACAAAAAGAACACACCAGACAGAATTGAACTTAACAAATATTGTCCTTTCTGCAAAAAACACACTGCTCACAAAGAAACTAAATAATAGCAGTAGTTTTTGCTTATAAAAAGTCGTAAAACGGCAAAGTCCGTTGAGGTGTAAAATGAAAGAAAAAACTAAACAGGTTGCAGTTAAAAAACAACCTAAAAACAAAAAGCCTAATTTCTTTCAAAGAATAGGCAGAAAAATAAAAGAAGTATTTTCTGAAATCAAGAAAGTATCTTGGCCGTCTTTTGGCAAAGTCGTTAAACAAACGGGTGTTGTTATAGGCGTTGTTTTGGTATTTTTAGTTATTATAACCGCAATTGATTTCGGTTTGAGTCAATTACTCAGACTTCTTACCAATATTTAATAGGGGTATCTACAATGGCTCAAACAGCAAAATGGTATGTAATTCATACTTATTCCGGTTACGAGGCTATGGTTAAAGACACCCTCGAAAAAATGGTTGTAAATAGCAACTTACAAGGTCAAATACTTGAAGTTAAAATACCTATGGAAGAAACTATTGAAGAAAAGAACGGCAAAAAGAAAGTCGTTCAAAAAAAGGTTCTTCCTTGTTACGTATTTATTAAACTCGTTTACTCAAACGAACTTTGGTTTATGATTACCAACACTCGTGGCGTAACGGGTTTCGTTGGTCCGCAAGGCAAAGCGTTGCCACTCACGGAAGACGAAGTTAAGAGAATGCGCCTTGAAGATATCGTTGAAAACGCAAACTTTAATAAAGGCGATAAAATTACTATCGTTTCAGGTCCGCTTGACGGATTTGAAGGCGTTATTTTAGACCTTAACGACGCAAACCAAAAAGCAAAAGTTAAAGTTGCTATGTTTAACACGGAAACGGAAGTTGAAGTTGATTACGTTCAACTTAAAGTATTAAATTAGAACTATCGAATTTATTTCGTTAGAATATAGTGGGAGAGGCGTTCAAATTTTTCTAAGTCGCCTTGCACGTACCACATTAGGAGGATTTTTTATGGCTAAAAAAGTTACTGCTGTAGTTAAATTACAGTTACAAGCCGGAAAAGCAACACCGGGACCACCAGTTGGTTCTACACTCGGACCTTACGGTATTAACTTACCAGGTTTCACAAAAGAGTTTAACGCAAAAACTCAAGATAAAGTAGGATATGTAATTCCAGTTGTTATTACAATATACCAAGACCGTTCGTTCACGTTTATTCTTAAAACGCCACCTGCACCAGAACTTATTAAGAAAGCATGCGGTATCGAAACTGCAAGTGCTACGCCTAATAAGAACAAAGTTGCAAAACTTACAAAGGCGCAAGTAGAAGAGATTGCAAAAATCAAAATGGTTGACACTAACGCAGCTTCATTAGAAGCATGCATGAGCATGATTGCCGGTACTGCACGCAGTATGGGTGTAACCGTAGAAGAATAAAAGGTGAGTGGGAGAGGCGAGCAAATTTTTAATGTCGCCTTGCATGTACCACAAGGAGGATTCTAATATAATGAAATATGGAAAGAAATATGCCGAAAGCATAAAGAGTTATGATAAAACTAAACTTTACGATTTAAGCGACGCTATTGACGTTGTTTTAAGCACCGCAAAAGCAAACTTTGACGAATCTATTGAGTTCCACACAAAACTCGGCGTTGACCCAAAACAAGCAGACCAACAAGTTAGAGGCGTTATCGTACTTCCTAACGGAACTGGTAAAACTTCAAGAGTTTTAGTTATTGCAAAGGGTGACAAAGCGGATATCGCTCAAAAAGCAGGTGCTGACTACGTTGGCGCAGAAGACATCGTTGCAAAAATTCAAAAAGATAACTGGTTTGAATTTGACGTTGTTATCACCACGCCAGACATGATGGGTGTTGTTGGTAGAATCGGTAAGGTGTTAGGTCCTAAGGGCCTTATGCCAAACCCTAAATCAGGCACCGTTACTATGGACGTTGAAAAAGCAATTAAAGACGTTAAAGCAGGTAAAGTTGAATACAGGCTTGATAAAACCGCAGTTATTCACTGCACGATAGGTAAAAAGAGTTTCGGTAAAGAAAAACTCATGGAAAACTATCAAGCACTTTTAGACGCTATTATTAAGGCAAAGCCAGCATCTGCAAAAGGTCAATACATTAAGAGTATTACCGTTGCAAGCACTATGGGCCCTGGCGTAAAAGTAGCAAACAAAAACGCGTAAAAACGTTTGACAAAACTTATAGCGGTATGTTAAAATAACCGCATAATAACAAAACAGCCGTAGAAAGCAGGTTTTTAAGAAACGCAAGTTCACCAGCCGAGGTTCGTTAAATAGCGTACTATATATAATATGAGTCCGCCCTTTATCGTTCTTTCGGTAAGGGGCGGTTTTTTACGGGAAAATAATTATGGAGGTAAAATCATTGTCAGCAAATATTGAGGCTAAGAAGCAGGTTGTAGAAGAAATTAAGGCTAAAATTAGCGAAAGCAAATCTGTCGTTTTGGTTGACTATAAAGGTTTAACCGTTGCAGAAGACACTGCATTTAGAAACGAATTTAGAAAAGCCGGCGTTCAATACAAAGTGCTTAAAAACACATTAGTAAGAAAGGCATTTAACGATTTAGGCGTAACCGCATTCGACCAAGACCTTAACGGTACAACGGCAGTTGCATTTGGTCAAGACGAAACTAGCGCATCAAAAATCGTTATAGACAACGCAAAGAAGTTTGACAACAAACTTTTTGCAAAAAGCGCATACGTTGACGGTGCGTATCTTGATAAAAAAGGCGTAGAAGCACTTGCGGCTATCCCTTCAAAAGAAGCACTTTATGCACAAGTTGCAGGTACGCTTTCAAATATCGTACGTGGCTTAGCGGTTGCTCTTAACAGAGTTGCCGAAAAAATGGGCGAATAATCGCCAACAAAACGGGCTTAACAGCCAACAAAATTAAAAAATTAAAAGAGAGGAATATAAAAATGGCAGATATTGCAAAGATTATTGAAGAAATTAAAGGTATGACTGTTTTAGAACTTAACAGTCTTGTAAAAGCTATCGAAGAAGAATTCGGCGTAAGCGCAGCAGCTCCAGTTGCAGTTGCAGGCGCAGCAGTAGCTGAAGCAGCTCCTGTTGAAGAAAAGACTGAATTCAACGTAGTATTAAAAGAAGTTGGCGCAAACAAAATTGCTGTTATCAAAGCAGTAAGAGAAATGACTGGTCTTGGCCTTGTTGAAGCTAAAAACATGGTTGAAAAGATGGGTACAATCAAAGAAGGTCTTCCAAAAGAAGAAGCTGACAAAATGGTTGAATCTCTTAAAGCAGCAGGCGCTACGGCAGTTGCTGAATAATTTTTACCACAATAAAATTACCGCTTGGTTACGTACCAAGCGGTTTTTTATTGTTTTTAGGCTCCGTTACAATATCCGTTTGTTTTTTGACGGAAAAATATTGCAAAATACTTTGCGTTTTGTTCAGTTACATACTTTACAAGTATGCGCCTTCACAAGAACGCTCGTCTTTTTTATATTTTTCTCGCCAAACCGCAAAAGTAAATTTTGCTAAATCAAGCATCTTTTGCGCCGTCGCCTATTTTTTAAAATTGCGGAATAGGTTATATTTTTAAAAATTTTGTAAAAATAATGAGTATGGGCAATAAAATTTTAAATTATTGTTGTAAAAAGTGGTTGTTTATGTTATACTAACATAAAAGAAATTCTATATTGCTTAAAAATTAAATGCAAAGGAGGCTTTTATGGCATTATTTCGTTTAAATATTGAGTGGGCAGACCCTAGTAAAGACACGTTAGTTTACAAATATCCTTTTAAAAAGGGCGGTCGCGAAGTAAACGATAAGTCAACTTTAACCGTTCGCGAATCTCAATGCGCAATTTTCGTTCATAAAGGCGAAATTACCGACGTTTTCGGTCCTGGTTTATATAATTTAAAAACGCAAGTATTTCCAATACTTTCTAAACTTACCGCTTGGAAATACGGCTTTCAAACGCCTATTACGGTTGACGTTTATTTTATTAACACTAAACAATTTACGGATATTAAGTGGGGCACTCAAAACCCTATTATTATGCGTGACCCAGAGTTCGGCATGGTTAGAGTTCGTGGCTTTGGCTCGTTTGCTTTTAAAGTTGACGACCCTACCGTATTTTTAAAAGAACTTTTTGGCACGAATTCAACGTACTCAACGCAAGATATTACGGGTTACCTTAAATCAATGCTTATTTCAACTCTTACCGACGCGATAGGCGAAAGCAAAATTTCCGCACTTGATTTAGCGGGTAATACGTTAGAGTTTAACGAAATTATTAAGCGTAAAGTTCAATCGAGTTTTAACGGAATAGGCTTAAAACTTTGCAATTTGGCAATTGAAAATATGTCCGTTCCCGCGGAAGTTGAAAAGGCGTTTGACGAAAGAACTAAACTCGGCATTTTAGGCGATAAGACTGACGTTTTAATGAAGGTTTCCGCAGCGGAAGCAATGAAAGAAGCGGCTAAAAATCCGGGCAACGGTATGGCAGGCGCGGGCGTTGGTTTAGGCGCAGGGCTTGGAATGGGTCAAATGTTTGCAGAAGCAATGCGTTCTACAAGCACTAAAAGTGAAGAAAAAAAGGAAAGCGGAATAACTTGTTCAAGTTGTGGCGCAACCGTTAGTAAAAACGCTAAATTTTGCCAAGAATGCGGTCAAAAAATAGCAAAAAAGGCTTTTTGTACCGAATGCGGTGAAGAAGTTAGCGCAAGCGCAAAATTCTGTCCTACTTGCGGAGCAAAACTTAAATAATACATAAGGAGAGATATTATGGAAAACAAGAAAATTGATAAAAACACACTTATTATGGAAGCGGTTGAATTAAACCCAAAAGCACCTGAAATTTTAATGAGCCACGGCATGCACTGCTTAGGTTGTGCTATTGCTCACGGCGAAACAATTGAAGAAGCGGCTATGGTTCACGGCATAGACGTTGACGAGCTTATTAGCGAACTTAACGCATAGTAGGTATTTTATGGCAGGCGAGTTTGAAAAAGAATATAACGAAGAACAATCTACCGCCGAAACAATATATACTAAATGCCAAAACTGCGGTTCAAATTTAACTTTTGACCCCGAAACTCAATGTTTAAAATGCGAGCATTGCGGTGCTATTAGTGATTTTGAAAAAAGTAGCGCCGTTAGTGAACTTTTGATAGAAGACGCGTTTAATAAGGCGGAAAACTGGGACGAAGAAGCGGACTCTTATCGCTGTGAAAACTGTGGCGCGGTTGTGGTTTTGCCCCGCGGTGAAACTGCAACTATTTGCCCTTATTGCGAAACTTCGCATATATTAAAAAGCGAAGAAATGGTAGGGCTTAAACCTAACGTAGTTTATCCGTTTACGCTAACCAAAGAACAAGGTGTTGAAAGGGCAAAAGCGTGGGCAAAAAAACAGTTTTTTGCGCCAAGAAAGTTTAAAAAGAGTTTAAACGCAGAAAACGTTCGTTCTATTTACGAGCCTTGCTTTACTTTTGATAGCCAAACTTTTTCAACGTATCACGGGCGTGTGGGCAATAGGCACACGCGCGTAGTAGGTTCGGGAAAAAACAGAAGAACTGAAACTTACATAGTTTGGCGAAACGTTTCGGGTACGTATTCGTATAATTTTGACGACGTTATGATTAACGCCGGCACGACTTATAGCCAAAAAACTCTTAACAAATTACTGCCTTTTAATTACGATACCATTAAGGTTTACGAAAAAAAGTTTTTAACGGGCTACGTTGCGCGTAGGCACGAAAAACCTATTACGGAAGCGTGGGACGATGCTAAAAGCGTTATGGACGCAAAAATTAAGCAAGACGTTATTGCACGCCAGCATTGTGACGTGGTTGGCTATATGAACGTAAGCACTACGCATAGCGCGGTAACGTATAAATACGCGTTGCTACCTGTTCATTTATTGCATTTTAGATACGCTAAAAAGAATTACGCGGTTTGCGTAAACGGAAATACGGGAAAGTCAACGGGCAAAACGCCTATTTCGCCGTTGCGCGTAATTTTTACCGTACTATTAGGCGTGGCGGTTGTTGCGGGGTTATTTTATTTATTCCATTTATTAAATTTATAGTTTATTATGCGGTTTATTCCGCTTAACTTTGGAGGCTTTATGAAAAAATTATTAACAAAAATAGCGGTTGTATGCCTTATATTAGTTACTTCGCTTACTTTTGGCGCTTGTACTTATAGGGCGGAAGGTAGCGTTTGTCAAGACGTTACTTTTGATATCGTTTATAAAGATGCGCAAGGTACTAACGTAACCGAAACTGCAACTATAACTTTATATAAAACTTTTGCGCCAGATACTTGCGATAGAATTCTTAAAGCAATAAAAGACGGCTTTTTTGAAGACACCGCGCTCGTATATAATAAAAACGCTTCGTATATCGTTTTAGGCGCGTACGAAATTGAAAATTCGGTATATAAAGAACTTACTAGCGAGTATGAAAAACTCAACGGCGAATTTACAAGCAACGGTTTTGAAAGTAAGTTAAAAGCGGAAGCAGGCTCACTCGTAATGCTTAGAGAACCAGATACGAATAAGGGCGGTCCTAAATACGATACTGCAAAAGTTAAATTTGCTATTTTACTTGACGATAACGCAGGTTTTTCTAGTGAAAATTATTGCGTATTCGGTAAAGTTAAAGCAAGTACGGACACTTTAAAAAATCTCGTTGAACTTCGTGACGAAACCGAAACTAATAGCGACGGCAACCACTACGTTAAATACGTTGGCGACCGTAACAACGATACGGACGTTATTGACTATTCTAAAACTTTTGAGTATATTCACGATAACGTTAAAGGCGAATTATACGAGGTTGTAAACGGCGTTGCTTCAACTGAAAAAATGGAAATTGAAGAAGGCGAAAAAGATTACGAATTATTCACTAAATTAAGTGAAGCAAACGATTTTGACTTCGTAGTTTTACCAAATACTATAATTACGGTAAAGAACTTTAAAAAAGCATAAATTCAATATAACAAATAAGTAAAGGCTAACAACGTTAGCCTTTTTTTATTAATTTAAAAAAAGTTATGCTAAAAAGCGTATATTTTTAGTAATTATTTAAAATATATTACAAAAATAGTTGACAATAAATACTAGTATTTATATAATTAATTTGTTTAGTTTTATTAAACAAAAAGTTTAAATTCTCTAATCTTGTAGGTAATTATGGTATTAGGCGATAAAATTAAAGAGTTAAGGCTTCAATGCGACTTAACGCAAGAAGAACTTGCAAATAGGTGCGAACTAACAAAGGGCTACATATCTCAACTTGAAAACGATTTAACAAGCCCGTCGATAGCAACTTTAATTGACATATTGTCAGCACTAGGCACTTCGCTCAAAGAGTTTTTTAACGAGGAAGAAGAGGCTAAAATAGTCTTTACTGAAAACGACTTTATTGAAAAGAAAACTGAAACGAGCGTAGCAAACTGGCTCGTTCCTAACGCACAAAAAAATATGATGGAGCCTATGCTAGTTGAACTTAACCCTAATTCGGCTACGGAAGAAGACGTTCCGCACGAAGGCGAAGAATTCGGTTACGTGTTAGAAGGTGAAGTGGTAGTTCATTTAGGCAAAAAGAAATACACGGTTAAAAAGGGCGAAAGTTTTTACTTTGCATCCGATAAAAGCCACTACATAATTAACGTTAAAAAGCATACGGCAAAATTTTTGTGGATATCGTCGCCACCAACTTTTTAAAAAAAAACGTTTGAAATTTACTTATGAAAAAGGCGGGTTAATAGCGCCTTTAATATAAAAAGGAGAAAGTATGGCAAAAGAAGTTATAACTAATAAAATTATTGAACTTGTTGACGTTACTAAAAATTACGACGGCACGCCGGCGGTAAACAATATAAATTTATACGTTAGAAAAGGCGAGTTTATAACCTTTTTAGGGCCAAGCGGTTGCGGTAAAACTACAACGCTTAGAATGATTGCGGGCTTTGAAAAACCAACCGAAGGTAAAATTTATTTAAACGGTCAAGATATAACCGATTTGCCACCGCATAAACGCCCTGTAAACACGGTGTTTCAAAGGTATGCGCTTTTTCCACACCTTAACGTTTATGAAAATATTGCGTACGGCTTAAAACTTAAAAAAATTAAGACGGTAGGTGTAGATAAAAACGGTAACCAAGTTGAAAAATTTGTAAGATACACCAAAGCCGAAATTAGTGAAAAAATTAAAAAGGCTTTAAAAATGGTTGACCTTGAAGACTTTGAAAAGCGTAGCGTAACAACGCTTTCGGGCGGTCAACAACAACGTATTGCCATTGCGCGCGCAATTGTAAACGAGCCTGAAATTTTGCTTTTAGACGAGCCTCTTGGCGCACTTGACCTTAAAATGCGTAAAGAAATGCAAGTTGAACTTAAAGCAATGCACGAAAAGTTAGGAATAACATTCATTTACGTTACACACGACCAAGAAGAAGCGCTTTCAATGAGTGATACCGTTGTAGTTATGAAAGACGGTAAAATTCAACAAATACGCGCTCCGCAAGATATTTACAACGAGCCTAAAAACTCTTTCGTTGCAGACTTTATAGGCGAAAGCAACATATTTAGCGGTACTATGGTTGGCGCTAAAAAAGTTAAGTTTATGAACAAGGTTTTCGACTGCATTGACGATTTTGAAAAGAACGAAAAAGTTGACGTTGTAGTAAGACCCGAAGACGTTGAAATTGTGCCTTTTGAAAAAGGCGCGGTTTCGGGCGAAATTATAAGTTCAATTTTTAAAGGCGTTCACTATCAAATGACGCTTATGGTTGGCAAAACCGAAGTTGAAATTCAGTCCACTAAATGTTATGAAAAAGGCGAAAAGGTCGGCATTGTAATTGACCCTAGCAATATTCACATAATGCACAAGGAATTCGTTTCTAACGTGTACGACGGCTACATTAACAAAAACAACAAAGTTTGCTTTGCGGACGGCGAGTTTGACTGTGACGTTACTCAACTTTACGAAGGCTCTTATTTAGATGAAGAAGGTTATTTAATAACCAAAACGGGCGAAAAGTTAGACCTATCAGGCGTTGACGTTAAAGTTGAGGTAGGCTTAAAAGACATTGAAATTATCGATAACGACGTTGACGGCGACGCTTGCGGTTCTATTATTTCAATAGTATATAAAGGCGACCACTATCAAGTTATTATTAGAACGGATGAAGAAGAGGAAGACTTTGTTTGTGATACGGAATACACTTGGAACGAAAACGATAGAGTTAGCGTAAAAATTCCAAGCGATAAAATTAAGTTAAAGTTAAAAGTGGAGGAAGCAAAATAATGAAAGGACTTCGCTTTTCAAGGAAAGATTTGTGTATTCCTTACGCGCTTTTCCTTGTGTTATTCGTAGTATTTCCGTTATTTTTAGTAGTATATTACGCGTTTACTTCTAAAACCGGCGAATTTACTTTTAACAACTTTATATGGTTTTTTACTGACGGAACGTCCGTTAAAAACTTGCTTTTTAGTATGCTTTTAGGACTTATTACAACCGTAATTTGCTTGCTTATAGGCTACCCGGTTGCACTTATTTTATCTAAAATAAAAAGTAGTAAAAAAAGCATATTACTTCTTTTATTTATAATGCCTATGTGGATAAACTTTGTGTTAAGAGCAATGGCAATGAAAGAAATTTTATCACTTATAGGCATATTTGGTAAATACAACTATTTAAACACCGTAATAGGTATGGTTTACGACTATTTACCGTTTATGATAATGCCACTTTACACCGTGCTTATAAAAATTGATAAAAGTTATGAAGAGGCGGCTTGCGACCTTGGCGCAAATTCACTTAAAGTGTTTACGTCAGTTACGCTTCCACTTTCAACTTCGGGAATAATTAGTGGTATTACGATGGTATTTTTACCGTCAATGAGTTGTTACGTTATTAGCGATACGTTTAGTAACGGCAAAGTAACCATTATAGGTAAACTTATTGAAACTTGGTTCGGTCAAGGCGATAACTGGCATTACGGTTCGGTAATTGCGCTTATTATGCTTATAATAATGTTCGTTACAACGCTTGTAACCGACGGGTTTTCAAAACGCACTAAAACTAGGGAGGAAGACTTATGAAAAAAGTATTTTCAAGTTGCTATCTCGTTTTAGCGTTAGCGTTCATTTACGTTCCTATATTCGTGCTTGTTATATACAGTTTTACCGACAGTAAAATTATAGGCAAATGGGACGGATTTTCTTTTGAATTATACGAAAAGTTATTCACGGACGAAAAACTAACCAAAATGATTTTTGGCACTTTGCTTTTAGCAATTGTTGCAGGTTTAATTTCAACTTTTTTAGGAACGATAGGCGCAATAGGCATTTTTTACAACAAAGGTTGGTTTGGAAAAACCGTTAAAAGCGCATCGCAAATAAACGTTATAAACGCGGAAATTGTTACGGCAATTTCACTTGCTTTAACGTTTGCGCTAGTTGGAATAAATAGAAGTTACGCGTCCTTAATAATCGGGCACGTTGCACTTTGTACGCCTTTCGTAGTTTTATCGGTTTTGCCAAAACTCAAACAAATGGACGGCAGTTTATACGAAGCCGCGCTTGACCTTGGTGCAACGCCGGGAAAGGCTTTATGGCAAGTAGTACTTCCAGAAATTTTGCCGGGCGTATTTAGCGGTTTTATGCTTGCACTTACGCTTTCGCTTGACGATTATATGATAACCGCTTATACGCGTCCTTACGAATTTGACACTATTTCTACTTACGTTTATTCAGCGGTTAAAAACCAAAGAAACTCTGCGCTTCCCGCTTTAAGAGCGCTTACCACGATTATTGTTATTATAATGATAATAGTGGTTATAATAATGAATATACAAGCTTCTAAAAAAGCGGAAAATGCTAAAAAATAGGAGGGGCTTATGAAGAAATTTAGAAATAAAATTTTATCAATTATTTTATGCGTATTGCTCACTTTGCCAACGCTTGCCTTCGTTGGTTGCGACAAGGGCGTTACGTTTAGAATAAGCAACTGTGAAGACTATATCGACGAAGATTTGCTTGATGAATTTGAAGATTATTACGAGCAAAAAACGGGCGTTAAAATAAACGTTGAATATACAACTTTTGGAACGCTTGAAGAACTTTACACAAACATTAAAAGGGGAGATAAATACGACCTTGTTTGCCCGTCCGATTACATGATTGAAAAAATGGCGCGCGAAGGTATGCTTAAACCGCTTAATCTTGACGCTAACGGAACTTATAACACAACCGTTTCTCCGTTCATTAAAAGCACCCTTGAAAGCGTTAAATGGGGCGAAAATAACGAATACAGTTTAGCAACCTATTCCGCAGGCTATATGTGGGGTACGCTCGGTTTAGTTTATAACGACGCTAAAATTTCAAACAAGAACGATATGAAAAGTTGGTCGTCACTTTGGAATAGCGCTTACGAAGATAAGTTCACCATTAAAAACAGCATGCGTGACACTTACTTTATAGGTCTTGCAAAACATTTTAAAACCGAACTTGAAACTCAAAAAAGTTTATATCAAGCAGGTTTAATTACTCTTGACGAATATCAAACGCGTTTAAGCGGTTACTTTAACAACTGCGAGTCAAGCGTTATAAACGCGGTTGAAACTCAGCTTCAAACTTTAAAATCAAAGAGTTGGGGTTTAGAAGTTGATAGCGGTAAAAACGATATAGTTTTAGGCAATACCGACATTTACTTTGCTTGGAGTGGCGACGCCGTTTACGCTATGGACGAAGCCGAAGAAGACGGCGTAATACTCAATTACGAAGTTCCAGAAGAAGGCTCTAATATTTGGTTTGACGGTTGGTGTATACCTTCGTCGTCAAGTAACGAAGATATCGCCAGCGAGTTTATTGAATTCGTTTCACTTGCTGACTCTGTAACAAGAAATATGGACTATATCGGCTACGTTAGCTGTATTGCGGGCAATGATATATTTGACTACGTTGTTGACGCTTACGGCGTTACTAACGGCGAATATGAAGTTGATTTAGGCTACTTCTTTGGAGACGGCAATTACGTTGTTAAAACGGACACTATCGGTAGGCAATTCTCCGCTCAATATCCGTCAAAAGACGTTATTGATAGATGCGTTATAATGAATTATTTTAACGACACCGCTAACGAACTTATAACCACTATGTGGACAAAAATTAGCGTTGCTTAATTAAAAAATAAAAAGACTAACGAAAGATTTCGTTAGTCTTTTGTTTTGTAACAGGAAGCATAGGAAATAGCTCCCCTACGAAATATTATTTGCTTTGTTTATAAAACACCGTAGGGGCGGATTCCATATCCGCCCGCAAAAAAGCCTCCTTTGAGTAAAGGGAGGTGGCATTTGAAAAATGACGGAGGGATTGTTTTATTATATACAACCTTAACAATCCTCCACCGCTAAATAGCGGAGCCCCCTTTACACAAGGGGGCGTTAAAAAAACAAAATCATTACACAAAGGGCCGTAATAAGAGAAAATGGTTGGTAATTATATATAATAAAACCGCAATAAAAAAAGAGCCGACTTCGGCTCTTTTTTAGTTTAATTATTTTTGTTTTTTGTTTACGATTGCGTTTCTTATAAGTTTAGAAATTTCAGTAAACGGAACTATAAGAACTGCTAATCCAAGCGCTATCATAAATTCAGGGAAGCTAATATTTGTAAATCCAAATATATCTGCAAGGAAAGGTATATAGATTACCGATATCGTAAGAATAAGTGATAACACGAACGCGCCCCAAAGCCACATATTTTGCTTTTTAACGCTGAATAACGAGTGGTTAATAGAACGTGCGTTAAGCGAGTGGAACGACTCTGTAAGTGAGAGCGTTAAGAACGCCATTGTCATACCGTCGTTAGCGATGTCGCCAGCGTCGTGGAATATCCATTCCCAAACGCCATTGTTTTCAATACAATGACCTATTAAGAACGATAAGAGAGTTACAAGACCTATAAATATACCTTGTAAAACAACGTTTATACCAATACCGCCTGCAAAAATACTTTCTTGTGGACTTCTTGGCTTGCGTTTCATAATATCGTCTTCACCTTGTTCCATACCAAGTGCGAGTGCAGGGAAGGTGTCTGTAATAAGGTTAATCCAAAGTAGGTGCATAGGTCTTAAAAGCGTAAAACCAAGCATAGTTGCAAGGAACATTGAAACAACTTCGGCAAGGTTGCTTGATAAAAGGAATTGAATAGCCTTACGGATATTTTCGTAAATTCTTCTACCTTCGCCAACCGCGTCAACTATCGTTGCAAAGTTATCGTCTTGTAAAACCATGTCGGCAGCGCCTTTCGTAACGTCAGTACCAGTAATGCCCATACCAACGCCGATGTCCGCGCATTTGATACTTGGTGCGTCGTTTACTCCGTCACCCGTCATAGCGGTAATATAGTTAAGTTTTTTAAACGTTGTAACTATTCTAACTTTATGTTCTGGTTGAACTCTTGCAAAAACGGATAAAGTCATTAACTTCTTTTCAAACTCTTCGTCAGAAAGTTCGTCAATTTGCGAGCCCATCATAGCCTCGGACGCGTCGGTTATAATTCCAAGTTCTTTTGCTATTGCAACGGCGGTGTCAATATGGTCGCCGGTTATCATAATAGGTCTAATACCTGCTTCTTTACAAAGAGCGATAGCGTCTTTAACTTCTGGTCTAACAGGGTCAATCATACCCGTTAAGCCAAGGAATACAAGGTCTAATTCAATTTCGCTAGGGTCGTTAAACGTAGGAACAGCGTCGTATTGTTTTTCAGCAACTGCTAAAACGCGGAGCGCTTTATCTGCCATTTGTTTGTTGGCGTTTAAAATTTCAGCGCGTTTTTCATCCGTCATTTTAACGGCTTTGCCGTTTTCCATATAATGAGTGCAACGCTTTAAAATTTCATCAGGCGCGCCTTTTGTAAATTGAGTAACCTTACCGTCGTACGAGTGGAGGGTTGACATCATTTTACGCATACTGTCAAACGGTGCTTCGCTTACTCTTGGGTGGCTAGCGTCAACGTCGTTTTTATTAACGCCTACGCTATAAGCAAAGTTTACAAGCGCGCACTCGGTTGGCTCGCCTTTTGCTAAAAGCGTTTCTTTATCTAAAACCGCGTCGCAACATTGAGTCATTGCGGTGGCAATTCTTTCTTTATTGTCGCCGTAGTGTTCAACAACGGTCATTTTGTTTTGAGTTAAAGTGCCCGTTTTATCAGAACAAATAATTTGCGTACAACCAAGCGTTTCAACGGCGGTTAAGCGTTTAACAACGGCTTTGTTTTTAGCCATTTTAGTCATACCCATTGATAATACGATAGTAACAACGGTTGCTAAACCTTCCGGAATTGCGGCAACGGCAAGTGAAACTGCGGAAATGAAACTTTCAAGTATAGTATCAAAAATATCGCCACCATCAAAGTCCATAATAATTTTAAATATGAATATGAACACGCAAATACCTAATACTAAGAAACTTAAAATTGTAGAAAGAGAGTTTAACTTCTTTTGAAGTGGTGTAACTTCGTTTTCCGTTTGAGCAAGAACGTTTGCAATTTTGCCCATTTCGGTATCCATACCCGTAGCAACAACAACGGCTTTTGCTCTACCGTAAACAACCGTGCTACCCATATAAAGCATATTCTTTCTATCGCCAAGCGTAATATCTTTATTGTCGCCAAGTTCTAAAACTTCTTCTTGTTTAGTTACGGGAACGCTTTCACCGGTTAAAGCCGCTTCTTCACATTTAAGCGATGCACACTCTAAAATACGAAGGTCGGCAGGAACTGCGTCACCCGCTTCTAAAATGATGATATCGCCAACTACAACGTCTTCGTTCTTTATTGCCTTTAAAGTTCCGTCACGCAAAACTTTACAAGTTGAAGCCGTCATTTCTTTAAGCGCTTCAATGGCTTGTTCGGCTTTACCTTCTTGAATAACGCCGAGTATTGCGTTTAATAATACTACGCCAACGATGATAAAGAATTCCGCAAGCGATTCGTTACCGCCCATAGAATTTTCAATAATTACGGTTACAAGGTTAATTGCAGCGGCAATTAACAATACTATAATCATCGGGTTTACAAGTTGAAGGAAAAACCTTTTAATTAAAGACATTTTTTTACCTTCTGCAAGTTTGTTTTTGCCGTTTGCTTCAAGGCGCTTTTGCGCTTCTTCGGTAGTAAAACCGTCAATGCTTGATTTTACTTCGGCTAAAACTTCGCTACTTTCGTGTAAATAATACTTCATTTACTTACTCCATATATTTTCTATTATTATAATTATTATAACAACGTATATAATATTATATATGCTTTAAATAAAGTTGTCAATTATAAAAATTAAAGAGTAGTGAAAATAAGGTAAAATAATGGCGATACTTTACTATAGCCGTTGACTAAACCCGCGTTATGTGCTATTCTATAAAAAAATAAAGGTGAAGTATGGAAAACGGAACTTTAAACGTAGAACTTGAAAAATATAACAAAAAAACTTGGCTTAAAAGTGCGTTGCTTGGATTTTTAATAGGTATAGGCGTTGTCGTTCCCGGTATTAGTGGTTCAACGATAGCAATTATTTTTGGTTTATACGCGCAAATGCTTTTTGCCATAGGCAATATTTTTAAAGATTTTAAAAAGTGCATAAACTTTTTACTACCTATATTATTAGGTATGGTAATAGGAATGCTACTCGGCTTAATATTTGTAAAAAGCCTAATAAACCTTTTGCCGTTTGCAATGATTTGTTTGTTTGCAGGGCTAATGTGCGGGGCTTTTCCAGCAGTTTTAAACGAGATTAAGGACGTAAAAATTACCGCAAAAAACTTTTTAATACTTTTGCTTGGCGCGTTAGTTCCCGTTGCGTTTGGCGTTATTAGCGTTTTACTTTCAAGCAACGGTTCAAGCGTTGAGATAGTAGAACTTTTTAAAGCGCCTAAATGGTGGTTTATTTTACTATGCGTACCCGTTGGCTACTTAATGGGAATAACGCAAGTAGTTCCAGGTTTAAGCGCAACGGCGCTTCTTATGATGCTTGGCATCTTTACCGCGCTAGTAGATAGCATAAGTTTTACGTTTTGGTTAAGTTTTGCAGGCGTATTTTTAATATATATCGCGTTAGTTTTAGGCTTTTTATTAGGCGTGGTTACTTTTTCAAAATTAATGACGTATATATTTTCTAAAATAAAAAATTTGGCTTTTACGTTTATAGTTGGGCTTTCGCTCGGCTCTATAATTTCAATGTTTTTCAACCCCGACTCTTATGAAATTTACTTGTTGTGGGGAAAACAAGGCGTTTACGTTTTAGACGTAGTTTTGGCGGTTATATTATTCGCAGTAGGGTTTATAGTTGCGTTTTATTTAGCAAAAAAAGAAATGAAAAACTCAACGCATTAAAAAGCGTTGAGCTTTTTAATAATGGCTCTGTCACACAATCTAACTGATTTTTGGCGGAAAAACACTGCAAATTACTTCGTGTTTTGTTCAGTTACATACTTTACAAGTATGCGCCCTTACAAGAACACTCGTTCTTTTTGTGTTTTTCTCACCAAATTGTAAAAATTACTAATCAGTTATTTTTTTGTGACATCGCCTTAATAATATAAACAAAAAGATTGAAATTTTAGCCGTTTAATTGTAAAATAGATATATATTATTTAAGGAGTTTTTTATGACGCTTCAACAACTTATGAGTCCCGTTCGTCGCGCGTTAGACGATTATAAAATGATACAAGACGGCGATAAAGTTGCCGTAGGCTTATCGGGCGGAAAAGATAGCCTTGCGCTACTTTGCGCGCTTAACGGAATAAGGCGTTTTTATCCAAATAAATTCGAACTCGTTGCAATAACGGTTGATATGGGATTAGATTACGACGAGGGTGAAAAGAAAGCCTTAAAAGAGTTCGTTGAAAGTTTAGGCGTTGAATACGTCGTAGAAAAAACGCAAATTGCCGAAGTCGTTTTTAACGAAAGGAAGGAAAAAAATCCGTGTTCGTTATGCGCCAATATGCGTAGGGGCGCGCTTAACGGTAAGGCAAAAGAGTTAGGGTGTAACAAAGTGGCTTTGGGCCACCACGGTGACGATTTAATTGAAACTTTCTTTTTATCAATGTTTTACGAAGGTAGAATTTCAACGTTTCACCCTGTAACTGAACTTTCGCGCCAAGACTTAACCGTAATTAGACCTTTAATTTACGCTCGCGAAAGAGACGTTTATTCTTTTACCAAAGATTTTCCCATACTACACAACCCTTGCCCTGCAAACAAGCACACGCAAAGGGAGTACGTTAAAAATCTTTTAAAAGA
>JAZOMW010000030.1:0-7789 GCA_045654225.1 Christensenellaceae bacterium | reverse complement strand
GCCTCTCTGGCTCATTCCGTGAACTTCAGAAACCTTTACATCATAGCCTTCTTCAATAACGGTATTTCCCAAAATTCTGCTGGCAAGAAGGGTACCCTGACCGCCAACACCAACAATCATAATATTTTTAGTCATATTATTCTTCCTCCTTTGAGATGGCGTTAAACGGACAAACGTTTATACAAAGTCCGCAACCGATACATTGCGTTTCTTGAATTTTAGCCTTTCCGTCTTCAAAAATAATAGCAGGACAGCCAAGTTTCATACATTTTTTGCAAGAACGGCATTTATCTTCTTTAACCGTAAACTTACCGTCGTATTTAACGCCTTTTAATAGCGCGCAAGGACGGCGTGCAATAATAACCGAAGGCTCGTCAGCGCTTAATTCTTCCTTAACCGCGGTCTCAAAACCTTTAACGTCAAACGGGTCTTCAACTCTAACCCTATCAACGCCAACGGCTTTGCAAAGAGCAACTAAATCAACCGTTTTTGTTGGTTCGTTTCTAATGGTTAAGCCCGTGGTTGGATTTTCTTGATGGCCAGTCATGCCCGTGATAGAGTTGTCTAGAATAATAACGGTGTTGTTGTTTTTATTATAAACCACGTCAATAAGACCGGTTATTCCAGAGTGCATAAAGGTAGAATCGCCAATTACTGCAACTAACTTTTTAGAAAATTCTTTGCCCCTTGCCTTAACCATACCGTGAGCCGAACTAATAGAGGCACCCATACAAATAGTTGTATCTACGCTAGAAAGCGGAGCAACCGCGCCAAGCGTATAGCAACCTATATCGCCCGAAACCGTAACTTTGAGTTTATTTAAAACGTAAAACGTTCCCCTATGCGGACAACCCGCGCACATAACCGGCGGGCGTTTTGGAAGTTCTTTTTGCGTAGTTAAATTTTCAACGGTTTGGTTTAAAACCACTTTTTTAATTAAATTTTGGCTATATTCGCCTAAAAGACTAAACTCGCTTTTACCTTTAACGGTAATGCCAAGCGCTTTAACAAATTCTTCAATGAACGGGTCTAACTCTTCTAAAACGTAAAGAGTTTCAACGCCTTTTGCAAATTCTTTTATAAGATTTTTAGGCAACGGATAAACCATGCCGAGCTTTAAATAATTAACGCTATCTTTAAGCGCTTCTTTTGCATATTGATAAGTTACGCCCGAAGTTATTACGCCTATTTTTGCGCCGTTATTTTCAACTACGTTTAAAGGCGAAGTTTCCACGTACTCTTGAAGTTTTAACTGCCTTTCTTCAACCACAACGTGCCTTTTTATTGCGTTTGCAGGCATCATTACGTTTTTAGCGATGTTTTTTTCATAAGGCTTTAAAGGAACTGTGTTAGGCTCAACTTCTTCAACTAAACTTTGCGAGTGTGAAACTCTCGTTGAAAGCCTAATAAACACGGGCACGTCAAATTGCTCGCTTAATTCAAAAGCAAGTTTAGTATATTCTTTACACTCGCTTGAATTAGACGGCTCTAACATAGGAATTTTTGAAGCCTTTGCATAGTGCCTTGAATCTTGCTCGTTTTGAGAAGAGTGCATACCAGGGTCGTCCGCCACGCATAAAACCAAACCGCCGTTTGCGCCTATGTAACTAACGGTAAAAACAGGGTCGGCCATAACGTTTAAGCCAACGTGTTTCATACAAGTCATAGCGCGAGCGCCCGCAATAGACGCGCCTATTGCCGTTTCGCAAGCAACTTTTTCGTTTGGCGCCCACTCAACGTAAACGTCTTCATATTTTACGATATTTTCAGTTATTTCCGTACTTGGAGTACCAGGGTAAGAAGACACTACTTTTACGCCCGCTTCGTAAGCACCCCTTGCAACGGCAGCGTTGCCAAGCATAAGTTTTTTCATAATTTTCTCCATTATTTATAATTCGTTTTGTTTAGATACAAGACCGTCGCTTCCGTATTGCTTTCTTAATTTAGGCTTTTCAATTTTGCCAGTTGGATTTCTTGGAACGGTTGCAAAAACCACCTTTTTAGGTCTTTTATATCTTGGAAGTTCTAAACAGTAGTCGTTTATCTCTTCTTCTGTTAAAGTAGCACCGTCTTTAAGTTGAACTATTGCCAAGGTTGCTTCGCCAAGTCGCTTATCGGGAACGCCTATAACGGCAACGTCACTAACAAGGTCGTGCTTTCTAATAAAGTTTTCAATTTGAACGGGATAAATGTTTTCACCGCCCGAAATAATAACGTCTTTTTTTCTATCTACTAAATATATAAAGCCGTCTTCGTCTTCCATAGCCATATCGCCGGTAAAGAGCCAACCGTCTTTTAAAATTTCTTTGGTTGCTTCTTCATCTTTATAATAGCACTTCATAACGCCGTCGCCTTTAACTGCAAGTTCGCCTACTTCGCCTTTTTTAACAGCGTTACGGTTTTCATCAACAATCATAGTTTGCCAGCCGTAACCCGCCTTTCCTATTGCGCCTACTTTATGTACGTTTTCCATACCTAAATGCACGCAACCAGGGCCTATTGACTCGGATAAACCGTAGTTAGTGTCGTATTTGTGATGTGGAAACACTTTAAGCCAACGCTTTATTAAACTTGGCGGTACGGGTTGAGCGCCTATGTGCATTAAACGCCATTTTGAAAGGTCGTAAGCGGTAACGTCGATTTCGCCCCTATCAATTGCGTCTAAAATATCTTGCGCCCAAGGAACTAAAAGCCATACGATTGAGCATTTTTCTTCGGCAACGGCTTTTATAATCCACTTTGGCTCAGTGCCTTTAAGTAAAACGGCTTTCGAGCCCGCCATTAACGAGCCGAACCAGTGCATCTTTGCGCCCGTATGATAAAGCGGTGGAATACATAAAAAAGTATCTTCTTTGGTCTGCTTATGGTGTTGTTGTTCAACGGTTGCAGAGTGCATTAAACTTTTGTGCGAGTGAAGTATTGCCTTTGGAAAACCCGTTGTTCCGGAAGAAAAGTAAATTGCGCCGTCGTCTTCATCGTCAATTTTAACGTTTGGAAGTTTGGAACTACAAAAGTTTACGAGCCTATCGTAACTCTCGGCAAAAACGGGACAGTCTTCACCAACGTAAAGCCAAGTTTTAACTCTTCTTACTTTGTGGCAAATGCCTTCTATTCTACCAACGAACTCAGGGCCGAAAAGTATATGTTCACAGTCCGCCTTTTCTAAGCAATACGCAATTTCTTCGCCCGTGTAACGAAAGTTTAGCGGAACGGCAACCGCGCCCGCTTTTAATATGCCAAAATATATTGGTAGCCACTCTAAACAGTTCATAAGTAAAATGGCTACTTTTTCGCCTTTTTTTATGCCCCTTGAAAGTAAAAGGTTTGCAAAGCGGTTTGAACTTTTTTGGAACTCGCCCCAAGTAATTTCTCTACGAAACGCCTCGGTAGAAGTTGCTTGAATAAGTGAAAATTCACGCCAAGTCATAAGCTTGCCTTCTTCAAGTTTAGGGTTAATTTCTACCAAACATACGTCGCCCGAATAAAAGGCTGAATTTTTTGTTAATAAATCGGTTATAGGCATATAAAATACTCCATTGTAAAAAATAAAAAGCCCGCTTGCAAAAAAAATTGCAAGAGGGCGAATAAATAAAATCGCGGTACCACCTCTGTTCGCCTAAATATTTAGGCCTTACGAGTGTAAACACTACGGGCTATAACGCGCCCAAACGGCTTTAACTAAAAGAAAGCAACTTGCAAAAGCGTAATTCTTTTTACGGCTTAATTGCCTTGCACCAAACGGCAACTCTCTAAATAAAACTTGGTAAAAATACTTGATTTTTGCTAATATCGTTTTTAGTAATTTAATTTTAAAAAAATTATACTATATTTTTTTGTTGTTTGCAACTGTTTTTTAAGCGTAATTTTATAGTTTTTAGCCTTTTAAAACGCTTTTTTACTATTGCTTAAAAGACTTTTTAAAAATTCAAGATGTTTAAAGGGATTATGCGCAAGTGAGTGCGTAGAATTTTCTAAGCAAAAATACTCGTAATCTACGCCGTTTTCTTCAAGTTTTTGTATGAGCGATTGCGCGTTTTTTATAGAAACTATATCGTCTTTTCCCCCGTGAATAATTAGTGTTTTTACACTATTTTCGTTTATATATGAAACGGGCGAAATTTTAGATAAAATTTCATTTGCAGTTCCGTTTTCAACCATTTCACTCGTTACCGCTTGCCCACTTAAAATGGTGGCAATTTGAGTAGTTAAATCTATTCCCCAAACGTCTTTTTCTATTATTGCAGGGCCTGCCATACTTGCGGTAAACACAATTTCAAGCGGAGCGGTTTTTGCGCGCGAATACGAATAAAGCATTGCCAAATGCGCGCCCGCAGAATAGCCTGAAATGCCCGCTTTTTGTAAATTTACACCCTTTTCAAGCGCAAAATTTTTAACTTTTAAAAGCGCTAAGTCAATTTCGTTAAGCACTTTAAAAACGTTGTAATTAGACGGCGTTTCTTTACTGTAAAGCGTATAATTAAGCGTTGCCGTTACGTAGCCGTGGCTTGCCAAAAGCCTACACCTTGCGTCTTCTTCACTTTTATCGCCCGCCATCCACGAGCCACCGTGAATAAATAAAACTAACCCGCTATTACGCTCGTTTTTTGCGCTACTTGGAATATAAATATCTATAACGTTATTAACGCTTTCGCCGTATGAAATATTGCGATAAATTTTATAGCCCGTAAAATATTTTATAATAGGAAAGGCTATTAAAAGCAGTAAAACGGCGCAAAAAATTATTGAAAATATTTTAAACTTTTTTAGTTTTTTCATAGCCGTATTATAACAAGGCAAAACAATGCTGTCAATATTTGCTAAAATTTAGATATGATTTTATTAAAAAATACCAAAATAAAGTAAATTTTACGCCTTTTTACTTAACTTTTTACATAAGAAGTTGTTTTAATAACTCTTACTTCACTTATAGGTATGTTCGGCGTTTCGGTTGGATTGCAAGGCTACGCGTTTTCAAAAGTTCCGCTTGTATTAAGAATAGTTTCCGCAGTTGGCGGTTTACTCTTAATTATTCCGGAAACTATAACCGACGTTATAGGTTTAGTTTTAGTTGTTGGCGTTTGCGTTCTTGCGTATTTTTTAAATAAAAGAAAACCTGCGCCAAAAAGCGAATAAAATTAAAAATAAAAAAACGGCTTGATTTTTCAAGCCTTTTTTATTTGCATTAAAATTCTTTTATTAAACGTTCTAATAAATTTTTTATGTTTTTTAGTTTGTTTTTTTGATGAAAGTTATAATTTTAGTTATAATTTTTTATCATTTGCACGAAAGATTTTATAATTTTTTTTAAAATATGTATAAAATAACGCCATCTCTTTATTTTTTGGTGTTTTTTTATTTTGAATTACCTAAACTTTGTGTTATATTGTATATTATATAAATAATACTCTGCAAAAATAAATTATAAGGGAGACTTATAAAATGCAAGCAACAATTTACACTTGTTTAACACTCGTTGCTTTTTCGGCAGTTGTTACAATAGCGTTCGTATTCGTTTTGTTTCATAGAATATCGCGTTTAAAACTCGGCAACAAAAAAGTAGAAGAAATCGAGCAATATATTCACGGTGGCGCAATAACCTTTCTTACTCGTGAATATAAACTTATTATTCCTTTCGTTTTAGCGGTTGGCATAATTTTAACTATTTTAGGTTTTATTCCCGCTTTTAAAGGCGCAGACGGTATCGGTTGGCAATCCGCCCTTTGTTTCGTTATAGGCGCTCTCTTCTCTGCTACCGCGGGTTGGATAGGTATGTCTATTGCAACGAAGGCAAATGCAAGAACGGCTATTAAAGCCGAACAAGAAGGTATGTCGGGCGCGCTTAAAACGGCTTTTAGCGGAGGCGCGGTTTTAGGACTTGCCGTTGCGGGCTTTGGTCTTTTTGGTCTTACCGTAATTTTTCTTGTTGCTTACTTTTTAACAAAAGACCTTTCCTTCCCTATTCAAATTCTTACCGGTTACAGTTTGGGTTGTTCGCTTATTGCGTTATTTTCTCGCGTTGGCGGTGGCATATACACGAAGGCTGCTGACGTTGGCGCAGACCTAGTTGGTAAACTTGAAGCAGGCATACCGGAAGACGATGCAAGAAACCCCGCAACGATAGCCGATAACGTTGGCGACAACGTTGGCGACGTTGCCGGTATGGGCTCCGACCTTACCGAATCTTATATAGGCTCTATTATTTCTTGCTTGACAATGGCGCTTTTCTCGTTTAAGTCAAGCCCGAATAGTTATAAGTTTATACTTTTTCCACTCCTTATTTGTGGCGTTGGTATTTTAGCGTCAGTAATTTCAACTATTATAGTTCGCGCAAAAAAATGGCAAGCGCCTCACGTTGCCCTTAATATTGCAACGTATATTGCAACGGGCATAGTAGTTGTAGCTTCCGTTTTATTATCTATATTCTTCCTTAACAAGTGGCAATATTTACTTTGCATTCTTTCTGGGCTTATTGTGGGTATAATTATAGGTTTGGTTGCCGAACTTTATACGTCGGAAAAATATAAATACGTTAAACAAATTGCAAAAGAATCGCAAACGGGGCACGCAACAAACATTATTTCTGGCCTTGGCATTGGTATGAAATCAACTTGTCTTACCATATTTAGCCTTGTAATAGCAATAGCACTTTCGTATTTCTTTGGCGGTGGCTACGGCATTTCGCTTGCAGCAGTAGGTATGCTTTGTACCGTTGGTATTACCGTTTCCGTTGACGGTTACGGACCTATTGCAGACAATGCCGGCGGTATTGCTCAAATGTCTAATCTCCCAGCGGAAGTTCGTGAAATTACCGATAAACTCGACGCGGTTGGCAATACTACCGCGGCAATAGGTAAAGGTTTTTCTATCGGCTCGGCGGCGCTCACTTCGCTTGCTTTCGTTTTATCGTTCGTTCAAGCAACTACCGTGAAAGAAATTAGCCTTTTAGACCCTACCGTTATTATAGGCGTTTTAGTTGGCGCAATGCTTCCATATCTCTTTGCGGCTATGACAGTTGACTCCGTTGGCAAAGCGGCAAACAAAATGGTAGAAGAAGTTAGATTACAATTCAAAAACGACCCGCGCATTTTAGAAGGTAAACATATTCCTAACTATAACCGTTGTATAGATATATCAACGAAAGCGTCGCTCCGCGAAATGATTGCGCCCGGATTACTTGCAATTATCGCTCCTATTGCGGCGGGATTTATTCTCGGCGTTGCTGGTCTTGGCGGACTTCTTATAGGCGGACTTGTTTCGTCAACTATGCTTGCAATATTTATGGCTAACTCGGGCGGTGCTTGGGACAACGCTAAAAAATATATAGAGTCCGGCAAATTTGGCGGTAAAGGTAGTAGCGCGCATAGAGCCGCAGTTACGGGCGACACCGTTGGCGACCCGCTTAAAGACACTTCCGGCCCGGCAATGAACATTTTAATTAAACTTATGTCTATAATATCCCTTATTTTCGTGCCTATTTTTGAAAGAGTTACGCCACTTTGGGAATTTATTATGAACTTGTTTTCAAATTTGTTTTAATATGTTTTAAATACAAAACTCCACCTTTGTTTTAAAGGGGGAGTTTTATTTTGCTTAAATTTGTCTTATACCTTTATAAACGGCACGAAAAAACGCACACCGTAAAGTGTGCGTTGTTTAAATAAATGTTTTATCGTAATATTATTATATCTCTTCAATTTCTTTTTGCGAAATAATCTTTTCGCCTTGCTTAACGTAGTCTTTATTTAAACCAAAAGTTAAGTCGTTTACATCTGTTTCTCTAAACATAACA
>JAZOMW010000029.1:0-4024 GCA_045654225.1 Christensenellaceae bacterium | reverse complement strand
GTAATTTTATATATAAACCACATAAACGGTCTTAAAATTTTGTAAAACATAGCGTCCTCTTTAAATATTATTTAACGTACGATAAAACCTTTTCAATTACTTGGTCAGGCGTTAGTGACGACGTGTCTAA
The DNA here is from genome assembly GCA_045654225.1 of Christensenellaceae bacterium. Taxonomy (GTDB): domain Bacteria; phylum Bacillota; class Clostridia; order Christensenellales; family Borkfalkiaceae; genus HGM11412. Next base: position 3,894 of record JAZOMW010000029.1, on the reverse strand, counting down.
TAAAACCGCGTCTTCCGCTTGTTTAAGCGGTGCAATTGCTCTATGACTGTCGTTATAGTCGCGCTCGATTATTTCCGCTTTTAAAGTATCGTAATCAACCGTTTGACAACGGCTTAAAAGTTCTTTATAACGCCTATTCGTTCTTTCTTCAACCGATGCGGTTATAAAGAATTTGTATTTAGCAAACGGTAAAACGAACGTGCCAATATCTCTACCGTCTAAAACACAGTCCGTACTTAATGCAATTTCACGTTGCAATTCAACGAGTTTTTCCCTTATTTTTTTATGAGCGGAAATGGCGGAAGCCTTCATTGAAATTTCATTTTGCCTAATCTCTGTTGAAACGTCAACGTCGTCTAAATACGTATGTTGAGTACCGTCTTGATACTTAACTTTAATGTCAATTTTGTCAATAATCGAATTAACTTGTTCTTCGTTTTTACAGTCAATTCCAAGGTAATGCGCTTTTAACGCGCAAGCGCGATACATTGCGCCGGTATCTAAATATAAAATACCAAGTTTGTTTGAAAGTGCTTTTGCAATAGTTGACTTTCCACTTCCAGATGGGCCGTCAAGTGCTATATTTATCATAAGAGTTCTCCTTATATTTTTAGATTTTATCGTATTTTTTAAACTTTTTTCTATTTTTAATCGTTGCCAGCAACGTAACCTGTTGAAAATGCTATTTGCAAATTAAAGCCACCGGTAAACGCGTCTAAATCTAGAACTTCGCCAACAAAGTACAAGCCTTTTACAAGTTTACTTTCCATAGTGGACGGGTTAATTTGTTTAACGGAAACGCCACCACTTGTAACAACGGCTTCGGTAAAATCGCGGAGCGACGCAACTGAAAAGTCAAGAAACTTAATAACGTTTACGAGCATTGCCCTTTCCTTAACCGTAATTTCATTATTCTTTTTATACTCGCCAACTCCACTTCTTTTAATAACGAGTGGAATAAGTGCTTTTGGTAAAAGTAAGTCAAGCGAATTTTTAAGCGCTTTGTTTTTATTTATTTCAAAATCGCGAAGTAAACGCTTGTCAAGTTCTTGCACGGTTAACGCGGGCTTTAAGTCGATACACAACTTGATATTAGACAAACTGCGTTTAGTTGTTAAAGCGGACGCAGTTAATATTAACGGACCTGAAACGCCAAAATGCGTAAATAACATTTCGCCTTGCTCACTAAAATACTCTTTACCGCAGTCATTAACGGTTAATTTTACGTTTTTAAGGGATAAACCTTGCAACGCCTTATAATCTTCACCTTTTAAGTTAAAACCGCAAAGCGACGGCGTTAGACTCGTTACGGCATGCCCAAGTTTTTTGGCAAAAGTAAAACCATCGCCAGTAGAGCCTGTTGAAGCATAAGAAATTCCACCAGTTGCAACGATAACTTTATCACACTCGTATTCGGCTAAATCAGTTTTTACTTTATAAACTTTACCATCTTTTACTAAAATATCGGTTACCGTTTCGTTATACTTAACCGTAACGCCTACGCTATCAAGAGCATTTTTAAGCACCTTAATAACGTCACTAGACTTGTCTGACATCGGGAAAACGCGGTTGCCCCGCTCAACTTTCGTTGGCAAGCCTATATCGCTAAAAAAGTTTATAGTATCGGTAGGCGTAAAAGAGTAAATTGAACTCATTAAAAATTTAGGATTTGTAACCACGTTTGCTAAAAAGGTTTGCACGTCACAATCGTTTGTAAGATTACACCTACCCTTGCCCGTAATATAAAGTTTTTTGCCTAATTTTTCGTTTTTTTCAATTAAAATTACGTCGCTATCGTTTTTAGATTGAAAATACGCCGAAATCATGCCCGACGGACCACCGCCCACAACTACGGTTTTCATTTTAAACTTCCTTATAATTGATTAGCGAGAGCGTTATTAAAACTTTGCCCTCGCTAATTGATTATAACATATTTTAACTTGTAATGTAAATGCTATTTTAATAAAAAATTCAAATTATACGGGATATACCGAACTTTTTACTAAATCTACGTCAATTTTTTTATCTCTTGCTAACCTATATTTAAAGAAGTTGATTGCAACTTGATTAAACAATGCGTAAGAAAGTACGTCTTCTTCTTGCGTGTAATACTCTTTAATTTCTTCCTTAAACTTTTCGTATTCAGGTTTTAAATCGTCGGCAGGTCTATGAGTTATACGCTTTTCGTCGCCAAGAATTTTTTTAGCAACGTCTTCGTTAATTTCGCCCAAAACCTTACCGTATTCGCCTTTCATAAGCGCTTTAAACTCCTTCGTTACCATTTTATATCTTTCGCCTTGTAACACGTTTAAAACTGCTTGTGTGCCAACTATTTGAGAAGAAGGCGTAACGAGTGGTGGATATCCACAGTCCTTTCTAACGTTAGGAACTTCTTTCAAGCATTCTTCAAAAAGTTCAAACTTGCCCGCTTGTTTTAATTGCGACATAAGGTTTGAAAGCATACCGCCCGGAACTTGATATAAAAGAGTGTTTACGTCGATTTGGCGAACTTTCGGGTCTAAAATGCCGTCGTCTTCTAAACGCTTTGCAACGCCTTTAAAGTAGTTGTTTATAGGCAATAACTCTTCAATATCAATACCCGTGTCGTATTCCGTTCCTTTGAGCGTTGCAACGAAAGGTTCGGTTGCAGGTTGTGAAGTGCCGTTACCCATAGCAGAAAGCGCGCAGTCAACTATATCGCATCCCGCTTCAATGGCTTTTAAATAAACCATATCGCCTGTACCCGTTGTGTTATGAGTGTGAAGATGAATTTTAGTTTCAGGCTTTAACACTTTACGCATACCGCTAATAATTTCGTAAACGGTATAAGGAAGTAATATATTTGCCATATCTTTTAAGCAAATATTGTCAGCGCCCATATCTTCAAGTATTTTTGCTTTTTTAATGAAAGCCTCGTTTGTATGAAGCGGACTCGTAGTATAGCAAATAGTTGCTTCACAAATACCGCCGTACTTTTTAATAGCTTTCATTGCAACTTCCATATTTCTTTCGTCGTTAAGCGCGTCGAAAACTCTAATAACGGTAATGCCGTTTTCAATAGACTTTTGAACGAATTTTTCAACAACGTCGTCCGAATAATGCCTATATCCTAAAAGGTTTTGACCTCTTAAAAGCATTTGGAGCGGTGTTTTTTTGATATGTTTTTTAAGAATACGTAATCTTTCCCAAGGGTCTTCGTTTAAAAAGCGTAAGCAACTGTCAAACGTTGCACCACCCCATGCTTCAATAGAATAATAACCAACGTTATCAAGTTTTTCAAGCATAGGAATCATTTCGTCAATTCTCATACGAGTTGCCGCTTGCGATTGATGCGCGTCTCTTAAAATTGTTTCCGTAATCATTACTTTTTTAGCCATTTTTATCTCCTAAATTAACCAAATAATGCAAGTAATACACCTGCCGCTATTGCCGAGCCTATAACGCCTGCTACGTTAGGCCCCATAGCGTGCATAAGCAAGTGATTGTTAGGGTCGTATTCCCTACCAACGTCTTGCGAAATACGCGCAGCCATAGGAACTGCTGAAACGCCCGCAGAGCCGATAAGTGGGTTTATTTGACCTTTTGATAAAACGTTCATAAGTTTAGCAACTAAAATACCGCAAGCAGTACCTATTATGAACGCTGTTAAACCTAAAACGATAATTTCAAGCGTTTGAAGTGCTAAGAAAGTTGAGCCAACCGCTTTTGAGCCAACCATAACGCCAAGGAATATAGTTACGGTGTTCATTAAGCCGTTTTTAGCCGTATCAACAAGCCTATCCGTAACACCGCTTTCTTTAAGCAAGTTGCCAAGCATAAGCATACCTAAAAGTGGCATTGCGTCTGGTAAAATTAAACCAACAACTAACGTTACTAAAATAGGAAAAATTACTT
>JAZOMW010000028.1:0-6902 GCA_045654225.1 Christensenellaceae bacterium | reverse complement strand
CAAAATTCCAAGAAATAAAACATAACAAATAAGTGGACTAAAATCATTTATAAACCTACCTATTCCACTCGTTATAACTTTAAAAACGGTATTAAAATTTAAGTTGAGTTCACCGTTAAAAAACGAAATAATCATATCTTTAAGCGATAAATCACTATTAAATATTTCGTTTAAAAAACTTGTTATATCTTTAAATGAATTATCGTCTATACTCGAAATTACGTCGTTTATAATATCGTCGTAATTATCAGTAGCGTAAACAACGCTAATAGGCATAAATTTTATAAAAATTATTAGTAAAATAGGTATAAAAAGTAGTTTTTTCATGATATAAACGAAGTTATTACGTTAAATAATTCTTTATATATAGGTAAAGATAATACAAAAATTATAAGTTTTCCTGAAAAAGCAAGTTTAGTTTGAATGGATTTTACGTTTAAATCTTCACATAATGACATACTAAACTCTAAAACGTATGAAATTGCCATAATTTTTAAAACCGTTGTTAAAAGTTCACCACTTATTCCGCTTTTTTGTGAAAGTTCTTTAAAAAAATCAACGCTTATTAGCAAATAATTTAGAACTTCAATAATTAAAATTAAACCGGTTGCTAGTAAACAAAGCGGTGCTATTTCAGATTTTGTAGATGATAAAAAGACGTAACAAAACGCGCCTATCACCCCTATTAGTACGATTTTTAAAATTTCCATAACTAATAAAGTCCAAAAATGTCTTTAATTTGAATAAAAAGTTCGCTAATCATACTTATAACGAGCATTAAAACGATAATTAGCCCTGCTAAACTAACGAGCGTTGCAATATCGTCTCTTTCGGATTTTTTTAACACTTGGCAAAGTACGGTTATTAAAATTCCTATGCCCGCAATTTTAAAAATTATATCTATATCAAACGTCATTAAACCACCATAATTAACATAATTAAGCCAACGTAAAAGCCTAATTTTTTATAAAAAACTTTGTATTTGTTAAAAAGTTCGTATTTTTCGTTTTTTAACTTTTTGAAATCTTCTAAATAATTGTTTATTACGCCTTGTTGTGAAACGCTATCACTTTTACCTAAACACTCAAAAAATGCAGTTAGTTTATCTATTTCAATTTGACTTAAAAAAGTAGGAAAATATAACGAGTTTTTATATTTTTTTTCAATAAAACTATTTAAACATAAAACAAAATCAGTACTTGAATACTCTTTATTTATGAGCGTTTCAAGTTCTTTTTTTGAATATTTTAACTCGTTGACGTAGTTGTTACAAAAAACGCACAAAGAACTATAAAACGAATAAATTTGCTCGTGATTTTTCGACTTGTTTACGCCTATTTTAGTAAAAGTAATAATCGCCAAAACGCCGATTAAAAGTTTTAATACGAACATATCTTTTCTCCGCTTTCATTAAAGACCGCAACTACCCTTTTTCCGTCTATAATTTCTAGTAAAACGTAGTATTTAAAAAGGTTTACGTAGTTTTTTATAAAATCTTTATTCCTAACGTCGCTTAAACTGTTTGCGTGAATAGTAGCAACAACGTCCACACCGCTTAAAACGGCGGTTTCTACGCCTTTTATATCACTTTCAGTCATTAACTCGTCAGTAATTATTAACGACGGATTAAGCGTTCTTATAGCCTGATTAAAGCCGTATGCTTTATTTGAATAAGTTAAAACGTCAACGGTTTCACCAACGTCAAATCTAGCACCGCTATAAGACGCAACAATTTCGTTTCGCTCGTCAATAATTATCGTGTTTATACAGTTTTTTAAGTTTATACACCGTGAAAAATCACGAATAAACGTAGTTTTTCCAACCCCGCTTTTAGAAATCACTAAAACGCTACCGCCGTTATATACTTTATCAACAAAATTTAAAGCAAAACCGCATTTTTCGTGCGGGAACCTAATACAAAGCGAAGAAAAATTTTTAATAGTTATTACTTCGTCGTTTTTCGTCACGAATTCTCCGCACAAGCCTATTCTAACGCCGTTTTCAGTAGTAATATAACCGCGTTTGATTTGTTCTTCGTACGAATATATCGATTTTTTACACGCATTATAAACAATTTCTTCAATTTCTTCACGAGTTACAATTTCATTAAGTAAAACTAATTTACCGTCAAGGTTTAGTAAAATTTTTGAGTTTTGCCTAAACCTTATTTCACAAACTAAATTTAAGTTTACTTTTTTAAGTGTTTTAACTAATCGGTTTGGCAAATAGTTTAGCATAGTAAATGATATTAAAATATAACTGTATTTAGAACAGATACGGACAACTTTTTTTTAATAAAAAAAGGTAGGCGTTAAGCCTACCAAAAATCTTACAATAATCAAATTTTATTTTAATAATTTTTTAATATTTTCAACGGTAAAACCGCTTAATTTAAGTTGATTTTCAACGGATGCGTGTTTAACAAACTCGTCTTCAACCGCTAAAACGTTTACGCTAGCGTCAATTCCGTTTTCTTTATAAAAATTAACCACCATCGAGCCAAAACCGCCAAGTTTTGCGTTTTCTTCAAGTGTTATTATATTCGTATCTTTAATTTCAAGTAAAAGTTTATAGTCAAGCGGTTTAACTGTACGCGCGTTTATAACGGTTACGTTTTTAACTTCGTTATAAACTTTAAGGGCAAGTTCGTTCATTCGCGGTCCAACCGCTAAAATTGAGTTTTTAGAGGCATTTTTAACGTATTCCCAAGTAAGCGTGTAGTCAAGCGGTTTTAAGGTTTTAAGTTCAATTTTGTCACCGTTAGGATACCTTATACATACGGGGGAATTTAGTTTTAACGCAATTTTTAACGCATCGTTTAATTCTTCCGTGTTTTTAGGTGCAAAAATCTTTAAATTTGGCAAGTGCGATAAGTAAGATATATCAAACAAGCCTTGATGCGTTTTACCGTCATTTCCAACGAAACCTGCCCTATCAATACATATAATAACCGGCAAGTTTTGAAGGCATATATCGTGAAGAATTTGGTCGTAACCGCGTTGTAAAAAGGTTGAATACATAAATAGTATCGGTTTTAAACCGCCCTTTGCCATACCTCCTGCAAGCGTAACGGCGCATTCTTCAGCAATTCCAACGTCAATAAAAGAATTTGGATAAACGTCAGCAAATTCTGTTAAACCAACACCGTCTTTCATACCCGCGGTAATAGCAACTATACTGTTTTCATTTTGTTTTAAATCTATCAAAATTTGACTAACGCTATTTGAAAATTCGTTGTTTGATTTTTCTAAATTAGCGCTAACGCCGTGATATTTTGAAGAGTTTTCTTCCGCTTCGTTATACCCTTTACCTTTTTTAGTTTTTAAATGAAGTAAAGTTGCGTTACTGCTATCTTTTATATTTTTAAGTATTTTTATAAGAGTTTTAATATCGTGCCCGTCAAAAACACCAACGTATTTAACGCCAACGTTATCTAAAATAGTATAAAGCGATAACGAGCGTTTAATAAACAATTTAAAACGCATAAGCAATTTACCAAGCCATGTTCTACCTATTAAATTGCCTAAAAAATTATTAAAGGAATTATAGCGTTTAGATATAGTAACCTTTGAAACAAATTTATACACCGCGTTTCTATTTTTATCAATAGACATACCGTTATCGTTAAAAATACATAAAAATTTATTAGGTTTTTTATCGCTATAAGTAATTGCTTCTAAATTTTCACCATTAAAAAAAGATGCATCACCAACCAAATTTACAACGTAATAGTCTTCACCTAAATAATCGCGTGAAAAACAGTAGCCTAAACTTGCGGAAATTGAAGTTCCGGCGTGTCCGGTGGTAAAAGCATCATATTTACTTTCAAAACCGTCGGGAAATCCGCTTATTCCGTCTTCACTTCTAAGTGAAGAAAAATTTTTAAACCTATCGGTTAAAATTTTATACGCGTAAGACTGATGCCCAACGTCAAATATCATTTTATCTTTTTCAAAATCAAAAACGTAAAATAGCGCAACTATTAAATCAACCGTTCCTAAATTAGACGCTAAATGACCGCCGTTAGTTTTCGTGGTTTCAATAATCAACTCGCGAATTTCACTAGCAAGCGTTTTTAACTCGTTAATATTAAGTTTTTTAACGTCGTTACAGTTGTTTATAGTTTCTAAAATTGCCATTTTATTTTGTGTATTTTTTTATAATTTCGTTAATTTCGCTCATTTTTGACATTACGTCTTTTGCCAAAGCAAGTTGGCAACGCGCTCTAACTAAGTTATGATTTTCATATTTTACTTTAAAGTAAACGTTGCCCTTTAAGTAATCTTCTAAAAATCTTGAACCTAATTCAAGTGTTATTATAAATACGCTTAAACCAAGAGTTTCAATTTCTTTTTCTGTTAAAATAAGGCTCATTTTTTTAAGATAACCTTTCGTAAACGCTTCGAATTTTTCAAGGTTAAAATATACTTTTGAAAGGTCTTCTTCATCGTCTGCCGTAGATGAGCATATTGAACGAGCACCATCGGCAAAATCGTATGCGGTAATGCCCGGCATAATAGTATCAAGGTCAATAACGGCAAGCGCTTTTAGCGTGTTTATATCAAATACTACGTTATTATTGCGCGTATCGTTATGCGTAACGCGAATAGGAAGTTCGCCCTTTTCAATTAAATTAACAAGTGTTGAAGCTATTTCTTTATTAGAAAGTATATATTCAACTTCTTTTTTGGTTTCTTTCTTTTTGGTGTTAGTTGAAATTGAAATTGTTTTTTCTAAATCGTTTATACGTTTTTTTGTGTTGTGAAAGTTAGGTATTGTTTCGTAAAGTATTGAAGCGTTAAAATGGCGCAATGCATATATAAATTCGCCGTAAGCGTTGCCCGCTTCTTTAATTAGCGATAAATTATCCGTACTTTCAAACGTTACACAGTTAATATAAAGAGTTGAACGCCAATAGTTGCCGTTTTCGTCAATAACGAAAGGAGTTCCGTCTTCGGTTTTATTAAATACTAAATTATAAAGCGAATATTCGTTGCGATGGTTTTCTATATAGTCGGTAACGTTTACTATATTTTCCATAACCTTAACAGGCTCTTTAAATACAAATTTATTTATATTTTGAAGCAAATATTCATAGCGTTTGCTACCGTCAATACAGTTAATTTTATAGGTAGTGTTAATATTTCCGCCTTTTAAAACTTCAAAGTCAACTAGTTCACCTTTTAAGTTTAACGCTTTACATACTGCACTTAAATCCATATATCCACCTTTATAGCTTATATTTAATAATTATACTATATATTTTTTACAAAATCAATAATAAATTAAAATTTTACTACTATACGTAAAAAAAACCGCCTTAAAACTACGAAATTTTCGTTTAAGGCGGTTAATTTATTGTGTTATTAAATTATTTTTTTATAAGTTTTTTAAAATCTTTTGAGAATAAGAAGCCCACAGCCATAATTACTACGTAAATAATAAGGTAGAATAATACAGGGAACGAGAACTTACCTTCTGCTTGTGCGTTTAAGAAAGGAGTTACACCGTGGCTCCAAACCGCAACGAATACTAAGAATAAGCATGCAATAATTGCAAGTATAGGAAGAACGAATCTCTTAAATACGCTTAAATCCTTTTCTTTAACAACCCACATTATAAGCATAGGAATATACATAGCGTAAATAGTAATGATAGGAAGTTCAGAACTATCAAAACTAAATAAGCCAAACCAAGGAGTTGTTAAGTTAGCGCCGTAGAAATAAACGAGCCATGCAGCGCATACGAATAAACCGAATATTGCAGAGTTTGTTGGCATATTAGTTTGCTCGTCAACTTGGCTAAACGTTTTAGGAAGTGGACCTTCGCCACGAACTGAAATTGAATATAAGCCACGAGTTGAGCCAAGCATTAAGCCGTTTAACGTACCTAAGCATGAAACTACTATACATACGTTTAAAATAGTTCCGCCAACTTTACCAAATATTTGTTCAAACGCGTAAGGAGAACCTTTTGCATCGTTCATTAAGTCAGCCATAGGCGCGCCACCACAAATTGCAACGTTGTATAGAATATAAATTACAACTACTATAATTGCACCTAAGAAAAGAGCAAGTGGCAAGTTTCTTTTAGCGTCTTTAATTTCACTATTAATTGACGTTGCAATAATCCAACCTTCGTAAGCAAACGCAGTTGCGCAAACACCTGCAAATAATTCAGACATACCCGCAGATTTAGAAAGTTCGTTACCTACAAAGTTTTGAATTAACATACCAACGTTTCCGTCCGGTGCGTTTATTAAACCTGCAATAATACCAACTATACTCATTAAAACAAGCGGTATAAGTTTTATAACCGTTGCAGACACTTGGAAATAACCTGCAATTTTAGGTGAAAGAGCGTTTACTACGTATGACATTATAAGGAAGAAGCCTGCTAAAATCATAACTTCTGCCGATACGAGCGACCAGCCGAATAATACGCCGAAATATCTTGCCGAAACCCATGCTAAAACCGAAGTCATTGCAGGATAGTATATTGTGGTTGCAAACCAACCAACGTAATATGCGTATCTACTACCGCAAGTTTCTTCGGCATAGTCAACAACGCCGTTTACTTTTGAGTATTTTGTAGCCATAATAGCAAATTGTGATGCACAAATTACCATTACTATACCACCTATTGCCCAAGCAAGAGCACTTAACCATACGTTACCTTTTGTTGCGTTAAGTATAACTTGACCTTTAAAGAAAATACCAGAGCCAATAACTATACCAACAACCATACATATAGCCGTTATAAGACCATATTTTTTTGTAAGTTTATTCTCCATAAAATTACAAAGCCTCCTATATTATTTAATAAATATTAAATATTTTATCACATAAATATAATAATTACAATACATAATTTTAAAAAATTTATTTAATACAAGTGTAAAA
>JAZOMW010000027.1:0-2655 GCA_045654225.1 Christensenellaceae bacterium | reverse complement strand
ACGTCGCTAAACTCGTTAGCGTCGCTAATAGGACATTTTAAAAATAGGTAAAACGCACCTTTTGGATTTACGCAGTTAAAACCGAATTTAGTTAAATTTTCTACTAGTATATCGCGATTGTCTTTATAAACGGACATATCGCAAAGTTCATCGCTACATTTTGCAATTAGTTTTTGAAAAAGCGACGGCGCGCATACGTAGCCAAGGCTTCTTCCTGCGCCTAAGCAAGCGCTATAAACTTCTTTATAGTTTTCACATTTTTCACTAATTGCTAAGTAGCCTATTCTTTCGCCCGAAAGAGAAAGAGATTTACTGTATGAATAGCAAACTATCGTATTGTCGTAATACTTTGGAATAAAAGGAATAACGCTACCGTCAAAAGTGATTTCACGGTAAGGCTCGTCCGTAAGTAAATAAATAGGGTGTCCGTATTCGTTTTGCTTGTCGTTAAGTATTTTAGAAAGTTTAACAACGTCTTCTTCACTATAAACTGCACCGCTAGGATTATTCGGCGTGTTTATGATTAAAACTTGAACGTTTTTAGTAAGTTTTCTTTCTAAATCTTTAAAATCAATAGAAAAGTCACGTTTATTGCAATTTACGGCTTTAAACTTAGCGCCCGCGTTCTCTGTAAAAACCGCGTATTCTGGAAAATACGGAGTTAACGCTAAAACACAGTCACTCTTTTTAGAAATAAGCGCTCTTAAAGTTATTGCCAAACCACTTGCCGCTCCGCAAGTTATATAAATTAAATCTTTATTATACCCAAAACCATATCTATTTTTTATAGTATCAACGATTGCAATTCTCGCGCTTTCGTCGCCTTGTGCGGAAGTGTATAGATGAACGCCGTCAGTTTCAAGTAACTTAATTAAAGTTTCGTTTATAATTTTAGGCGTTTTAGCCGAAGGGTTGCCAAGAGTAAAGTCAAAAACGTTTTCCTCTCCTACCGTCTTTTTTAAAATTTTGCCGTACTCAAACAGTTCGCGAATTTTTGAACGGTTGGTACCTTTTTTAATCATTTTTTCGTTAATCATAATTTCCTCTTATGTAATTTTAGCACAAACTCTAAATTATAGCAAAGAAAAAAATAAATATTTTTTTAGTTTGGCTTAAAATTTTGTTGACTTTGAAAAAATTTAGCAATATAATGTAACCATAAACGATGGAGCAGAAAATTATGAAGTCAATATTTGTCTTTTATTACGAATATTACTTTTCTAACCAATATTAAGTATCGGTTATTTTTTGCGTACCAAATTTTTTTAGTATAGTATAAAAGGTGGCCGATTTAAAAAAATCGGTCATTTTTAATTTCAAGGCGGTTTATTATGATAGTAGTAGTAAAGAAAGAGCACGAACAAAAACAATTTGAAAATTTAGTTAAATTTATAAAGTCGCAAGGGCTTGAAGTAGACGTTAGTAACGGTAGCCACACCACCATTTTAGGTTTGGTTGGCGATACGAGTAGGGTTGATATTGACCTTTTACTTTCGCTTGATATAGTTGAAAGCGTTAAACGTATTCAAGAGCCTTTTAAATGCGTTAACCGCAAATTTCACCCACAAGATACTATCGTTACCGTTGCAGGCAAAAAATTTGGTGGCGATAACTTTAACTTTATTGCTGGACCTTGTTCTATTGAAAGTGAAAAGCAAATTATTTCTATTGCGGAAGCCGTAAAAAAAGCAGGCGCTTCATTTTTAAGAGGCGGTGCGTTTAAACCGCGTACTTCGCCGTACTCTTTCCAAGGTTTAAGGGAAGACGGCTTAAAACTTTTGTTAAAAGCAAAAGAAGAAACGGGCATGCCAATAGTAACTGAAATTATGAGCGTTAATCATTTAGATTTATTTAACGACGTTGACGTTATTCAAATAGGCGCAAGAAATATGCAAAACTTTGAACTTTTAAAAGAAGTTGGCAAAACTAAAAAGCCGGTTTTATTAAAGCGCGGTTTAGCAAACACTATTGAAGAGTGGCTTATGAGCGCTGAATATATTATGAGCGAAGGCTCAAAAGATATAATACTTTGCGAGCGTGGTATAAGGACTTACGAAACTTACACAAGAAACACTCTTGACCTTTCCGCTATTCCTATTTTAAAAGATTTAACGCATTTGCCGGTTATAGTTGACCCGTCACACGCATCGGGCGTTGCAAAACTCGTTAAACCTTTATCACTTGCTTCCGTTGGTGCGGGCGCACACGGGCTTATGATTGAAGTTCACAACGACCCTAAACACGCACTTTGCGACGGCGCTCAATCAATTACGCCTGACGCATTCGGCGATATAGTTAAAGGCGTAAACGTTATGCTTCCTATCGTTAATAAGCAATTAGCATTATGAAAATAGGCGTAATAGGTTTAGGCTTAATAGGCGGTTCGTTTTGTAAAACCGTTAAAAAGAGTAGCGAGCATTTAGTTTTTGGCTACGATATAAACGAGTTGACGGTTTTAAAAGCGCAAATGACGAACGCGATAGACGGCGTTTTAGACGAGGCTTCCGTTTTAGACGTTGATTTATTAATAGTTGCAACTAATCCAAACGTTTTTGAAAGCGCGGTAAAAAGGTTTTTGCCACTTTTAAAAGACGGCGCAACGATAATAGATTTTTGCGGAACTAAAACAAGCGTTGTTTTGGCTATGAAAACTAT
>JAZOMW010000026.1:0-20528 GCA_045654225.1 Christensenellaceae bacterium | reverse complement strand
TTTCACTTTTACACTCCTTTTTTATCCACTTTACAACTTTTATATTGACAACCGTATGACAATTTTGTAAAATTTTTATAATATTAACGTATTTAGTATAACATATAAATAAATGTTTAACAAATTGTTTTTACATTTACTAAAATTTATGGTACAATAAGTAATATAAAATTACTAAATTTTTGGTGAAGTATGAAAAAATTAACCACGCTTTTTGCGTTACTTTTAGCATCGTTATTTTTATTTACAGGTTGCGTTAGCGCGTCAATTACTTACGACGGCGAGTTTTGGAATAAAAATCCCGCCGGGTTTACGAGAATTGAAGAAACAACCGTTTACGACGTAAAAGTGGTAAATAAAACGCCTTCTTACGAAGACGAAATTAAAAACGAAAACTTAAAATTAGAAATTAGCGACGGTACTTATACCGTTACTTTAAAAAGCGTTTTTGCAGACGTTAACTATTACGTGCTTGAAACTGAACTTATAGTAAAGGGGCAATACGTTTACGGCGAAAACACAATTCCCGTTGACGATTACGTTAAAACTTACACCAAGTTTAAAAGCCGTTCTTCTGGTTTTACGCCGATTTACTCAATGCGTACTACGTTTAACGAAAAAACGGGCAAACAACACTATAACACTTCAATGTATTCGTACGCAAGTGGATACGTTGAAAGTAATTTAAGATACGAATATTCTATCGAGTATAGTGGAAAAGACGCTACTTCAAAACTCGTTTACGGCGCTCCTATAAGAGATGAAAACACAAACGAAATAATAGACGAGCAAACCATTGAAGAAACATTTACTTATAAAAACTATAACGACGGCGCGTATATTGACAATAACTTAATAACCTTTTTACCACGTGCCTTTAATATAAAAGATAATTTTTATCAAGGATTTACAACGATAGACGTTCCTAACCACGAAGTTAAAAAGATGTTTTATACCGTTTCATCGTCAAGCAACTCCGTTTCGCAACAAACTTTTGAAAACTTAACTTACGACTATTTGATTGACGGAACTTTACAAACGGTTGAAAGCGGTTTTCCAACGCTTCGCTTATACTCTGCTATCGACGGTACTTTTACAGGTGCGGCTATTGAACTTTATTATGCAAGCGACGCGTCAACTCATCGCCATAGGCTTATAAAGAGTTACTCTGCGCTTAACGATAATATGGGCTTTATCGAATACACCATTAAAAGCGTAAACTTAAAAGAAACGTTTTAAATAATAAAAAATAAAACTCGGCTTTTATAAGCCGAGTTTTTTATTTCGTTAAATTAAATTTTCTATATATGCTTTTGCTTTTAAAATGTCTGCCGACGGGTCAGCGCCGGTTTCTCTTTCAATGGTTAAAAATCCGTTATAACCTATATCTTTAAGCGCTTTTATATATTTTACAAAGTCAACGTCGCCTTCGCCAACGGGAGTTTCAATAAAGAAGTCCGCTACGTTAAGCGCTTCTATACCGCCTTCGGCAAAGTAGTCGTAAATAATTTTAGGGTCGGTTTTAATAAGCATTTTACCGTCCTTTAAATGTGTGTGAACTATATAGTCTTTAAGCATATAAACTGCTTCAACAGGGTCTTGACCGGTAACCATAACGAAGTTTGCAGGGTCTAAATTTACGCCTACGCCACCTTGCGTTTTTGAAACGAATTTTAAAAGCGTTTCAGCGTCCTCAGGGCCCGTTTCAATAGCAAAAGTTACGCCTTTGTTTTTAGCGTATAAACCAAGTTCGGTTAATGCTTTTAACATAATATTAAACTTTTCACTATTTTCGTCACTTGGAATAACGCCTATATGCGTAGTTACCGCTTTTGCGTTAAATTCTACTGCTAAATCAACTATTTTTTTGCTCGTTTCTATTTTTTTAGCGTTGTCGGCTTCAATTTCAAAACCGTGACCGCCAACGTCACCGCAAAGCGCGGAAACAACTAGGCCGTTATCGCTTAATATCTTTTTAAAATTCTTTTTATCTTCTTCCGTTAAAACTTCGGGCGAAAAAGTTCCAGTAGTTGCATAAATTTGAACGCCGTCGAATTTAAGTGCGCCTATTTCGCTTAATGCAACGTCTAACGGTTTTTTCATACAGTCGGTTATAACACCTATTTTCATATTTTAAAATTCTCCTTACCCTTTTTATAAATATCGCAAATTAATTTATGTGTTTTTAACGCTTTTTCGGCAGAAATATCAAGTTCTTCTATGCCTAAGCAAGCATTATAAAATTGCTTAATTTGTTTTTCGTGTTGGAAGCCCCAGTAGTCTTTACCGCCTACGTCTTCGATTTCAGTAGTTTGATGCGCTTCTAATACTCTACCGTCGTTAAAATAAATATACGCGTCGTCATAGCCGAAAGTAACTTTGCCGTTTTCGCAGTACATTTTAATTTCAATAGGTTCGTCGCAACCGTAGTTATTCATACAGTAAAAAGCGTATTTAACGCCGTTTTTATAGGTGATTAAACCTTCGGCTGTGTCTTCTACTTTTATAATAGAGTGTCCCCTATTTGCCATATTGCAAGTTAAAGACTCTACTTCGCTATCAACTATCCAGTGAACAAGGTCGATTGAGTGAATTGCTTGGTCGATAACAACACCGCCACCTTCTTTGTCCCAAGTGCCTTTCCAGTCGCTACTTTGATAATAATCGTCATCGCGTGACCAAGTTAAAGTTGACCTTGCGGAAATAATTTTGCCAAGTTCTCCGCTTTCTATCGTTTTCTTTACGAGTTTTGCGGAGTTGTTGTATCTGCATTGAGAAATTATGCCGTATAAAACGCCCTTTTCTTTTGCTAAATTAGTAGCCCTTTCGGCGCTTTCGTAATCGGTTGACATAGGCTTTTCACATAAAACTTTAATGCCCTTATTTATTGCGTATTCCGCACAAGGAACGTGTAGATAGTGCGGTAAAACTATATGCACGGCATCAAGCACTTCCTTGTACATCATTTCTTCGTAATTGTAATAGGCTTTAACACCGTATTTTTTAGCGCACGCGTCTGCCCTGTCTTTTTTATTATCGCACACGGCAATTAGCGTACACATATCGCTAAGAGATTGCATTGCGGCAAAGTGCATTATTGAAACCCTACCGCAACCTATTAACGCTACTCTTAATTTTTTTAAATTTTTATCCATTGTCCTAAATTGTCCTTTGCTATAAGAACTGCGTCTCTTATCTTCATAACTTCTAAAATTTCCGCGTTGTCAAAATCAACTGCGCCAGTTTCAAAGAAGTCAACTATATTTTTAATTAAATTTTGGAAGCAACCGCCTATAAGGTCAACCATTTTCTTAGTGCCGTCTTGCGCTTCAATTTCAGCGTCGTAGCCAAACTTTCTTGCATAGTTCATATAGCCAGTTTTTCCGTTTTCAAATTTAACTTCAAACTTAATAACGTCGTCTTCTTGTTCAGCCTTAACTTCCGTAGCGCCTACGCCGTAGAACTTAACTATTGTTTCAACTTGGTGAATAATGTATTCGTCAAGATTAGAACCGCCCATAAATGGAATAACGTTTTTTTCGTTCATACTTTCAATAAGCGTTGGAGAATAACGGAGAGCAGAAGTTGAAAAGAATTTAACGCCGTACTGTTTAGCAACCTTGAAAATTTCAAGCGCAGTTTCGTAGTTAGGTGCAAAAGTTTTGTCAACGTAAATAGGCTTGCCGTTTAAATATTTGAACGCTTCCGAACAAAGCGCTAAGTGCGTTTCAGGGTTGGTTGGCGCAAGTAATACAACAAAGTCGCTTTTTTCAACTAATTCTTTAATAGAATAAGCCCTTTCTATATTAAATTTTTTACACCACTCGTCCGTAGTTAAGCCGTCAACTGGTGAAACGTCAATTTCGCCGTAGGCATAGCAAACTTTATAATCAGTTCCTACTTGTTTTGAATATTCTTCTATCCATTTAGGATAACTATCAGCGTGCCACTCACTTAAATAATAATCAATAAAACCTATTTTTTTCATTAGAAAGAAATCTCCTTTTCAATTTCAGCCGATTTATATAAACCGTCTAAAAGTTTTGCGCTTTCTAGAACGTAGTCAATGTGGTTTCTTGCCTTAACGCCCGTTGTAATACACTCGATAAAGCCGTTGTTTTCTTGTAAGAACATATCAGAAATGTTAAATTCGGTTACAGGGTCGAACGCAATAGCCGATTCGGTAGCAGTAAGGTTAGAACCGTCAAAGAAAGTAAAGTTGCCACCGTAAGAAAGCCTTGCACCGCCCTTGTCGCCTAAAAAGTCAACGAACATTTCGTTAGTATCGATATTTTGAGCCCACGCACCGTTGAAGGAAATGCTACCTTTGTCAGTTCTAATATAGCCGGTAATAAGGTCTTCAACGTCGTTTACGCCGTTTTCAATATCGCTAGTGTCTTCCGCCCACATAGTGCCTTTTTCATATACGTACGACTTCATATCTTTTGCCATTTCGTTATAAGCGTTACAAGTAATGTTTTTAAGTTTAAAGCCACCTAAAACGTAGTAGATAAGGTCGAAGAAGTGAACACCCCAGTCGATTAAAACGCCACCGCCAGATTCGGCTTTCGTTGTAAACGCACCGCCAAGGCCTGGAATACATCTTTTGTTTCTAAACGAACAGTAAACGTGATAAATTTTACCGAATTTACCGTTTTCTACCATTGCTCTTAACTCTTCAATAGCCTTGTTGTATCTATTTACAACGCCTATGTTAAGCATTTTGTTTTGCTTTTCGGCTTCTTTTGCCATTTCCAAAGAAAGTTCGTAATTAACCGTAATAGGCTTTTCACAAAATACGTGTTTGCCCGCTTTTAACGCAGCCATAGTAATAGTGTAGTGCTTGTAGTTTGGAGTTAAAACGTAAACCGCGTCAACTTCACTATCGTTTAAAGCAACGTTATAGTCCTCTATAACGTTTTCAATTTTGCTAAATTTTTCTTTTGCTTTTAAAGCCTTTTCTAAAATAATGTCGCACGCGTATTTAATTCTAACGTTTTCATTTACTTGAAGTGCTGGAAGATGGTTGTTTGAAATTCTTCCGCAACCGATAACTGCTATAACTTTCATATAAAAAACTCCTTTAAGTTTGATACTATTATTGTATATTTTTTTCACCTTTTATTCAATAAACTAATTTTGTGTAAAATCTATCATTTTTTTAGGTTTACATTAAATTTTAACTAAAAATTCTAATATTTTTATTGACAAGCGTAGTTTTTACGGTTAAAATTTAACTATGAGCACTCAGTTTGAAGAATATAAAATAGAAAAATACTTGTCTAACCCCGTTTCTTACCGTGGAGTAAAAGTTTTTCAAGCGGGAAGGTATTATTGTAATAGTGGTAGAGTTATAAACGCGCATTTGCACACGGACTTTTTTGAACTTACCATAGTTACCGACGGCGAAGGCGTTATTAAAACGAATAATATTCCCGTAAACGTAAAAAGCGGTGATATATACCTATCACTCCCGCTTGACAAGCACGAAATAATTTCATCAACTGAAAACGCGCTTAAATACGACCATATCGCTTTTTTTATTGAAAACGCGGAATTTGATAGCGATATGGAATATATTATAAACAACTTTCACAGCGCGGGCGACAGAATTATTAACGACAATAAAATTTCAAGGCTAATGTCGCTAATACTTGCCGAATACGCAAACAAAAACGCGCACGACGACGAAGTTATTGCAAACCTTTTAAACGCTATTATAGTTTACGTTATTCGCAACTTTAAAAATAAGGAAAAGTTTAGCGACTTTGAACACGTTTCAAGTAAGGAAATTCTTTGCACTCAAATAATGAACTATATAGATATAAACATTTTTGATATTCAATCACTTTCCGTTATAAGCGACGTTTTAAAGTATAATTACAGTTATCTTTCTTCAATGTTTAAATCGGTTACAAAAATTTCACTACGCGAATATTTTTTAAATAGAAAGTTAGAGGTTGCCAAATCACTCGTTGACGAAAATAAGTTGAAAGTTTACGAAATTGCTGAAAAACTCAACTATTCAACACCTAACGCCTTTACGAAAGTGTTTAAGCAAAAATACGGCTATTCACCTAAAAAAATGAAATAAAAGCGTTAAGTTTTAAAATTGTATTTTAAAAACACTTTTATTTTTTATGCCCGTATGATAAAATAAAGTAAGTGGATATAATGCTATGAAAAATTTGTTTTTAAATAAAATTAAAGAATCTTTAATATCAATACTTCCCGTAACGCTCATAGTTATAATTCTTAATTTTACGCCGTTACTTAATTTAACGACGGAAGAAATTATTATTTTTAGCGTGTCCGCGTTATTTTTAATTTTAGGAATAGGTCTTTTCACTTTGGGTGCTGACGTTGCCATGACGCCTATGGGCGAACAAGTAGGTTCTGGCTTAACGAAATCAAAAAGCCTTTTACTATTAGTATTAGTATGCTTTGCTCTTGGCTTTTTTATTACTATTGCAGAGCCCGATTTAACAGTTTTAGCAGGTCAAGTTGGCAGTACGTTAATAATTTTATTCGTGGCGCTTGGCGTTGCCATATTTTTAGTTTTGGCAATTTTAAAAATGGTATTTAAAAAAGACCTTGCAAGTATTTTAATTTACTTTTATATGTTCTTATTCGCGCTTGCGCTCCTTGCCCTTTCCATTAACCCAAACAACAACTTGCTTATACCATTATCGTTTGACTCCGGTGGTGTAACAACCGGACCTATAACCGTTCCGTTTATAATGGCGCTTGGCGTTGGTATTGCATCGACGTTAGGCGGTAAAAACGCAAGCGAAAATAGTTTTGGCTTGGTTGCTATGTGTTCGGTAGGGCCTATACTTGCAGTATTGCTTTTAAGCATTTTTACTAGTGGCGACATTTCCGCTCCAAACGTAGAAGATTATCTAATGCCAAGCAACGTGCTTAAATCAACTCTTTCAACGCTTATAGGCACTATTAAAGACGTTAGCGTTGCGCTCGGTTTAGTAGTAGCGTTCTTCTTTATAATAAATTTTACAATTTTAAAACTTTCAAAAAAGAAAATTATTCAAATTTTAATAGGCACGGTATTTACCTACGTTGGCTTAATAGTTTTTTTAACCGCAGTTCACGTTGGCTTTATGCCCGTAGGCTTTAAAATGGGAAAAGAACTTGGCTCTTATTCGCCGATAGCCGTAACTATAATTAGTTTCGTGCTTGGCTTGGTGGTAGTTTTAGCAGAACCTGCCGTTCACGTTTTAAACAAGCAAGTTGAAGAAATTACGCACGGCGTCGTTTCTAAAAAGTCAATGCTAATTGCTTTAAGTATAGGCGTTGGCTTGTCTATTTGCTTGTCTGTTATAAGAATAATTTTTGAATTTTCTATTTTATACTATTTAATTCCAGGTTACTTATTATCGCTTGGACTTTCGTTTTTCGTGCCTAAAATTTATACGGCAATCGCGTTTGACTCGGGCGGAGTAGCGTCGGGCCCGCTTACTTCAACTTTTATTTTACCTTTTGCTATCGGCACTTGCGTTACAGTTGGCGGAAACATTTTAGCAGACGCTTTTGGAATAGTTGCCATGGTTGCAATGACACCGCTTATTACAATTCAACTTTTAGGCTTTACGTCTTTAAACAAAAAAAGATTTTCACAAAAACTTGCAATGCGCAAAATGCTTATTGAAGAAGACGACCAAATTATAAGATTTTTATAGGAGAATAAAAGTGGCAAGACTAATTAAGAAACAAAGCGAAGAAAATAACGCCGTTTCTACAAAAAAACAAGTTTCTAACGTTAGGAAACTTAAAATTTTAATTACCGTAGTTGACAAAAGCAAGGCTCTTTTTTACGTTGATTTACTTGAACAATTTGAAATTAACGTTCACACGGTTATATACGGAAAAGGCACGGCGAACTCGCAAATGCTTGATTTACTTGGCTTGTTAGAAAGCGATAAAGCCGTAATAATTTCTTGTATAAGAGAAGATAAAGTTAAAGAAGCGTTAGAAACTCTTGGCGAAAAATTTGATACGGTTAGAAACGGCAAAGGCATAGCTTATACCGTTCCTATGGACAGTATTATAGGAGTTTTTGCATATCAATTATTAAGTAACGACCGCACTTTAAAAGAGGGAGGAAAAAATAATGAAAAAAGGTTATAAATGTATATTAGCAATAGTTAACGACGGATTTTCCGAACTTACTATGGAAACTGCAAAGGCGTGCGGTGCAAAAGGCGGAACGATATTAGAAGCAAGGGGCACTGCACCGAAAGAAGCGGAAAAGTTCTTTAACGTTTCTATTCAACCGGAAAAAGAAATAGTTATGATACTAGTTAAAGCCGACCTTGTTGACGCTATTTTAAAAGGTTTATATAGCGCGATAGGAACTTCAACGAAAGCGCAAGGTATAGTGTTTACACTTCCGGTTGACGAAGTTATAGGCATAAAAGCATAAACTAAAAATGCAATAATAAAGATTAAAAAACTAACGAAACTGCCGTTAGTTTTTTTCTTTTAAGTATTGAAAATTTTATGAATTTATGCTAAAATATTAGTAAATAAAAGGCGTGCCAAAAAACGAATGAATTGGCACTGCCTAAAATAAAAGGAATATAATATGATACAAAAATTTAATCGCGGTGCTTTAAACGACTTTATTCATTTTATTTTAATGACGCTACTTTCGGGCGCTATGATAGGCATTTGCGCAACGTCATCACTTACGGCAAGCGTTATAGTTGAAAACGGCAGAATTGTGGGCGCGCTACTATTTTCGCTTGGAATGTTTGTAATACTTGCGTTTGAAATGAAACTTTTTACGGGCTTAATTCCAAAAATTCCGCACACAAGCGTTAAATCTTACTGGCAACTTCCCGTTTGCTTGCTTGGAAACTTTATAGGCGTGTTTATAGTGTTTATTTTGGTTAGCCAAACGGTTTTTGCAAAGGGTCTTATTGAAGCGGGCGCAACTTTAATTGGGCAAAAACTCGACCTTGAAAATTGGGCTTTATCTTCACTTTCATCGGGCATTTTATGCGGTGTTTTAATTACCCTTTCCGTTTTAAGCGTTGACCACTCTCACCACAAAGGTTTGAGCGCAAACGTTGGCGTAATGTTCCCTATTATAGTTTTCGTATTTTGCGGGTTTGACCACTCTATTGCAAATATGTTTTACTTTTACTGTTTAGGCGAATTTTCGTGGCGAGTAGTTGGCTATATTGCCCTTACTATTCTTGGAAATATTATAGGCGGAATAATTTTACCGCTCGTATTAAAGTTAAGAGATAGCGACCCTGTATAAGTTATTTTTTAACAACAGTTATGTAAATTTGTTATATTGCTAAACTTTGTTTAGCAGTTATATTTTGCAAAGCAAAGTTATGAGTTAAATATAAAAGGAAAATAAAATTATGTCAAATTTTAATTATTTAGCATCAAGTTATTCGTCGTCAAACAGCATAATCGACTTAATAGATTTCATTTTAGACTTGGGCGGTTTTGCTATATTTCTATTATTAGTAGTTCAAGTTGTTTTTATTGTAATATGTGTTAAAATTGCTAAAAGTAAAGGTTACAGTAGTTTAGGCTGGGGCTTAGCTGGCTTTGTTTTTGGCTTAATTGCCTTAATAGTATTGTTGTGTATTCCAGACCTTACAGTTTCCTATAACAACCCCGTTTGGATTTGCAAACATTGCGGTCAAATGCATTACCGACATTTTTCAACATGCTTAAACTGTGGTATTAGTAGATATTTAAGCAATTCTACACCCGCGACCGTACAATCAATAAGCAAACCAACACAACCGATAAGCAAACCAAAACAACCTACTCAACCGCAAACGCAAAAAGTGGTGGGCTGGATTTGTCCAAAATGTAAAGAAGAGAATAACGCTAGCGCTCATTATTGCATTAACTGTTATACAAAAAAACCGTAAAAATAAAGCACGCTTTAAAAGCGTGCTTTTTAATATTTTACTTTACCAAATAAACGGTATTAGGCGGTATTTAACTTTCTTTTTATATTCTATATAGCCGTTAAGTTCTTTTTCTAAAAAACGCTCTTCCCCTATAATTCTTTTTGCTATTATAAACGGATACGCTAAAAATATAATAAACGAGTATATAGAGCCTAAAATTAAAGGCATACTTAAAAATAAAAGTAAGGTTATACTGTACATAGGATGCCTAACCACCCCGTATAAGCCCGTGTCAACAACTTTTTGGCCTTCTTCAACTTTTATAGTACGGCTTAAATACGCGTTTTCTCTTAAAACTTCGGCGTAAAGAATATACGCTACTAAAAACAAAACCGCACCTATTATTGAAACAAAAAACGGCAACTTATAAAAGTTAAAGCGAACGCCTAGCCCTGCTAAAACAAAGCCTAATATAAACATAACACCGCTTAACTTTATAACTAAATCTTGGCTTTTTAATTTTTCCTTTGCGTTTAAACGCCTTTTTAAAAGGTCGGGGTTTTTTAGCATCATTACAATTCCCGCTAAAAACATAGGAATAAACAGTAAACCCATTAAAAGCCAACCGTTAAAATAGTTAAAAGTTCCTGCGGGCAAAAATATTAAAACGCCAACGAGCAAAACGCCGAATAAAAACTTTAAAATTGCGCTAAAAAATAACTTTATACTCATTAATTAACTCCTTAAAATTATTATAACACAAACGCTTTTGTGAAAGCAACGCAAAATAAAAACTCGGCTTTTAAAAGCCGAGTTTAATTATTTAAATTAGATTTCTGCAAAGTATTTAATAGTTCTTACCATTTGTGAAGTGTAAGAGTTTTCGTTATCATACCAAGAAACAACTTGAACTTGGTAAGTATCGTCGTCAATTTTAGAAACCATAGTTTGAGTAGCATCGAAAAGTGAACCGAACTTCATACCGATAACGTCACTTGAAACGATTTCATCAGTGTTGTAACCGAAAGATTCAGTTGCTTGTGCTTTCATTGCTTCGTTGATACCTTCTTTAGTAACGTCTTTACCCTTTACAACTGCAACTAAAATAGTAGTTGAACCAGTAGCAGTAGGAACACGTTGAGCAGAACCGATAAGTTTGCCGTTAAGTTCAGGAATAACTAAACCGATAGCTTTTGCAGCGCCAGTAGAGTTAGGAACTATGTTCATAGCGCCCGCGCGTGACCTTCTTAAATCACCCTTTCTTTGTGGACCGTCTAAAATCATTTGGTCGCCGGTGTAAGCGTGAACGGTAGTCATAATACCAGAAACAACAGGTGCATAGTCGTTAAGTGCTTTTGCCATAGGAGCTAAGCAGTTAGTTGTACAAGAAGCGGCAGAAATAATAGTATCTTCTTTTGTTAAAGTGTCGTGGTTTACGTTGAATACGATTGTAGGAAGGTCGTTACCAGCAGGAGCAGAGATAACAACTTTTTTAGCGCCAGCGTCAATGTGTGCTTGTGCTTTTGCTTTTGAAGTGTAGAAACCTGTGCATTCTAAAACAACGTCAACACCGATTTCGCCCCAAGGGAGTTCACTAGCGTTTGCTTTTGCGTAAATGATAATTTCTTTACCGTCAACGATAATTGAGTTATCAGTAGCGTCAACTGTGTGACCTTTTGCAAGATAGTTACCTTGCATTGTGTCGTATTTTAAAAGATGAGCAAGCATCTTTGGGCTTGTAAGGTCGTTGATTGCTACAACTTCATAACCATCAGCGTCAAACATTTGTCTAAATGCTAAACGACCGATACGACCAAAACCGTTAATTGCAACTTTTACATTTGCCATTTTTTATTCCTCCAAAATAATTAACTTTGCGTTAAATTTTATTATATTACTATTTGATATTATATAGATTTTAAGAAATTGTGTCAAATATTTTAACGTCATTATTAAAAATATGGCCTTTTTACGCTAAAAGAATTCAAAAAGCAACCTATTACAAAATAAAAGGGCTAACGAAAATTTCGTTAGCCTTAATTTTTATAGGTTTACTAAAAAAGTGCTTTATAATAAAACGCTCTTTAAGCGGTCAAGCGCTTCTTTTAAAACTGAGCGTGGAGCGGCTATGTTTATGCGAATATGGTCTTGAAGCCCCTTATACGCGTCAATTTTATGGTTGTTCATCCAGTAATAATGTCCAGGGTCAGGCATAATGCCAGCCTTTTTCATAAGTTCGTTATACTTTTCGGTAGTTAAATTAAGTGCCGAACAGTCAATCCACATTAAGATTGTAGATTCGGGTTTGTAAGCTTTAAGCGGAGTGCCTTTTAACTCTTCGCAAACAAAGTCAATGTTTGCTTGTAAATACTCTAAAAGTTCGTCAAGCCAAGCACCGCCTTGTGTGTAAGCCGCCGTTTGAGCGCAAATTGACATAGCGGTTGGCCTACCGCAAACGTTGCCCGTTTCGTATAAAATATCTTTGATTTTCTTTCTTAAATTATCGTCTTTAACAACTACCGAGCCGATGTGGAAACCGCCAAAGTTAAATGATTTTGATGGAGAGAATACGCAAACGCTTCTGTCTTCCATACCTTCAATTAACCTTAAAGATATGAATTTGTGACCTTTATAAACGATGTCTGCGTGAATTTCGTCCGCAATAACGTAGCCGTTATATTTAATAACGATTTGAGCAAGGCGTTCAAGTTCTTCTTTTTTCCAAACTCTACCCGACGGGTTAGACGGAGAACAGAACATTAAAACCTTTGCACCGTCTTTAAAAGCTTGTTCAATGCCTTCGTAGTTAAGGGTGTAATAACCGTTGCCGTCGTCGTTCATTAAAACTTCAACGCAAACACGACCACGCATTGACGCGGAAGTTATTGACGGAGTGTGAAGCGGTGGCATTACTATTACTTTATCACCTTCGTTAGTTAAAGCGTAAAGTGCGGCGCGCATAGTGTTTAATACGCCCGGAGTAGCCATTAAATGCTCTCTTTTTATCACTTCGCCGTGACGTTTAAAACGCCAATCTATAATTGCTTGATAGTCGCGCTCGGTCATCATTTCATAGCCGTATAAACCCGTAGAAACGCGTTCTACAAGCGCTTTTGTAACTTCGGGTGGAGAAGCAAAGTCCATATCCGCAACGGAAAGGGCTATGCAACCTTTTTCAACGTCCCATTTACAGTTGCCTGGCTCTCTTTTAGTATATACTTTATCAAAATCGTACATCGTTAGTCTCCTTAAAAGTGAATTTTAGTTAGAGTGTATATTCAAGCCCGTCGCTTGCAATTAAATAAGGACAAGCAAATTCAGGTTTGAGTTCATTGAGTTTTGCAATATGTTTTGCGCCTAAATGCGCAAGTATTATTTGTTTAGAGTTTACCGTTTTCATAGAGTTAAATTCGGGCTCGTCCGCAAAATGCGCAAATTCCGAAACTATTAAATCGAACTCTTTTTCATACGCTATTTTAGGAAAATCCCTATGATTAGTAGCAAGGTCACCCGTAAACAACACGCGTTTATTATCGCTAGTTTCAAGCATAAACGCAAAAGAGGGCAAAGTGCCTAAATGCTCCGTTTTAATTGCCGTAACCGTTAAGCCGTTTTCGTTATAAATTACGCCTTCGTAAGTAACGTTAAAAGTAATATGCTCTAATACGGTTTGCCTATTTTCGCCAAGCGCTTGCGACCACGCTAAAAGTGGCTCGATAGCGTTTTTGTCTGGCATAAAAATAGTGGTTTTGCCCTTGTTATAGTGAACGAAATTTTTTATGATTGTTGGAAGTTCGCTTGCGTGGTCACAATGCATATGCGTTATAAAAAACGCGTCTATTTTATCAAGCGTTATTCCGCTGTTTGTAAGCAAATATTCTATGGGCGCGCCAGCGTCAATTATATAGTTTTTGCCGTTGTGTGTAATCATATAGGACGTACAGTATCTATTAACTTCCGCCCTACCGTGACTCGTGCCTAAAAACTTGATTTTCATAATAATCCTATTTGTCTTTTTTATGATATCTTAACGCACAGTAATCGTCGCCTTTTGCAATACATTTAGGCAAATCTAAAACGCTACCGTAGCATTCGCCTATGCCGTTATCTCCACACATAGCAATATCGCAAAGCATAGCAATTTCCTCTTCGGTACAGCCCGCTTTTTGCCAAGCCTTAACGAGTGGACAGTAACCGAAGTTAATAGAAAGTTTATCGTCCGTACTTTCTAAAATTTTCATCTCAAAAACCATTTGAGCGGCTTTTGTAAATAAAGTTTTTCTTAAACCTTTTAAACTGTCGGTTTTACCCTTTTCAACGAGCCTACCGCCTTGTATAATACCACAACGCTTAATAGCGTCACTTGCAAAATCTTTTGGGTCTAAACCCCTTTTTTTGGCTTCGTCACATAATAAATAAAGCCAAAGCGCGCGGTGTTCTAATTGCTCTCTTACCGCCTGTAAAAGTTTCATTTTGTTTTTTGGTTCGTTTTTTACAATACTCATAACAACTTCCTTTGTAAAATTTATTACGTACTAATTTATTATAGCACAAAAATTGCGTTATTGCACTATTTTTTAAAATTTTATAATTATTTTTTTGCGGTTTAGTTTTTAGCCAAAATTAGTTTAAAATTTTAAAGCGCTATTTCTTTTTGCGTAAACGCGTTGTAACAAAAAAAATGCCGTTTTAAGTAAAAATATTAAAAATTTTGTAAAAAACTGTAAAAATGCAACTTGTAGTTGCTAAAATTTGCAACGCTTAATATATTGTTGCACTGCATAAAATAATATATAATATAATTGTTAAATAAAAAGGAGATTATTATGACGTTAGGTGAAAAAATTACCGCTTTAAGAATAAGGGAAAATTTATCGCAGGAAGAATTAGCCGATAAACTTTTTGTTTCAAGGCAAGCAATTTCTCGCTGGGAAACAAATCAAACTCTTCCGCAAATTGATAAAATAATACAGTTGTGTAACTTTTTTAAAATTTCTACTGATGAACTCTTAATTGACAAAAAAGAAATTACTTCAACTACGTTAAAAAAGAAAAACAAGTATTTTGGCACGGACGGTTTTCGTGGAGAAGCCAACGTAAATTTACTATCAATACAAGCGTATAAGATAGGTAGGTTTTTAGGTTGGTATTTTTCCAAGGAAACTTTGCCAAACAGACCTAAAATTGTGGTTGGCAAAGATACTAGGCGTTCAAGTTATATGCTTGAATACGCTATCGTTGCGGGATTAACCGCTTCGGGAGCGGACGCTTATATGCTACACGTTACCACCACTCCAAGCGTTTCATACGTTACCCGTCAAGACGGGTTTGACTGCGGTATTATGATTACCGCTTCGCACAATCCTTACTACGATAACGGCATTAAAGTTATAAATAGATACGGCGAAAAACTTAACGACGACGTAACTTCGCTAATAGAAGATTACATTGACGGCAATTTAGAAAACCTTGGCGTGTCTAGCGCGGATTTACCGCTTGCGCACGGGGATAAAATCGGGCTTATTACGGACTATGCGTCGGGAAGAAACAGATACGTTGGTTATCTTATTTCGCTTGCTTCGCACTCGTATAGAAATTTAAAAATAGGTTTAGACTGCGCTAACGGCTCTTCTTATATGATAGCAAAGTCCGTTTTTAGCGCGCTTGGAGCACAAGTTGAAGTTGTTGGAGCAGAGCCTAACGGTTTAAATATCAATAAAAATTGCGGTTCTACGCATATAGAAAATCTTTGCAAATTAGTAAAGGAAAAGCACCTTGATTTAGGTTTTGCTTTTGACGGCGACGCAGATAGATGTATAGCCGTTGATGAAAACGGTTGCATCGTTGACGGCGACAGCACGTTGTATATTTTAGCAAAACGCCTTAAAGCAAGGGGCATGCTTAACGGCAATACCGTTGTTACTACCATAATGTCGAATAGCGGGTTTATTAGAAGCCTTGAAGAAATAGGAATAAAAACAATTCAAACGCAAGTTGGCGACCGCTTCGTTTACGAGTGTATGCAGTCAAACGATTACGGGCTTGGCGGAGAACAGTCTGGCCATATTATAATTAAAAAATATTCAACTACGGGCGACGGTATTTTAACCGCCATTATGATAATGGAAGAAGTTTTAGACACTAAATACACTTTGGCACAATTAAGGTCGCCTATAAAATTATATCCGCAATACCTTATAAACGTAAAAGTTAAAGACAAAAAAGAAACTATAAACGGCGAAAGCGTAATTCTTGCAAAAAAGCGCGTTGAAGATATTATAAATAAAAAAGGTAGAGTATTGCTTAGAGAAAGCGGAACTGAACCCGTTGTTAGAATTATGGTTGAAAGCGAAAGTTTAGAACTTTCAATTAAATGCGCAAATGATATAAAGGACGCTATTAAGCAAGGGGGCTACGCGGTTGAGTAATATAAAAATTAACGACCTTTTTGACGTAAAAACCGATTATTTACAAGAGTTGCTAGGCGACTGCGAATACCCTTGGCAAATACTACCTAAAATAAAAGACTATATTTTAAAATTGCAAAATAGCGCGCCTACGGGCTTTACAGAATATGCGGACGGCGTGTTAGTTGGAAAAAACGTTAAAATTAGTAAAAAGGCAACTTTACTTGCGCCCGTTATAATAGGAGCAAATACGGAAGTTCGCCCGGGCGCGTATATAAGGGGCAACGTTATTATAGGCGAAAATTGCGTTATAGGAAATTCAAGCGAGTTAAAAAACTGCGTGCTATTAAATAACGTTCAAGTTCCGCACTACAACTACGTTGGCGATTCTATTTTAGGAAATTACTCACATTTAGGCGCGGGCTCTATATGTTCTAATTTAAAGGCGGACAAAAGCGACGTTGTTATTCGCGGAAAAACGGAATTTAAAACTAATTTAAGAAAGGTTGGAGCAATTCTTGGCGACGGCGCGGACGTAGGCTGTAATTGCGTTTTAAACCCTGGTACTATAATAGGAAAAAACAGTAGAGTTTACCCGCTTACGTCAGTTAGAGGCGTAATTGATGAAAACTCGATAGTAAAATCAATGAACGACATCGTAATTATAAAAAAATAACGCGCTGGTTACGCGTTAAATATATCCTTTAATGTTTTTAAACCTAAAAAGCACTCACAAATTTTGTGAGTGCTTTTTAATAATCTTTTTTACCTACCAAATATTCAAGTGATACATCATAAATTTCTGCAAGTTTTAAAAAATTTTGAAGAGATGGATATGCCACACCTCTCTCATAAGCTTGATACGACTGATACGTTATGCCTAGCAGTTGAGCAACATCTCTTTGAGTAAAACATTTTCCACCATCTTTAAAAGTGTTCTCTCTCAATTCGCAAAGTGTTTTTGATAAAGTTTTTAACTGTTTTTCAATTTTTATTTTCATAAACTTATTATACAGTTTATAATTGTGCACGGTTAATTATACAGTTTTTAACTGTGTACAATTTTATTTTATTACACAAATTATAAAATTCCATTGTTTTTCTTGACATATACAGTTTATAATTGTATTATATAGTTGTACAGTTTGTAACTGTACAGCATTATATTTTAACAAATGACTAAAAAGGAAAACTATGGGGCTAATTTCTTCAATTATTCTAATTGCAAGCGCTGCAATAGCAGGAAAAAAAGTGTCTGAAAACGTGATTGATAAAAAAACAAAATCAAAAAAAGATATTATAAAGCTTCAACATAAAAACGCTATTGAAAAAAGTAATGTAAAACAAAAACATCTAATTGAAAGTAAAGCGGTAGATACGGCAAACACAAAAGACGTCATGTTCTCAAAGCATATGCAAGAAAAAGATATTCGCATTTTAGATTACAAGCTTTCTCACAACATTGAAGTTGACGACCTTAAAAATTGCAATCACTGTGGAGCAGGCAACGTTAAAGAAGCTCGTTTTTGCTATAATTGCGGCAAAGAAATTATGGCAAAATCATTAAGAATTTCAAGATATTGCATTGGCTGTGGACACCCCCTAGTTGGCGAAAAAGGCTTTTTAATAAAATGCGACCATTGTGGTAATGAGCAAATTTTATAACTTAAAAAGCACTTACACAAATCGTGTGAGTGCTTTTTATTTTTTTCGGCAAAAGCCGTTTTAGTTAATTAAACAAGTTCTACGATAGCAACTTCCGCAGCGTCACCGCGTCTTTCGCCTTTAAGATACTTTCTTGTATAACCGCCACCTTGACCGAGTTCTTCTTTTCTTTCAGCATACTTTGGTGCAATTTCGTTAAAGATTTTTTCAATAAGTGGGTGGTTGATACCTTTTACTCTTGCGCGGAATTCTGCTTTTGATTCCTTTGCTTCTTTCGTAAATTGAAGGTCGTAAACTAAACCCATTATTTTTCTTCTTGCGTTAAGTTTTTTAACGCCATCTTTAATGACCTTTTTCTTAACTTCTTTGCCCTTTGCATCCTTCGTTACAACGGTTGTTTCAACGGTATCTGCATAAGTGTTTACGGCAAGAGTTATAATTTTTTCAACGTATGACCTTAAAGATTGAACGTGTCCGGCAGTAACTTCTATTTTACCATACCATAAAAGGTTAGATGCTTGGTTGCGAAGAACTGCTTTTCTTTGTTTTGAAGTTAAACCCATATTACCTGGCATTTTCTTATTCCTCCTGTTCCTTTAATTTAAGACCGTAACTGTTGAGTTTAAGAATAACTTCATCAAGTGATTTTTTGCCTAAATTTCTAACTTTAAGCATGTTTTCTTCGGTCTTTTTAGTTAAATCTTCTATTGTGTGAATTCCAGCACGTTTTAAGCAGTTGTACGAACGAACTGATAAATCCATTTCTTCAATACTCATTTCAAGTATTTTTGGAAGCGGGTCAGTTGGTGGTGCAACGAGTATTCCTAAACCTGTAACAACTTCTGAAAGGTTTACGAATATGCTAATGTGCTCTTGGATGATTTTAGCGGCAAGTGAAACGATTTCTTTACCGGTAAACGCACCGTTTGTCCACACTTCAAAAATAAGCCTATCTCTATCGATATTTTGACCAACTCTCGCATTTTCAACGTTGTAACTAACTTTTGTTACAGGCGTATAAATAGAATCGATTGCAATATAGCCTATTTCACCCGTCTTGTTGTTTTCAGCGCCTTTGTAGCCTCTACCTCTACCGATAGTAAGGTCAACTTCAAAGTAACCGCCGTTATCAACAGTACAAATGTATTGGTCTGGATTAAGAATTTCAACTTCTGCGTCAATTTCAATGTCGCTTGCCTTAATTACGGCAGGACCTTCTTTACAGATTTTTAAAATCTTTTTAAATTCAACGTCAGTAGTTGCAGTTTTAATTGCAATACTCTTTAAATTGAGAATTATTTCAGTAACGTCTTCTTTAACGCCTTTAATCGTAGAAAATTCGTGCTTTACGTCAAGACTTGGCGCAAATTTTATACCTTGAATTGCGGCGCCAGGAAGTGCAGACAATAAAGTTCTTCTTAAACAGTTGCCTATTGTAATACCAAAACCTTTTTCAAGTGGTTCAACAACTATTTTGGCATAACTTTTGTCTTCATTTTCTTCTACCGAAATCTTTGGCATTTCTATTTCCATCATAAAAAACTACCTCCTAATTTTTTATTTGATAGTTGCTAATCATTTTAGCAAGTTCGTTTTTACATTGCCATAAGGCAACGTAAATTATTATCTTGAATACAATTCTACAATCATGTATTCTTGGATTTGACTGTCTATATCTTCTCTCTTTGGAAGAGCAACAACTTTTCCTGCAAGTTTTTCTGCATCGTATTCAAGCCATTTAGGAACGTTCGTAGTTTTTTCAGTGCTCTTGAACGCTTCAAAATATTTAGCGTCTTTCTTGTTTTCTTTAACTGCAATAACGTCACCTTCTTTTACTTGGTATGAAGCGATGTTTACGTTCTTACCGTTTACTGTAAAGTGTGCGTGTGTTACGAGTTGACGTGCAGTTGAACGAGATGGAGCAAAGCCGAGTCTATATACAACGTTGTCAAGTCTTCTTTCTAAAAGTGAAAGCATGTTTTCACCTGTAACGCCCTTCATTCTGTCGGCAGCGTCAAAATAGCCTCTAAATTGCTTTTCAAGAACACCATATATTCTCTTGGTCTTTTGTTTTTCGCGAAGTTGTTGTCCGTATTCAGAAACCTTGTGTCTGCCTGCACCGTGTTGTCCAGGAGCAACTGGTCTTTTTTCAAAAGGACAAGAAGTTTTGTAGCACTTTTCGCCTTTAAGGAAAAGTTTGCAACCTTCTCTTCTGCATAAACGACATTTTGCATCTGTATATTTAGCCATTTTTCTTACCTCCTATTATACTCTACGGCGCTTTGGTGGACGGCAACCATTGTGTGGGATTGGTGATACGTCTTGAATAAGTGTAACGTCAACACCGCAAACACCTAACGCTCTGATTGCAGACTCCCTGCCTTGACCTGGACCTTTTACGTACACTTCTGCACTTCTAAGTCCGTGTTCCATTGCGGCTTTAATAGCAACTTCCGCTGCTTGTTGTGCAGCAAATGGAGTGCTCTTTCTTGAACCTCTGTATCCAAGGCTACCTGCACTTGAATGAGAAATTGTGTTTCCGTTTAAATCTGTT
>JAZOMW010000025.1:0-13919 GCA_045654225.1 Christensenellaceae bacterium | reverse complement strand
CTATAAGCGCACTTCAAATGCACCAAGACGGCATCGTTATTTGCGACGAGCCTGCTTGCGGTGAATTAAAGGTTGACACTTATAAATACTTTAAAGAAATTTACAAAAACGAAAAATAATTTGCGTAGGGAATAATATGGGTGAATTTATAGGAGTAATAATAGTGGGCGCAATTTTAATTGTGATAGGCGCTATAAATATGAGTGGCAATATTTCAACTCTTCACTCTTATCATAGAACTCGCGTTAAAGAAGAAGATAAAAAACCGTTTGGCAAAGCCGTTGGGCTTGGCGGTATTATTTGCGGTGCTACCGTTATTATAAAAGGCGTGCTTGACCTTATTAAAAACTCTGCTAAAATTGAAGCACTTGCAATAGTAGGAAACGTAGTTTTAGTTGTTGGTTTAGCGGTGGGTTTAGGCATAAGCATTTACGCTATTATCAAATATAACAAAGGTCTTTTTTAAAAGAAAACGGTTGTAAGTAAAATTCTTACAACCTTTTTTATTACGACCGCTAAAATCGTGCTATTTTTACGCATAATATTTTTAGTTTTTAGTTCTACTAATGGTGGAAAAACTCCAACTCAACCAACGGTATGTAGATTTTTTAAAACCCCGTATATATAATATAGTTACAAGGAGGCAAAAATGAATCAAATTAAAATAGGCAAATTTATTGCGGAAAGAAGAAAATTTGTAAACTTAACGCAATTCCAACTTGCCGAAAAGTTAGGTGTAACCGATAGGGCTGTTTCAAAGTGGGAAACGGGTAGAGCACTGCCTGACTCGTCAATTATGCTTGACCTTTGCGCGCTTTTAAAAATTACGGTTAACGATTTATTAACGGGGGAAATTGTATCAATGGAAAATTATAACAAAGAATTGGAAAAAAACTTAATAGAAGCAATAAAGCAAAAGCAAGAGGCAGACAAGCGCTTACTTTTTATGGAATTTGCAATAGGAATTCCCGCAATTTTATTATTTTTTGGTTTAACTATGGTTGCGGCGTACGTGCCTATGGAGGCGTGGGCGCGCGTATTAATAATAGTTGGGGCTTTCATATTAATTTTAATCGCGAGTTTTTTTGCTGTAAGAATAGAACAAGTTGCAGGCTACTATCAATGTAAGCATTGTAAACATAAATACGTTCCAACGTATAAACAAGTGGTTTTTGCACCGCACTACGGCAGAACAAGATATATGAAATGCCCTAAATGTAAAAAATTTAGTTATCAAAAAAAAGTTATTAACAAAGACTAAATTCATTTTAAAAACGCAAAGCAATTTGCGTTTTTTTATTTTTTAACCGCTTGAAATATAAGCGGTTTTTTGTTATAATATAACAAATATTATGGAGAAAGTTATGAAATACGTTTTAATTACCGGCGCATACGGCGGTATGGGCTACGAAGCGGTTAAAGAGTTTTCGTTAAAAGGCTACTTTGTTTTTGCTCTTGATAAAAACATAAGGCAAAATAATTTAAAAAACGTTATGCCTATTGAAACGGACGTTACAAGCGTTGAAAGCATTACAAATGCTTTTAATGAAGTTAAAAAAGTTACAAATGAACTTTACGGAATAGTTCACTATGCGGGCGTTTATATGCTTGACTCTTTAATAGAAATTAGCGAGCAAAATTTTGATAAAATTTTTAAAATCAACCTATACGGCGCGTTTTATATAAACAAAATTTTTGCACCACTTTTAAAAAACGGCAGTAAAATTTTAATAACTACAAGCGAACTTGCCCCGCTTGACCCGTTACCATTTACCGGCATTTACGCTATTACTAAAAGTGCGCTTGATAAGTATGCTTATTCGCTTAAAATGGAAATGCAACTTTTAGGCGTTTACGTTTCCGTTCTTCGCGCGGGCGCGGTTTCAACTAATATGCTTGGCGCGTCAACAACGGCACTTGATAAATTTTGTGAAAACACCAAAATTTATTCGTGTAATGCAAAAAGGTTTAAAGGTATTGTAAACGGTGTTGAAGCAAAAAATATTCCGCCTAAAAAAATAGCGCAAAAGTCCTTTAAGATTATTGAAAGTAAAAAGCCAAAATTTGCTTATAGCATAAATAGAAATAAACTTTTATTATTGCTTAACGCTTTGCCAAGCAAAATGCAGTTTTGGATAATAAAAAAGATTTTAAAATAAAGGCTTGACAAATGCCCCTTTAAATAATATCATAATAAAAACTATAAATATGGAGAATTTTATGTCATATAAACACTTTGGCGTTATGCTTGACTGTTCAAGAAACGCCGTTATGAAAGTTAGCGAAGTTAAAAATATGATAGACCTATTATCTAAAATGGGTTATAACACGCTAGAGCTTTACACGGAAGACACTTTTAAAATTGAAGACGAGCCGTATTTTGGCTATATGCGCGGTGGTTATAGCGCGGAAGAAATTAAAGAAATTGACGCTTACGCAAAAACCAAGGGCGTTGAACTTATTCCTTGTATTCAAACGCTTGCGCACTTTACAAACCTTGTAAAATTAAGGCACTATAAAAACATCGTTGACGTTAACGACATTTTGCTTATCGACGAAGAAAAAACGTACGAACTCATTGAAAAAATGTTTAAAACGCTTAGGCAAAATTTTACGTCTAACTTAGTAAACATAGGTATGGACG
The DNA here is from genome assembly GCA_045654225.1 of Christensenellaceae bacterium. Classification (GTDB taxonomy): domain Bacteria; phylum Bacillota; class Clostridia; order Christensenellales; family Borkfalkiaceae; genus HGM11412. The sequence continues at coordinate 11,275 of JAZOMW010000025.1, read as the reverse complement.
AAGCGCACATGGTTGGTCTTGGCAAGTTTTTAGACAAGCACGGCTACCAAAACCGTTTTGATATTTTACTTCGCCACTTAAATAGAGTGGTAGAAATTGCGTCTAAATACGGTTTTACTCCGCACATGTGGAGCGATATGTTTTTTAGGCTTGTAAACCACGGCGAATATTACGGCGAAAACATAGTTATTCCAAGCGATGTAGTTGATAAAATGCCTAAAAATTTAGACCTTGTTTATTGGGACTATTATCACTCGTATAAACTTTATTACGATGAAATGTTTAAATCTCATTTAAAAACGGGCAAAAATATTTGGTTTGCAGGTGGCGGTTGGACTTGGAACGGTTTTGCTCCGCTTAATAAATACACTCAACAAACTATGAAGTCGGCTATGCTAAGCATTAAAGAGCACGGCATTGAAAACGTTTTAATTACAATGTGGGGCGACGATGGTAAAGAGTGTTCGTTTTATTCGTTACTTCCGTCGCTTTACGCTATTAAATGCTATGCGGACGGCGTTGTAAACGAAGAAGAAATTAAGTCTGGTTTTTATAAGATATTCGGCGTAAGTTACGATGATTTTATGCTTTTAGATATTCCTAACAAAACCAAAGGCGCAAAAGAGTTTGATTACGAGCCTATACCGTCAAAAAGTTTACTTTATAGCGACCCGTTTATGAACAGTAACGACGCTTTCGGCATTGAAGCCTACGATATGAACTACGAAGAATACGCTAATATCTTAAAAGACGCGTCTTTACGCGCGGGCGAATTCGCGTATATTTTTGAAACGCTTGCATCTTTATGTAAGGCGCTGACTATTAAGGCTACGCTTTCGTTTAGAACTAGAACGGCTTATAAACAAGGCGATAAAAAGGAACTTGAAAAAATAGTTGCCGAGTACGATATATTAGACGGTTTATATAAAGATTTCCACCAAAAATTCTACGAATTGTGGCATAAGGAAAATAAACCTTTCGGCTTTGAAATTCACGACGTAAGGCTTGGCGGTATTGTAATGCGTGCTAAAACTTGCAAAGGTAGAATTCAAGCGTATTTAAACGGAGAAATTCAAAAAATAGAAGAATTAGAAGTTGAACCGCTTAAATTAACGTCACTTCCGTTTGAATCGCACTTATATAGGCGCGCAGTTTCAACAAGCGAGTTAATTTATTAAAATTTATATAAACGCAAAATATAACAAAAAGCACTTTACAATAGTAGGGTGCTTTTTTAGTTAGTTATATTTGCTAACGCAAGTTTTATTTTCCCTAACGGGAAAGTTATATTTTGCTAGCACAAAGTGTTATTTTGCTCACGCAAAGTTGTGGATGTGATTTTATATATAAAAAACAACCACAACTTTTAACCAACGGTTAAAAATATCACTTTTTGCTAAAAGCAAAAAATATAACGCCGTAGGCATATCACTTTAACGCAAGTTAAAATAAAACTTGGAAGCAAACTGCTTTTTAGTTACTTTTCGTTTATTATATGAATATAATAAATTGCGAAAGGCGGTTAAATACTTGACTTTATAATTTAAAAGGAATAAAATGTGAATTGTGCCAAAAATAACACTTTAAAAAAGTGCTAATAAAAGACACAATTTACTCTACTTTTAATAAGTAGCGTTTAACAAAAGAAGGTATATTTATGGCAAAATTTAGTAACAAATGGACACGCGCGGCAATTCCCGCATTACTTTTACATTGTAGCATAGGCACGGTTTATTGTTGGAGTACGTTTAAAACACAAATTGCAGAGTATATAGGCAAGTCAACTTCAAGCGTTGAGTGGGCTTTCTCGCTTGCAATTTTCTTTTTAGGTATGTCCGCCGCGTTTATGGGCAACGTGGTTGAAAAAAATATTCACAGGTCGTCGCTTATTGCGGCTTTCTGCTTTGCTTTTGGCTTGGCGGGAACGGCTCTCTTTATTTATTTAAAGAGTTTAGTGGGCATTTTAATTTGCTACGGCTGTATAATGGGTATAGGTTTAGGCCTTGGCTATTTATCGCCGGTAAAAACTTTAATGCTTTGGTTTAAAAACAACAAAGGTTTAGCAACGGGTTTAGCGGTTGCAGGCTTTGGCGCTGCAAAGGCGATAGCAACTCCTATTATGGAAGCAATGATGCAAAGCGGTATGGCGCTTTACGATATGTTCTTTATTTTAGCGGGCGTATATTTTGTAATGATGATTATAGGCCACTTGCTTTTAAAGAAGCCTGACGGCTGGCACGAAGAACAAAGTACGGAAAAAGACCCACACCCTATAAAAACCTTTTTTAGCAAATTCAAAGTGTTTAAAGATAAAACTTTTATAGGCGTATGGCTCGTATTCTATATTAACATTACTTGCGGTTTAGCAATAATTTCTAATGAAAAAGACCTTATTAAATTGATAGGTTTAGCACCTGCTTTAATAGGCACTATTTGCGCTATATTTAACGCGGGCGGTAGGCTTGGTTATTCCGCTCTTGCCGACGGGCTAAAAGATAGAAACACTATGTACAAAATTATTTTGTGTAGTGAAATTGCAATAACTTTAATTGCTATTATACTCGGCTTTACAAACGGTTTTGATAGTTCTATTATTTCAGTAATTATAGTACTTGCGCTTTTATTCCTTGTAAACGCGGGTTACGGCGGTGGTTTTTCAAACTTGCCAACTTTACTTTCAGACCATTTTGGTATGAAATCAATTTCAACTATTCACGGCGTAGCGCTTTCCGCTTGGGCGTTTGCAGGTTTAACGGGCAACCAAATGGCGTCGCTTATAAAAACTATAACGGGTAGCGTTGCTTGGGTATTCGTTGCAACCTTAGCCCTTTACGCTATTGCAATTATAATAAATCTTTTACTTATAAAACCACATAAAGAAGTTAAAGAATAATGTATAATTTTTTTGTAAAACAAAACGAATTTGATAATATATTTGAAATTAGCGGAGCGGATTTTAACCATATAAAAAACGTTTTACGCATGAAAGTTGGCGAGCAAATTTTAGTAACTTTTAACGAGCAAACCGACCTTTGTGAAATTGTTGAATTTAAAGAAGATTGCGCTTTGGCAAAAATCCTTGAAAAAAACTACAAGGAAAGCGAACTTCCTATTAAAATTTATCTTTTTCAAGGCTTGCCTAAAAGCGATAAAATGGAACTCATTATTCAAAAAGCGGTTGAACTTGGCGTTTATAAAATAATTCCCGTTGAAATGAATAGATGCGTTGTTAAACTAGACGCTAAAAAGAAAAATCAAAAAACGGAAAGGTATAACGCCATAGCCGAAGCGGGCGCAAAACAAAGTAAGCGCAACGTTATTCCGCAAGTTGAAAACGTTTTATCGTTTAAAGAAGCGTTAGACCTTGCTAAAACGCTTGACCTTTTTATTGCGCCTTACGAGTGTGAAAACGGCGTTGGCGGAACAAAAACTGCACTTTCTAAAATAAAAAGCGGAATGAGCGTTGGCGTAATTATCGGGCCGGAAGGCGGGTTTGACGATAAGGAGATTGAAAAGGTTAAAGAGATAGGCGCGGAAGTTGTTTCACTTGGCAAGCGAATTTTAAGAACGGAAACCGCGTCAATCACGGCGCTTTCAATGCTTATGCTCTATACAGAGTTGTTCTTATAAAAAAGATTAAAGCACTAACAACAGTTAGTGCTTTTTGCTTATTTGTTAAGTTCTTTATTAAAGTATTTTTTTCTATATTGTAGCGGTGTTAAACCGTAGCGTTTTTTAAATTGAGAATAAAAGTAATTTTCCGTATTAAAGCAAGTATCTTCCGCAATTTCCGCCATTGATTTATCACTGTTAAGAAGCAATTGAGAAGCAATATATAGTCTTCTTTCATTTAAAAGAGTGGAAAAACTTTTACCGTAGTTTTGGTGCGTTATGCGTGAGGTTTGGCGCGTACTTAAACAAAGGCTTTTTGCAAGGTCTTTAAGCGTTACGTTTTTATCGTAGTTATAAAAAATAAAACTTTCAATTTTAGAAGTGTAGTTAGAAGAATTTACGTCTAAACTTTGGCTAAACGGCTTGTTAATAAGCAAAAGTTCCCAAAATAAAAGTTTAAATAAAAGTTCGGCTTTTTGAGAAACGAAAGCGTCGTTTAAAAACATATCTTTTAAAACGGAAACGTACTTTAAAACGTTTTCATTTTTCTTTAATTTAAAAATGGTGGTGGACTTAAAAAGTTTATTAAAATTAACTCCGCCTTTACCTTCTTTTATAGAGAACGAAAAGTTAAAAACTTCGCCGTTTCTAACAGAATAGTGAGTTAAAAAGGGTGGAACTACCACGATTTCGTCACTTACTGAAATTTCGCCTTTTTCCGTAATAATGCTAACGCTACCGTCCACTGCTAAAAAAACTTCAATAAATTTGTGATAGTGCATTGAGTGTAGCGAATAATTTTTAGCCGTGCTTTTGCTAAAACAATTGCTATTTACGTCAATTTCAAATAAATTATTTTCAATTTTAAACCTAAAATTATACTGCAAATTTTTCATAATTATCCTTTCGATTAATAATATATTAGAATAGGACAAATTGCAACCGTTTTTTACTAAAAAACCGTTAAAAACTATAATAATAAGACAAATTTTAACTTTTCCATTTTTTTACATAAAAAATGCTAAAATTTACCAAAATAACTTAAAACCTAAAAAGCCTTATAAATAAATTTATAAAATTTAAAAAAACGGCGTTAAATTGCTATCTTTTATAAAAAAAATGTGCTATAATCATTGCGTAATAGTTAAGAATGCGACAATTTTTTGCATTTTTTGACTATTAACTTTTTTGGCAAAGATTGTTAAAAATTTAACAAACATATAAAATAGGTTTTAAAAGGAGACATTATGAAAAGAAAAATTACGATTATAGGTGCAGGTACGGTAGGTGCTACGGTAGGATATTTACTCGTTGCAAAGAACATTGCGTCGGAAATAGTTTTTATTGACATCAATAAAGATAAAGCAAACGGCGAAGCGCTTGATATTTTGCAAGCAACTCCGTTTTTATCGCCAACGGTAGTAAGAGCGGGCGATTATGAAGACGCGGCTAAGTCAGACATCGTTATTATAACTTCCGGTTTACCAAGAAAACCAGGTCAATCACGCACGGATTTAGCGCAAGCAAACGTAAATATTTTAAAGAGTATTGCTCCAAAAATTACGGCTTACGCGCCTAACGCAATTTATATAATAGTTGCAAACCCTGTTGACGTTTTAACTTACGCGTTTATTAAGATGACTAATATTCCTGCAAAGCAAGTAATAGGCTCGGGTACGAGTTTAGACACTGCAAGGTTAAGAACTAAACTTTCAAGCGAGTTAAGAGTTAATCCGTTACAAATCGACTGTAACGTTTACGGCGAACACGGTGATACTTCTTTCGTGCCTTGGTCGCTTGCAAAGGTTGAAGGCGTTTCTATTGAAGATTACGCTAAAATAATAACCACGGGTAGAGAAAAGGTTTACTTTAATAAAGAAGAAACTGAAACTTACGTTAAAAAATCGGGCGCTATGATAATTCAACAAAAGGGCGTAACCAACTACGGCGTTGCGGCGGCAGTTTCGCACATTTGCGAGTGCTTATACGGCGGTGTTGCAAGTATTTTATGCGTATCCGTACTTTTAAACGGCGAATACGGAATAAACGACGTATGTTTAAGTATTCCTACCGTGCTTAATAGAAAGGGAATTAAAACAACTTTAACTCCTACTTTAACGGAAGAAGAACAAGCAAAACTTGAACTTAGCGCAAACGCAATGAAGTCAGTTATAAGTTCATTAGATTTTAATTAAAATGGAGAGTTTTATGGAATATCGTATTGAGAAAGACACGATGGGCGAAATGAGAGTTCCAAAAGATAAATACTGGGGCGCTCAAACTCAAAGAAGTTATCAAAATTTTGAAATAGGTTTAGAAGTTATGCCACGCGAAATTACGCACGCTTTCGGTATTTTAAAGATGGCTGCGGCGCGCGCGAACTTTAAACTCGGTAAAATAAGTGAAGAAAAACTTGGCTATATTGAAACGGCTTGCAAGGAAGTTATTGACGGTAAGTTAAACGAGCATTTTCCGTTAGTAGTATGGCAAACGGGCTCGGGCACGCAATCTAATATGAACGCTAACGAAGTTATATCAGGTCGCGGTAACGAACTTGCGGGTAAAAAACTTTTACACCCTAACGACGATATAAATAAAAGCCAAAGCAGCAACGATACTTTCCCAACTGCAATGCACATTTCGGCAGTTTTAGCCGTTGAAGATAATTTACTTCCGCAAATAGATGAGTTAATTAAAACTTTTAAACGCCTTGAAAAAGAAAACAAAGGCATTGTTAAAAGTGGCAGAACGCACCTTCAAGACGCAGTGCCTATAAGTTTTTCACAAGAAATTAGCGGTTGGAGAAATATGCTTGAAAAGAGCAAAGCAATGATTGTTTCGTCGCTTGCCGAAGTTAAAGAACTTGCGCTTGGCGGAACGGCGGTAGGAACGGGATTAAATGCTCCAAAAGGTTTTGATAAATTAGTTGCCGAAGAAGTTAGTTTAATAACGGGCAAAAAATTTACTACTGCTAAAAACAAATTCCACGCGCTTACTTCAAAAGATGAACTCGTGTTTACTCACGGCGCGTTAAAAGCGCTTGCGGGAAACCTTATGAAAATTGCTAACGACGTTAGGTGGCTTTCATCAGGTCCTCGTTGCGGTTTAGGCGAAATATTTATTCCTGAAAACGAGCCGGGCTCTTCGATAATGCCGGGCAAGGTTAACCCAACTCAATGTGAATCGCTTACGATGGTTGCAGTTCAAGTTATGGCTAACGACACGGCGGTTGGTTTTGCTTCTTCGCAAGGTAACTTTGAATTAAACGTATTTATGCCGGTAATTATTTACAATTTCTTACAATCGGTTAGATTACTTGCAGACGGTATTAAATCGTTTAACAAAAACTGCGCAAGCGGAATTAAGGCAAACAAAGAAAAAATGAAACACAACTTGTATAACTCGCTTATGCTCGTTACGGCACTTAACCCATACATAGGCTATGAAAACGCCGCAAAAACTGCCAAAAAAGCGCATAAAGAAAATATAAGTTTAAAAGAAGCGTGCGTAACGCTAGGATTTTTAACGGAAGAAGAATTTGATAAAGTTTTTCATCCGGAACAAATGGTATAAAGGAAAAATATTATGAAATTTAATTACTATCCAGGTTGTACGTTAAAAACAAAGGCAAAAGACCTTGACGCTTACGGTAGAAAGAGTTTAGAAGCGTTAGGCGTTGACTTTGAAGAACTTAAAGAGTGGCAATGTTGCGGTGCGGTATATCCCGTTGCAAAGGACGAAGTTGCAACTAAACTTTCCGCAGTTAGAACACTTGCTATGGCAAAAGAAAACGGCGGTAAAGTTTTAACGCTTTGCTCGGCGTGTCACAACGTTTTAAAGCGTGTAAACAGCGATATGAAAACGGACGAAAATATGCGCTTAAAAGCAAACAACTATTTAGCGTTAGAAGAGCCGTATTTAGGCGAAAGCGAAGTTATACACTATTTAGAACTTTTACGCGATTACGTTGGTTTTGATAAAATTAAACAAGCGGTAGTAAATCCGTTTAAAGGCGTAAAGATAGGCGCGTATTACGGATGTTTACTTCTTCGCCCAAATAGTGCTATGGCGTTTGATAATCCAGAAAACCCAAGTATTATAGAAGATTTTATAAAGGCGATAGGCGGAACTCCGGTAGTTTACGCTTTTAGAAACGAGTGCTGTGGCGCATACGTTTCAACCACGAATAAAGAACTTGCTAAAAAGAAGAGTTGCGCGGTTTTAAATTCGGCAAAAGACGAAGGCGCGGAAATGGTCGTAACGGCTTGCCCGCTTTGTATGTACAATTTGCGTGAAAACGGAAACGGCAACGTTGAAGTAAAATATTTTACTGAACTTTTAGCAACGGCATTAGGAGTAAACAACTAATATGAATAGCAAAGAACAAGTAAAAATTATAAAAGAAAGAAGTGGCACGGACGCAAGCAAATGTATGAAATGCGGTAAGTGCTCGGGTAGATGTCCGGCATATAACGAAATGGATATTAAGCCACACCAGTTCGTTTCTATGATAGAAAAGGGCGAAGTTGAAAAACTTTTAAAATGCAAGGCAATTTACAACTGTTTAAGTTGTTTTGCTTGCGTTGAAAGATGCCCAAGAAACGTTGCCCCTGCTTCCATTATTGAAGCGGTTAGGCAAGAAGTTATAAGAGAGCAAGACGGTAACTATTTAAAATCGGAAGAAATTCCTAAAATAGTTGATGATAAAATTCCACAACAATTGCTTGTGAGTATGTATAGAAAGTTCAATAAGTAATAGGAAGTAGTATTATGCAAAGAATAGGCGTATTTGTATGTTGGTGCGGAAGTAACATCTCCGCCACGGTAGACGTTAAAAAGGTTTCCGAAGTTTTAGCGCTTGAACCAAACGTTGTAATTTCTCAAAATTATCAATATATGTGTTCGGAAAACGGTCAAGCCTTAATTAGAAACGCTATCAAAGAACACAATTTAACGGGAGTAGTAGTATGTTCTTGTTCGCCAAGAATGCACGAAGCAACTTTTAGAAGGGCTTGCGAAAGCGCAGGACTTAACCCTTATATGTTAGAAGTTGCTAATATTCGTGAGCAAGTTTCTTGGATACATAAAGATATAGAAGAAGCAACGGAAAAAGCAATTATTTTAGGTAGAACTGCAATTGCAAAACTCCGTTTAAACACTCCACTCACTTCGGGCGAAAGTCCGGTTATTAAACGCGCGCTCGTTATAGGCGGTGGTATTGCGGGTATTCAATCCGCTCTTGACATTGCGGAAGCAGGTTATGAAGTTGATATAGTTGAAAAATCGCCAACTATCGGCGGTAATATGGCTAAACTTGATAAAACTTTCCCGACTCTTGACTGTGCCGCTTGTATTTTAACACCAAAAATGGTTGACTGCGCGCAAAACGAAAAAATTGACATTTTAACTTTTAGCGAAATTGAAAGCGTTAAAGGTTTCGTAGGTAATTTCAAAGTTGGCATTAGAAGAAAGGCAAGGTTTGTAAACGAAAAGCTTTGTACGGGTTGTGGCGTATGTACGCAAAAGTGTCCTTCTAAAAAAGGTTTAAACGACTTTAATATGAACCTTAACACTCGCCCTGCAATTTATATTCCGTTTGCGCAAGCAATTCCAAACGTTGCTATAATCGACCCTGAACAATGCTTAAAGTTAAAGAACGGCAAGTGTGGTTTATGCGCAATGCAATGTCCAACAAAAGCAATAGATTACACTCAACAAGACGAAATTGTTGAAAGAGAATACGGCGCAATAGTAGTTGCAACGGGTTATAAACCTATATCGCTAGAAAACTTTAACGAGTACGGTTACAGTACTTATAAAGACGTTGTAACTTCGCTTGAATTCGAGCGTATTATGAACGCGGCGGGTCCAACTAGCGGTCATTTAGAACGTCCGTCTAACCACGAACAACCAAAGGTTATAACCTTTATTCAATGCGTTGGTTCAAGGGATACTTCCGGTTGCGGTAAACCTTATTGCAGTAAAATTTGTTGTATGTACACGGCTAAACACGCAATGTTAGTTCGTGAAAAGTATCCGGACACGCAAGTTAATATTTTCTATATTGACGTTAGAACTCCTGGTAAAAACTACGACGAATTTTTCCGCCGTGCAGTTGAACAATACGGAGTAAATTATATTAAAGGTATGGTTGGTAAAGTATATAAGGAAGGCGACAGTCTTATGGTACAAGGCTCCGACCTTATAAACAACGAACAACTTTTAATCAAGAGTGATATGGTTGTTTTAGCGGCTGCTATCGAGCCAGACCCATCGGTTAGAAAAATAGCTACGCTTTTAACAACGAGTATAGATACTAACAACTTCTTAACGGAAGCGCACGCAAAACTTAAACCTGTTGAAAGCCCAACGGCGGGCATATTCTTATCGGGCGTATGTCAAGGTCCAAAAGATATTCCTGAAACCGTTTCACAAGCAAGTGCTTGCGCGGCAAAAGTTATAGGCTTACTTGCAAAAGACAAGTTAAAGTGTAACGCTTCTACTGCGGGAGCGGACGAAATGCTTTGTACGGGTTGTTCGCTTTGCGAAAACGTTTGCCCATACGGCGCAATTACTTACGTAGATAAGGAATTTAGGCTTGGCGGTGGCAAAACGGAAGTTAGAAGAGTTGCTAGCGTAAACCCTGCGGTATGTCAAGGTTGCGGTGCTTGTACGGTTACTTGTCCGTCGGGCGCTATGGACCTTAAAGGATTCTCAACTAAACAAATAATGGCGGAGGTAGATGCAATATGCAAGAATTAAATAAAGAACGTAAGCCTTTAATAGTTGCATTTTGTTGTAACTGGTGTAGTTACGCAGGTGCGGACCTTGCAGGTTCAAGTAGGCTTTCATACCCTGCTAACGTAAAAATTATAAGAGTTCCTTGTTCTTGTAGAGTAAACCCTACCTTTATATTAAAAGCGTTCCAAAAGGGCGCTGACGGCGTTATTTTATGCGGTTGCCACCCTGGTGACTGTCACTATACGTCGGGTAACTACTTTGCAAGAAGAAGAATGACTTTACTTTTCAGTATGCTTGATTATTTAGGCATCGAACGCGAAAGAACGCGCGTTGAGTGGGTATCTGCTGCGGAAGGCGCTAAATTTTCAAAAGTAATGAACGAATTTGCAAAAACCATTTGCGAACTTGGCGAAAACAAGAGATTGGAGGATTTAAGATGCAAAGATTAGAAAACGCTTTTATTGAAAAGGCAACAGAACTCCTTTCTAGCGGTAAAGTAAACCGCGTGCTTGCCTACAAAAAAGGCGAGTTTTGTTACGACGTATCGCCAGCCGTATTTTATAGCGTAGAAGAACTTAAAGACGCGGTATATAACGGTTTTTGCGGTGCTAACCTTTCAAAGTATTTAATACAAGAAAGCAAAAAAGAAGGAAAAGTTGCAGTATTTTTAAAACCTTGCGACACTTATAGTTTTAACCAACTTATAAAAGAACATCGCGTAAATAAAGATAACGTTTACGTTGTTGGAATTGAGTGTCAAGGCAAATTTGATATTGATAAATTTTACGCTAACGGAATTGAGTTCGTTAATAGCGTAAGCGAAACGCTCGATAACGTTTTAGTAAACGGCGCTACTACTTTAAGTAGAGATAGCGTTAAACTTGAAAGATGTTTAGTTTGTAAAAAACAACACGTTTATTAC
>JAZOMW010000024.1:0-6081 GCA_045654225.1 Christensenellaceae bacterium | reverse complement strand
AAAGTTCATTATAACGGCGAAAAATATTATGCGCTTAACGAAGTTTTAGTACAAAGAAATCAATGCGGTGTATGCAAATTAGCGCTTGAAATAGGTGGAAAGTTCGTTGACAAACTTAATGCAGACGGTATTATTATAAGCACTCCAACTGGCTCTACCGCATATTCGCTTTCGGCGGGCGGTTCAGTTTTAACACCTGATATTAACGCCTTTATTGCAACGCCTATATGTTCTCACTCTTTACATAATAGGCCTATCGTATATAGCGATAATAACCTTGCAACCATTAAAATATTAGAAAATTCAAACAAATGCACTTTATATATTGACGGTAAAAAGGTTAGTATTATGAACGCGGGCGATAAAATCGAAGTGTTAAAAAGCAAAAAAATGGTTAAATTTTATTCTACTGAAAACAACTTTTTTGAAAAATTGATATATAAACTCAACAAATGGAGCGAAGTTTAAAAATGGCAATAGTTGATAGACGTAATAGAATAAAACAAATTATAAAAGAAATTGAAATAGCGCGCCAAGAAGAATTAGTTGAAATTTTAAATAACGAAGGCTATAAAGTTACGCAAGCAACCGTTTCACGCGATATTAAAGAGTTAAAATTAACCAAAGTTAAAGGCGAAACCGTTAAATCTAAATACGCTATTAGCGTTGACGGACATTTAGACGTTTCGCACGATAAAGTTATAACACTTCTTAAAGCGTTTATTATTCACGTTGAAAACGCAAACAATTTAGTAGTAATTAAAACGTTGTCTGGTAACGGCTCTTCTTGCGGAATGGCGGTTGATAAACTTAAAATAAACGGCGTAATTGGTAGCGTTGCGGGCGACGATACGTTGCTTATCGTTACGCATAGTAATAGCGACGCTGAATTCGTAAGGGATTATATAAACAATTTATTAAGATAAAGGTGTTTTATGATTGCATCATTAAAACTTAAAAACGTAGCGTTAATAGAAAATGCGGAAATCGATTTTATAAGCGGTTTTAACGTTTTATCCGGCGAAACTGGCGCTGGTAAAAGCGTTATTATTAACGGTATAAATTTTGCATTAGGTAGTAAAGCCGATAAAAATATGATTCGCTTTAATCAAAAATTTTGTGAAGCGGAAATCGTATTTTGCGACGTAAATAATAGCGAAGTTACTTCCGTTTTAGACGATTTAGGTATTGAAATTGACGAGCAAATAATTATAAAACGTAGGTTTTTTAGTGACGGAAGGGGAGATATTAAAATAAACGGCAACACCGTTACTTTAAATATGCTTAAAAGTTTAACTTGCGTTTTATGTGACGTTTACGGTCAAAGCGAACATTACTCTTTACTTAATAAAAACAATCAATTAAAAGTTTTAGATAATTACTGCAACAGTGAAATAGAGCCTATTAAAGCGGAGTTAAAACCACTTATAAATAGCGTTAAAGAATATAGAAAGCAACTTGAATTAGGCGGGGGAGACGAGCGTCAAAGGGCTTATAAATTAGATTTATTAAAATTTCAAATTAACGAAATAGAAAGCGCTAATTTAATAGACGGTGAAGAAGAAGAACTGCTTAATAAACGCAAAGTTTTTCAAAATATAGAAAAAATAGGCAACGTACTTCAAGCCGTAAAATGCAGGTTAGGAGACGATAGCGGTGTTTTAGACCATATTAACGCGTCTTCGCACGAAATGTTTAATATCTCTAATTTAAGCGAAACGTATCAAAATTTGAGCGATAGACTCTATTCGATTAAAGCCGAAAGTGAAGACGTTTTAAGTGAAGTTGAAAATCTATTAGATAATTTAGATTTCGACGGTGAAGAAAACGCACGCATTGAAGAAAGGCTTGACGTTATTAAAGGTTTAAAACGTAAATACGGCTCAACAGTTCTAGAAATTAACGAATATTTAAAAAAAATTCAGGAAGAATATAATTATTTAGTAGAGTTTGAAAACAACAGTAAAATTTTAACTAAAAAGTTAGAAGATAATATACAAAAAATACAAAATTATTATAAAAAACTTACTAAAATTCGCGTTGAGAACGCCAAAAAATTTGCTTTATCACTTCAAAACGAACTTTCAACGCTTGGTATGAAAAGTGCAAAGTTTGAAATTAGCGTTAGTGAAACTAATTTTGACGCGTTATCTATGAACGGCGTAAACGAAGTTGAGTTTTTATTTAGCGCAAACGCTGGTGAACCGCTTAAAACAATGAGCAAAGTTATTAGCGGTGGTGAAATGAGCAGGTTTATGCTTGCGTTAAAATTAGTTGAAAACACTAATGATTTTACCTACATTTTTGACGAAATTGACGCGGGAATTTCAGGCGAAGTTGCAAAAATAATTTCGCAAAAATTTGCGATATTATCTAAAAAAATACAAATTATTACAATTTCACACCTTCCGCAAATTATAGCGTATAGCGACGCGCTTTATAAAATTGAAAAAAGCGATGACGGAGTTAATACTTCAACATGCGTAACAATGCAAAATTACGACGGAAAGATTAAAGAAGTATTAAGGCTTACGGGCGGAAATTTAGGCGATAGTTCAATAGAACACGCTAAACAACTTATTGAAAATGCTGAAAATTATAAAAATTCTATATAAGTTATGATTATTTTTAATTCATCGTCAAACGAAAATCTAATTACTAAACATAGAAATATTCACGACAAAATAGCGCTAATTTTATCGCTTGTAATTTTACCTATTTACTCTTGTATTATTACGCACACGGGCGAGTGGAGTGGCGGAAATAGAGCAGTTTACAATTCTCTTTCAGCGCTTGCACACGTTGATGGGCAACTAATTTGGGTAGTTATTTGGGGAATACTTAACGTTGGAACTTTTTTATATTTATTCGTTTTAAATACTTACGATTCTTCCATCAACAAATTTTTAAGAGCGTTTTTCGTTGTATGCGCATTTATAGGCTTAACGCTACTAACGCTTGCGTCAATTTTTCCATATAATCACGGAACTAGCGTAATAGACGTTAGAAATAAAAATTTACACAACGCATTTGCTCACTGGGGCTTTGGGTTTGTAGTGGTTGAATTTTGTTTGTACGTATTAATTTTATTTTTTAGGAATTTTAAGCAGTTTGAAATATTGTTTTTAGCACTCGTTTTCGTTATGACAATATCTTTATACGTAGTGTTTGAAGCAAACGAAAAGGAAATTAGTCCAACCGACATTTCTTCAATTGCACAAGTAATAATATTTTTATTATTTAACGCGTTTTTAACGTTAACTTATTTTACAAATAGATTATTTAAAGTGAAACAAATCAAAAAATTATAAAATAATTCATAAAAAAACCACTAGCAAGTAGGCTAGTGGTTTTTTTTGTTTTAATACAAATCAAATAAATCTTGTAAATATTCTAAAATTTCAAGTAATAACGGTGCTGCTAACGCGTATAATATAGCAATTAAAATTGCAACTATAATTGCTCCGCAAAAATACGAGCGGGCAAAACTGCGCGCATTTACGTTATAAGCAAATAACGCTACTGCAATTAAACAAATAACGCCTAAAACAGGAATTGAAAACAATATTTGATAACCAAAATAGCGCCACGCTGAAATAGGCGCGTTTCTTAAAGGCATTGTACTTCCGTCTTTTAATTCTATAATTTCATGTTCGTTCATAATATACTCCTTAAATTATAATTTTTTATGATAATTTTATTTTTTTATAACGTTTGGAAAAATTCTAATTTTGCATACGCGTATTCTATAACTATAAATAACGGCGCGTTTATTACCATAACTGATGGTAAAATCAAGTTGTAAAACATTTCGTTTAAGTTGTAAAAATCAACGCCTTTAATAGCGGTAAGTGCAAATATAATTATTATTGAGGATATTGCTAAAATTAGCGCAATTTCAAACGAATTTATAAACCTTGGCAAGTCTTTTTTAGAATACGTTGGGTTTAAAATTAACGCAATTAACGAAACTCCAACAGCCGTTCCAAAAATTATAGCAATGGTAACAAGAGCATTATTACTGTATTCGATTTTGCCTTTTAAAATTAGATTGAAAAGTAAAAATTCTAACGTTGCAATGCCAAAAATGGTTAGGCAAGTAAAAAATAACAACTTATTTATTGAAATTTTATTACCACGATATCTATTAGTGTCCGATGACGTTCTAACTTTTAATCCTTCTTTTTGTGAAAGTTCGTAAACGTCAGACCAGTCGTTATTTTGTGGTTTTTTAGCAATCGTTTGTTCTTCGGTTACGGCGCTTTCAATTAAGGCGTTTTGCTCTTCGTTTTTTGGTTTAGGGAAGATTTTATTTAAAACGTCAGTATATTCATATTGTAAATTTATAAAACTATCGTAATCTACTTTATCTTTTGCTATTTTTGCGTTTTCAAGAGCGGATTCTTCAATTTCTTCTCTTAAAAACAAAGGTTTGGTAGGTTGAGAAGGCGTTTTAACGGCGTTTTCAACGTTATTGATAGGTTGCGTATCGTTTAAAACGTAGGCTTTGTCAATTTCTTCAAATTCTTCTTCGTAACCGCTAACGTTTTCACCTTTAATTTCGCTATTTGGCATATCAATTGAAGGTAAGTCAAGTACGTTTTCAAATTCGTTATTTACCTCGTTAAAAACGCTATCGAACATTGAAAAGTCAATTTCTTTATCAACGTCGTGCGTGGCATCAAAATAATTTTTATTCTCTTCCGTTTTATTAGGTTCTTCTTTTACAACTTTTGTTTTAGACCTTTTTGTAGCAATACTTTTAAAAGCGGTGTTTTCAAAATCGTAATTAGACGGCTCTAATAATTCAACACCATCAAAAAGGGTAGCGTATTTTTGGTTGTAAACTTTTAAACCGCTAGGTGTAATTTTATAATATTTGCGCCTTGAACCGTCGCTACTGCTTGCACGGAATTCTTGAACTAACTTATTTGCAGTCATTTTTGAAATTTGGGCATAAAGCGTGCCAAGTTTAACTGTTGTAAAATGCTTGTCAATAAGTTCTTTAATTTCGTCAGTATGGCGTGCGCCACTTAATAAAACGAAATAAATTAAACCTTCGGTTTGACCTTTAAAAGATTTGATATTTTCCATAATTTCCCCGATAATATCGTAAATTTTAACAATAATTATATTTCAAGATTATAATTATTTTTTTTATTATACCACTCTTTTTTTATATTGTCAATTTTTTATTAAAAATCGCGTGTTACAAATATTTATATATGCTAAAATGTTGATATGATAAACAATTTGCAAATTATAAAACAAAACCGTAAAACAATATCTATCAAGGTAAATTTTGATGAAACAGTTACGGTAAAATGTCCAAAAATATTAACTGAAAAAACCGTTTTAGACTTTATAAATAAAAAAGAGCAGTGGATTTTAAAAAATTTAACGCAAATTAGAGCTAAAAAGCAAAAATACGACCTTGTTATATCTAAAAAACAAAGTTTAACGCTCAATAGGTTAGTTCCATTTATAAAAAAGAGTAATTTTGAAAGGGAAGCAAGCGTCTATTTAAGCCAAAAAACACAGGAACTATCGCAAATTTTAGGTTTAAATTACAGTTCCTTATCATTTAAAAATTACAAATCTCGCTGGGGCTGTTGTAACTCTAAAAAAGAAATAATTTTGAATTATAAACTGTATATGCTAGATGAAAACACCATAAAATACGTTATAATTCACGAACTTTTACATACTATTTACTTAAATCACGGAAAAGATTTTAAAAATAATTTAAAACGCCTTGTAGGTAACGTAAATTTATATAAAAATAGGTTAAAAGAAGTTGGATTTTTACTAAATATTTAAACGCGCTTTTTATTAGAAGTGCGTTTTTTTGTTATTAAAAAAATTGATAGGAAAGAGGAGTAAAAAAACTTAAAAATTTTAGTTATCAAAATTAAAAAAAGTGCAGTTTTACAAATTTACTACACCTATATATCTATGCGCAAAAGTGTAGTTTTACGCAAAGATAGTGGTATAAAAAGCATATTTTATAAATTTGTAATTTTTTTAAAATCTCGCTTTTATTCTAACATTTTAAATCTTTTTTAAATTATTTTTCAATTT
>JAZOMW010000023.1:0-2943 GCA_045654225.1 Christensenellaceae bacterium | reverse complement strand
TGCAAGAGATAAAAAACCCGTTTGCTAAAAAGTAATTGATTTGCAATTCGCAAGTGTGGACTACGCGTTTACGCGTGGCTAGAACATGGGGTTTTACCCCTAAAATGAAATACCACGGGTTTTCACCCGTGGATATTTATTGTGTTCGTTTATTAAAAAAAGCGGAGTTAAAAACTCCGCTTTTTATAGTTTATAATTGAATTCTAATAGCGGGAACAACGCCACCGGTGGTGTTATGCGTATAACCGCTCGTTCCTATATCGCCATATTCACCGCTAACCGTTCTAACGTAAGGCGAAGATGCTACTGATGAACGGAGCCACCAATAATTTACTCTGCCGTGTGCAGATGATTGGGTAGCGTAGCCTTCTCTAAAAGAAACGCCCCTTGCCATTGCGTAATCCGTTGCATATTTTGCTCTTAACGTATAATCGCGTTGAGAATATTCGTTATTAAAGCCGTAATTAGGATTTGTTGCTTCTTCTAAACTTAATAAAAATACTTTATCAAAAGTGTTTTCTCTGGCGCCGTAGTTAACACCGTTTTCAAAATAGTTTGGATTGCCGTAAGGGTTCATTGATTTTGCGCTATTATCTACTTCGCTCGTAAGTATTTTTTGTTTTTCCGCACTGTTAAACGCAATATTATAAAAATCGTTATTTAGCCAAGTTCTTATATCGCTCGTATTGTAAACGTTAAGTTTAAGTGTATCGTATGAAGGGTTGTCAAGCGCGTTTTCACTCAATAAGAATAACGTGCCGTTATCTTCACTTAAAATTCTCCATTTTATAGGCTCAACTTTAAATTGATATTTTACACCCGTTACTATTATATGACCGGAAGTAAAGTATTTTCTACCATCGCTATATTTATTTGCAGTTATTTGCGCGTAATAAGAGTTATTGCTTGCTAAATAGTAACCGCGCTCGTCTTTTGTAGAACCTGCAAAATCAACGTCCGTTTCGTGGCCTACGTAACGTTGCGGATATTCGCCAAAGTAAATATGCGTTTTTTCAAAAACGGCTTTAACGGTTATATCGCCGTAAGAGCCTTTTTGAATTGTAGTTATTTCTTGACCGTCACACTCCCAATTTACAAAACTGTATGCGTAGGTGTAGTCGCCTTCTTTAACGTCTGCGGTTTCGGTAATACTTTTTAATTTTATCGTATTAGTTTTTATATTGTAAGTAGTTACGCTTTCGTTAGGGTTTTCAACGGTCATTCCGCCTAAATCGTAAGTTATGGTGTAGGTTGCAAGTTTGTAATTTGCGTAAACGTACGTGTCCCAAGTAATAGGAGTGTCAAAATCAAAGTTCCAACCTATAAAATCATATCCGTTTTTAACGGGGTCTTCGGGTTTTGTTGCAAGGTAACCTTCGTCAACGTATTGCGTTTCTATTTGCGTTCCGCCGTCGGTATAAAACTCTACTGTAAATAGGTTAAGGCGCGTAACGTAAACGTAGTAATATTCGTTAAAATATTCGTCGTTTTCTTTCGTAACGTGAATTTGGAACGTGTTTTTGCCCGTTTCTAAATATGCAATGCCGTTTAAATAATAACCTTTATCGTATAAAGATTCAATAGAGCATTTATAGTTGCCGGTTGCTATAATTTCTTCGCCTAAATTATATTGTTCAACGTTGCTTCTAACGGTAATTTCTACTTGGTTGTTATCGTTAAAAATCAAAGTTTTAAACGAAAATGCGTCAACTTCGGGGTCTGGGTTATTGTCGCCGTTATTTGCGTTATCGTTTTCTTTCCATTTAGCGTAAACGGTTATATCAACGTTAAACCTTTCTTCTATCATAGAGTTTTCCGTAAAAGGTCTTTGAAAAGTAATATCGTCTAAAAACCAGCCGTCAAACGTGTAGCCTTCCTTGGTTGGCTCTTGTGGAAGAGTAATAACTTGCTCCATTTTTACGTCAACCGTTTCGTAAGTTTCGCCGTCAACGTTAAAAGTTACTTTTAAAACGGGCGTAGTATCGCACGCAATAAAACTAAACGCCAAAGCAGTAAAAGATATAACGCCAAGTAAAGTTATTAAAAATCTTCTAAACTTACTCATAATTAACCTCCAAACGAATTAAAAACTTGCAAATGTACATATTATGTACATTATTACTAATTATAGTACAGTTTTTGTACAATGTCAATAAAAGGGAGAGTTAAATATGCAATTAGCAAAAAAATTAAAGGAATTAAGGGTAGGCCACCATTTAACGCAAAGTTATTTGGCAAACAAATTAGGAATAGGGCGGGTAAATTACACGCGTTATGAAAACGGCAAAGTGCGCCCGGACTTTGAAACTTTAATTAAAATTGCCGATTTTTACGACGTTAGTTTAGACGAACTTTTTGATAGAAAAAACTACATTTAACATAAAAATAACCCCGCGTGCAGTTTTGCACGCGGGGTTTTAAATAAAAATTAAATCAAGGCGTTTAACGTGAGCGTAGCGAACCATAATGCGATTTATCGCTATCATGTGAACGAGAGTTCATTATAATTTAAATTTGCTAATGCAAATAATGATAAGTCGCTTATGCGAAGCATAACATCATTACGCAGAACATCGTTTACTGATTGCAGTAACTTCGTTTTGTGTCTATCGGCAATGATGTTTCGTTAACGTTCAAATGATGTTATCACTAACGTGATAAATGATGTTGTGCCTTGTGGCACAAATTAAAAAAAGAACGATTTACTAATCGTTCTTTTTTTGGTGCGGTCAACAGGCAATTCCCCTTGATAAGGGGAGTGTCAACCTTGGTTGACGAGGGGATTGCGCCCTGCTAAGGGCAGAACCGTAGGTTCAAGTCCTACGAATAGTATAAAAAAAAGAACTTTCCGAAGAAAGTTCTTTTTATGGTGCGGTCAACAGGCAATTCCCCTTGATAAGGGGAGTGTCAACCTTGGTTGACGAGGGGATTGCGCCCTGCTAA
>JAZOMW010000022.1:0-31107 GCA_045654225.1 Christensenellaceae bacterium | reverse complement strand
TTAAAGCGCATAAACGGCGACCTTTCAAACGACCTTGGTAACCTTGTTTCACGCACTACCGCAATGATAAATCAATATTTTGGCGGTATTTTGCCTGCACCTACCACTTTTACCGAACTTGATAACGAAGTTATAAGTATGGCAAATAACGTGTTTAACGAAGTTAAAAAGTATATTGATTTAATTGACGTTCCAAGCGCGCTTATCGAGATATTTAAACTTGTTCAAAGGGCAAATAAGTATATTGATGAAACTGAGCCTTGGAAAATTTCAAAAGACGAAAATATGCGTGATAGGCTTAAAACGGTTATGTACGTTTTAGCGGAATGTATTAGAATTAGCGCTATAATGCTTAAACCGTTTATTACGAAAGCGCCTAACAAAATTTTAGGCTACCTTTCTATTGACGGTGAAAGTGAAAATACTTTTGATAACGTTAAATTCGGCTACTTAAAAGAAGGAACTGTAATTAAAAAAGCCGAGCCGATTTTCCCAAGAATTGACGTTAATAAGGAAATTAAGGCGATTGAAGAAATGATGGCAAAACGCCAAAAGGAAAAACAAGTTAAAGTGGAAGAAAAAATTGAACACAAAGAAGAAATTTCAATAGACGAATTCTTTAAAACCGAACTTCGCGTTGCCGTTGTTGAAAATTGCGAAAAGATTGAAAAATCTTCAAAATTATTAAAATTATCGCTTGACGTTGGCGGTGAAAAAAGAACGGTTGCGTCGGGTATAGCAAACTACTATAAACCGGAAGAACTTATCGGCAAAAAAGTCGTTTTAGTTTGCAATTTAAAACCTGCAAAACTTTGTGGCGTACTTAGTCAAGGTATGGTGCTTTGCGCCGAAAAGGACGGTAAAGTAGTGTTAGTTACGCCTGAAAAAGATATGCCGTCGGGTGCGGAAGTTTGTTAAAATTAGTTGACGCGCACGCGCATTTAGCGGACAAGTTGCTTTTTGAAAATATTTTAGACGTTAGGCGTGAATATTTAGAAAAGGGCGTAACGCTCGTAATTGATAGCGGTTATAGTTTAGAAAACGTTAAAAAATGTGCTCAAAACGCTGAAAAATTTAGTGAAATTTATTTTACCGCGGGTTTACACCCTGAAAACGCAAATAAAGCAAGCGAAATTGACGCTATAATGGAGTTTACTAGGCATCCTAAATGCGTTGCGGTTGGCGAAATAGGGCTTGACTATCATTACGAAGGCTACGATAAAGATAAACAAAAAAAAGCGTTTATTGCTCAACTTGAAGTTGCAAGTTACGTAGGACTACCCGTAGTTATACATTCGCGCGATGCGTGCTTTGATACGGTTACACTTTTAAAAGAGCATAAAAATCTTTTAAAAAACGGATTTATGATGCACTGCTTTTCCGAAAGTTTAGAAACTGCAAAACAGTTACTTAAACTTGGCGCACATTTTTCATTCGGCGGTTCAATAACGTTTAAAAACAGTAACAGAATTGAAGTTTTTAAAAATTTACCGCTTGAAAATTTGCATTTGGAAACTGACTCGCCATATTTAACGCCTATGCCTTATAGGGGAAAGGTTAATTCGCCTAAATTTATAGATATTACCTATGATTTTGTTGCAAGCAAACTAGGTGTTGATAAAGAGTATTTAACAAGCGTTTTATATGAAAATAGCGTTAAATTTTTTAATATCAAACAATAAAAAACGGGCATATTTTGCCCGCTTTATCATTTGTTAAAGGTGTAAACCACAAGTAAAGAACTTGCGTTATTACTTAATTATTATTCGCAAAAATTTAAATTTTATTTATTGATTATGGACGTTAAAAGAATTTTAAAAGAAAACAATTTTATATTTGAAAAGCGCTACGGTCAAAACTTTTTAACAGATACTAATTTGCTTAAAAGTATAGTTGAAAAATCGGGCGTTGATAAAGAGTCAACGGTAGTTGAAATAGGCGTTGGCGCGGGTACGTTAACTGGTGAAATTGCAAAGCAAGTAAATAAAGTTTACGGTTTTGAAATTGATACGAAGTTAAAGCCCGTTTTAGCCAAAACTTTAAACGACTATAATAACGTTGAAATAATTTTTAACGACGTTTTAAAGTGCGGTGCTAAAAAAATTGATGAAATGATAGGTAAAAATTACACTATTATTGCTAACTTGCCGTACTATATAACCACGCCTATTATTATGGAATTCGTTGAAAATTCTGCGTATTGCGAAAGAATAGTGGTAACCGTTCAAAAAGAAGTTGCAGAAAGGTTAGTGGCAAGCCCAAAAACTGCTGACTACGGCGCGATAACTGCGAGCATAGGCGCTATTGCTAATAGTAAAATTATTAAGTATATAGATAGGCAAATGTTCTATCCCGCACCAAACGTAGATTCCGCGGTAGTTAAAATTGATTTTGATAAAAATAAGTACGATATAGAGAATATTAAAGAATTTCGCCGTCTTATAAAAAACGCCTTTTCTATGCGAAGAAAAACGCTTGTAAACAACTTAATGAAAGGCTATAAACTAAATAGGCAGGAAATTGAAACCGTGCTTAACGAGTGTGATATTAGCGTTTTAGTTAGGGGCGAAGAATTAGACGCTTTAACCTTTGTAAAACTTTCAAATTATTTAGTAAAAAACGGAATAATCGGTAAATAAATTATGAACAAAAGAACTAAAATTTTATTTTCTATAATTTCTATAATTTTAATTGCAATTATCGTTTTTTTAATTGTTTTATTTGTAAAAATTATTCCTGAAAATAACGAAAAAAAGAAGATAGAAGAGCAAATTAAAGCGTATTATACTCAAAAACTAACGCTTTATGAGCAAGAAAATTTACTTTACAACGACTATGAAATTGACGTTGCGTTTTTAGGCGACAGTTTGACCGACGGTTACGACCTTGCTAAATACTATCCCGAATTTAAAACAGCAAATCGCGGAATTGGTGGAGAAACTACGCTAGGGCTTGAAACTCGCCTTAAAGTTTCCGTTTACGACCTTAAACCAAAAGTTTGCGTTATGCTTATAGGCGCAAATAATATGGACACTATGTTTCAAAATTATGAAGATATTTTAATAGGTTTAAAGCAAAATTTGCCAAGTACAAAAATAGTTTTACTTTCTTTAACTGCAATGGGCGGTGAACACTGGGGCAGAAAAAACCAACTTGCTTGTTATAATAACGTAAAAATTAAAAAGTTTGCTGAAACTTACGGTTTTAGTTATATAGATTTATTTACACCGTTATTTAATGAAAAAACGGGTGAAGTTTATGAAGGTTACACCATTGACGGCGGACATTTTACACACGAAGGATATTTAGTAGTTACAAGTCAAATAAAGCCAGTTTTGCAAGAATTATTAGCATAAAAAATCCACGCAAATTTGCGTGGATTTATTTTTTATTATTTACCAAGTTCTTTCGTTCTTTCGTAAGATTTTTCTATCGCCTTTATAACTATGTTATAAAAGTCGTTTTCTTCAAGGCTTTTTACACCTTCGATAGTTGAGCCGTTAGGGCTACAAACGGCGTTTTTAAGGTCGTTTGGCGTTCTTTTTGACTCATATAAAAGGGTAGATGCGCCTATAACCGTTTGAGTAGCGTACAAAAGCGCGTCGTCATAACTTAAACCGCATTTTTGACCGCCGTCAGCAAGTGCTTTGATAAACATATACACAAACGCAGGACCGCAACCGCTAACCGCACAACCGGCGTCAATTAAATTCTCGTCAATTTTAGATAAAATCGAACTATCGTTAAGCATTAAATTAAAAGTATTTACTTCGCTTTCGTTAACGTTTTTACTGAAACAGTATAAAATCATGCCTTTATTTACGCTAACCGGCGTATTTGGCATAATTCTTATAATTTTAGCGTTGTTATTAAGCAGGTTTTCAAGTTTTTCTATTTTTACGCCTGCAAGCATTGAAATAAAAACGGGTTTGTTATTAGTTTTTGGTAAAAACTCGTTAATTTCATTTGTTAAAGCGGTAATAACTTGTGGTTTAACGCCTAAAAATATAAAATTACACTCGTTTATAATTTCTTTTAAATTTGCAGTTTTTGCGCCTAATTTTAACGCTAAATTATTTTGTAATTCTTCGTTTTTATCAAGTAATAATATTTCTTTTTCAAAATTTGCGTTATTAACCGCGGTGGCAAGTGCACCGCCCATATTTCCGCAACCTATAAAACCTATTTTCATACTATCTAATTTGACCGTTTCCTTTTATTATATATTTATAAGTTGTAAGTTCTTTAATTCCCATAGGACCGCGCGCGTGTAATTTTTGAGTAGAAATACCCATTTCCGCGCCTAAACCAAATTCGCCACCGTCTGTAAAGCGGGTAGATGAGTTTAAGTAAACGGACGTGCTATCAACCGTGCGTAAAAACTTTTCGGCGTTTTCAGTATTATTAGTAATAATGCTTTCGCTATGGTGAGTTGAGTGCATTGAAATGTGGTTTATTGCTTCATCTACACCGTTAACTATTTTAACGGCTAAAATATAGTCTAAAAACTCGGTGTCAAAGTCATTTTCGCCCGCCACCGTACCGTCAATAATTTTTTGTGCTTTTTCACAAAGTCTTAACTCTACCGTGTTTAAACCGTCTTTTTGCTTATCATCTACCAAAATTTGCTTTAATTTTGGTAAAAACTCGCTTGCAATATTTTTGTGAACGAGTAAAACTTCTAACGCGTTGCAAACTGACGGACGGCTAGTTTTAGCGTTGTTTATAATAGATAGCGCCATATCTAAATTCGCGCTTTCGTCAACGAATAAATGGCAAATGCCCGTGCCTGTTTGAATAACGGGAACTTTGGCGTTTTGAACGCAACTGTCAATAAGCCCTTTACCACCGCGTGGAATTAAAAGGTCGATATAGTCGGTTGCAGTCATAAGTTCGTAGGCACTAGCGCGGGTAGTATCTTCAATTAAAGAAATTGCCTCTACGGGAATACCGCATTTTTTAAGACCTTGGCGCATAGCGTCAACTATCGCTTTTGCAGATAAATACGCTTCTTTTCCAACGCGGAGTACGCATACGTTTGAAGATTTTAACGCTAAAACCGCCGCATCGGCAGTAACGTTAGGCCTACTTTCGTAAATTATAGCAATAACGCCAAGTGGAACAGCGGTTTTTTCAATAATCAAGCCGTTTTCGTGTTTAAAAGTTGAAATAACCTTATAAACGGGGTCTTTAAGTTTAATAACGTCTAAAATAGCGCTTGCCATAGCCTTAATTCTACTTTCGTTAAGTTTAAGGCGGTCAATCATAACTGGCGAAATTTTGCCTTGTGCATTTAAAACGTCTTGCTCGTTAGCGTTTAATATGTTTTGCGTATTTTCTAATATGCTATTTGAAATGCTTAAAAGCGCGTCGTTTTTTTGTTTTTCAGTAAGCAATCCTATAACTTGTTTAACGCTTTTAGCATTTTGTAAAATTTCATTAGTCGTCATTTTTAATAAACCTTGTGCCAACTTCTTTTCCATCCATTATATCGTATAAAATATTAGGATTTTCACCGTTAGCAATAATCATATCCGCACCGTTAGTAGTGCAAATTTTAGCGGCTTTAAGTTTAGTTGCCATACCGCCCGTGCCTAAATTAGACGCGCTTACACCGCCAAGCGCCATAATATCGTCAGTTAATTTTTCAACCTTCGTAATAAGTTTAGCGTTGCTATCTTTATGCGGGTCGGCAGTATATAAACCGTCAATGTCCGAAAGTAAAACTAAAAGGTCGGCGTTTACGGTTTTAGTAACTATTGCGGCGAGAGTATCGTTATCGCCGATAACTATTTCGTCGGTAGCAATAGTGTCGTTTTCGTTTATTATAGGAATAACCGAAAGTTCAAGTAAACGGCGCATAGTGTTAGAAAAATTTATAAGCCTATCACTATGTTCAAAATCATCACCCGTAAGTAAAATTTGACCAACGGTATGGTTGTATTTTGTAAAAAGTTCGTCGTACTTATACATAAGTTCACATTGACCAACCGCTGCGCACGCTTGCTTGGTTGGAATATCGCTAGGGCGGTTAGAGAGCATAAGTTTGCCAACGCCCATTGCTATTGCGCCGGAAGATACTAAAATAACTTCGTTTCCCGCGTTTTTAATATCGCTAATAACTTTGCAAAGTTCTTCAACTTTTCTAATATTAAGGTGGCAAGTTTTGTAGGCGAGTGTAGAAGTGCCTACTTTTATAACTATTCTCATATTTTTATCCTTTTATAATAATGGTATGGTTGCTAAATAAATAACGTCTTCTCTATTAGCCGCGTCGCCTTCTGCTAAAACGAAAGCCTTTTTATGAATAATACCGCCGGCTTTTTTAACTAAATCTTCTAAACCTTTTAGCGATGCGCCCGTTGAAACAACGTCGTCAACAATACCTACTTTTTTGCCTTTTATAAGTTCAACGTCGTGTTTAGAAAGATACAACTTTTGCTCAACGCCCGTTGTGATAGAAGACTCGATTGTAATATCAATGCCGTCTTGCATGTAAAGTTTTTTACTCTTACGCGCCACTGCATAGTAAGGCTGGTTAAGTTCACGCGCGGTAACGTGCGTTAATTGTAAACCTTTTGATTCCGCAGTAATTAAAACTTCACAGTCTTGTAAATGCTTGGCAAGTTCTTTACCACAATGCTCGGTTAAATTAGAGTTGCCGTGTAAGTTAAAAAATGCAATATTTATGCCCGACGGAAGTGGTAAGATAGGAAGATTTTCCTTATAACCGCAAATATCTACCGTAAAAAATTTATCCATAATACGCCTCTTTAATAAAAAAATTTATAATTTATTATAAAACACCACTATTTTAGCACAATTAACTTAATTTTGTAAACATATTTAGTAATATTTTAAACATTTTGCCTTTACGCGCTGTTTTTATTGGTATTTTTTTATAATTTTTTTAATTAAATATAAAAATAATGCATAAACTTGATACTATGAGTGAATTAAAAATTACGGAAAGTGGCGCTAAATCTAAAAATATTTTATACGTTTATTCTACGCTAAACGAATTTATTAGCGGTTTAAATTTTAAAGCAGATATAATTAACGGTAAAAATAGATGTGAACTTATTGTTGACGTGCCTTGCGGTTATTTAGACGCGTTTTTAGTTGAAGCCGTTGATAAGATGGCTGACGTTATTGCAATCAACTATAAATATAGTTTTTTTAAGCGTAATATTAGGCTTAAAGGTTTAAGTGAAAGTGAAAAGGAACTTTTATTAACTGCTTTGATTTCGGCGGACTTAGAAGAGGATAAGCGTTACGCAATAAAAAGGCTTAAACAGTTTAAAGAATTTTCAATAGACGGAATCTTTAATTTTAGGATGAAACCGCTCAAAGAAAAGTGGATTGAAATTTGTGGATATATTCCGTCAACGTTTCAAAAAGGTCAATTAAAAGATTTTATAAGTTATTTAATAAAAGACAAATGCGGAAAACGCGTTTACGTTGAAAATTTAACCGTTTACGACAAAAAATATACTCCGCTCAAACGTAGAGATTTGCTTTTTAACGATAGTGGAAATTTGAGTATTATTAAAGAAATTTTGCTTTCAGGTGCGGGCGAAGTTGAACTTGCAACTAAAATTGATACCGAAAACGAAAAGTATATAAAAGAGTTTTACGGTGAAAAAGTTTATTTTTCGCAAAGTTATTTTGCTTAATTAAAATAGTTGACAAAAGTTATTTAGCGTTATATAATTATAAAAAAATATGGCGTTATTTAAGACAAGTAGCCCTAAAACCTTGCTTTTAGAGAATTTGCCCTAGGCTGAAAGGCAATGCAAGTAATAGATTAGTGAAACCACTTAAACTTAGCCAAAGTTAAAGCGTACTTTAACGCTTAAAAAGAGGCCTATTTAGGCAATTAAGGTGGAACCGCGGAAATATTCGTCCTTAAACTTATTAGAGTTTAAGGGCGTTTTTTTTTGTTATAAAAGCGTGGTTGACTTATTCAAAGGAGAGTTATGAAAGTTTATTTACCAGACCAAACTTGTTTAGAAGTTAGTGAAAATTCATCGGTTAAAGACGTTGCTTTATCTATTAGCGAAGGTCTTTGTAGAAACGCCGTAGCGGGCAAAGTAAACGGCGAACTTTGCGACCTTGCAACCGCTGTAAAAGACGGTGACGTTGTTCAAATTATAACCATGAAAGATAAAGAGGGTTTAGAAGTTTATCGCCATACTTGTTCTCACGTATTAGCGCAAGCGGTTAAATCTATATATCCTACTTGCAAGTTGGCAATCGGCCCGGTTGTTGAAAACGGTTTTTACTATGATATCGAGTTTAAAACGCCGATATCGCAAGAAGATTTACAAAAAATTGAAGCCGAAATGCAAAAAATTATTAAAAGCGATTTGCCTATTGAAAGGTTTGAACTTGAAAGAGATAAAGCAATTTCACTTTGCAGGCGCTTTAAAGAGCCTTATAAAGTTCAACTTATAGAAGATTTGCCTGAAGATAGCGTTATTTCTTTTTATAAACAAGGCGCGTTTACTGACCTTTGTAGAGGTCCGCACCTTCCGTCAACTGGCAAAATTAAGGCGTTCAAATTAACTTCGCTTACGGGCGCTTACTGGCGTGGCAATAGCAAAAATAAAATGCTTACTCGTATTTACGGCGCGGCTTTTGAAAAAAAGAGCCAACTTGAAGAGTACTTACAAGCCGTTGAACAAGCAAAACTTAGAGACCATAATAAACTTGGTAGGGAACTTGGCTACTTTACAACCGTTGACGCTGTTGGTCAAGGTTTGCCGGTTTTACTTGAAAAGGGTACTAAAACGATACAAGTTCTTCAACGCTTCGTAGAAGATTACGAGCAAAAGAAAGGCTATATTTTAACAAAAACTCCTTTAATGGCAAAAAGCGATTTCTATAAAATTTCAGGTCACTGGGACCATTATAGAGACGGTATGTTCGTTATAGGCGACGAAAAGAAAGATAAAGAAGTTTTTGCGCTTCGTCCTATGACTTGTCCGTTCCAATTCCAAGTTTACTTAAATAAACCAAGAAGTTATAGGGATTTACCTATGCGCTTTAACGAAACTTCAACGCTTTTTAGAAACGAAGAAAGTGGTGAAATGCACGGTTTAATTAGAGTAAGGCAGTTTACTATATCGGAAGGTCACCTTGCTTGTAGGCCAGACCAACTTGAACAAGAGTTCAAAGGTTGCGTTGACGTAATGCTTTATATGATGAAAGCGCTTGGTTTAGACGGCGATATCAGTTACCGTTTTAGCAAATGGGATAAAAACAATAAGGAAAAATATATCGGTAGTGAAGAAGAGTGGGAAAGCGTTCAAAACACTATGCGCAACATTTTAGACGATATAGGCATAACTTATACCGAAGCGGACGGCGAAGCGGCGTTCTACGGACCTAAGCTCGACGTTCAAATTAAAAACGTTTTTGGTAAGGAAGATACGCTCGTAACTATTCAAATCGACTTCCAACTTGCAAAGCGTTTTGAAATGGTTTACACGGATAGCGACGGCGAAAAGAAATATCCTTACGTTATTCATAGAACTTCACTTGGTTGCTACGAAAGAACGCTTGCGTTACTCATTGAAAAGTATGCGGGCGCACTTCCAACTTGGATTGCTCCTTTCCAAACAACTATTTTAAGCGTAAACGACAGGTGTGAAGAGTATTGCAGAGATTTATGGTCGAAGATGCTTGAAGAAGGTTTAAGACCTAACCTTGATTTACGCGCTGAAAAAATAGGTAAAAAGATAAGAGACGCTCAACTTGATAAAGTGCCTTATATGCTTATTATCGGCGATAAAGAACTTGAAAACGGCAATACGGTTGGCGTAAGACATAGAAAGCTTGGCGATTTAGGTCAAATGACCATTGACGAGTTTATTGCAAGAGTAAAAAGTGAAGTTAAAGAACTTAAACTTGATTAAAACTATAAAAAACTACAAAAAAATATAAAAAACCATATATTTTTAATTGACTTTATGCCAAATAAATGCTAATATAATTGCATCAAGCAGAAGTTAACCCTTCTCGCCGGCAATTACGTTCGCTTGGCAAAATATTACAATCAACGCCTTAGGCGCATTTTGTAACGGGTTACTTTTGTAACCCGTTAATTTTTTATAGGAAGGTATATTATTATTAAACCGTTACATCAAATTAATGACGAAATTAGAGATAGTCAAGTTAGGCTTATAGGCTCAAACGGTGAACAATTAGGCATCGTTTCAAGTCAAGAAGCGTTACGTATTGCGTACGATAGCGATTTAGACCTTGTTAAAATATCGCCAAACGCAGTTCCGCCAGTATGCAAAATTATGGATTACGGCAAATTTAAGTTCGAACAACTTAAAAAGGAAAAGGAAGCGCGTAAGAAACAAAAAGTCGTTGAAGTAAAAGAAGTTTGGCTTTCTATGACTATTGATATCGGCGACCTTAACGTTAAAGCAAAACAAACTAAAAAGTTCTTGCAAGCGGGCAATAAGGTTAAAGTTTCTATAAGAATGCGCGGTAGGCAAAACGCTCACTCTGACCTTGGCGTTGAAGTTATGCAAAAGTTCTATAACATGGTTGAGAGCGACGCGGTTTTAGAAAAGAAGCCTTTACAAGAAGGTAGAAACATACTTATGATTTTAGGTCCAAAGGCCTAAATTTATATAAAATATTCCACTTTTAAGTGGTAACACTATATGAAAATTTATTAGGAGGACATTTTATTATGCCAAAAATGAAATCGCACAGTGGTGCTAAAAAGCGTTTCTCGCTTACTGCTACCGGCAAGGTAAAAAGAGGTCATCAAAACAAAAGCCACATTTTATCTAAAAAAACTACTAAAAGAAAGAGAAGATTAAGAACTACTACTTACGTTTCTCAAACACAAGAAAAGACTGTTAAGTCAATGATTCCTTATAAAGGTTAATAAAGGAGAGAGTGAATTATGCTTATTAAAAGAGGTGTTAACGCTGTTAAAAAGCGTAGAAAAATAATGAAACTTGCAAAAGGTTACTACGGAAGCAAGAGCAAATTATATAGAGTTGCTCGCCAAGCAGTAATGAAATCTTTAAGTTATGCTTACGTTGGTAGAAAACGCAGAAAGAGAGATTTTAGAAAACTTTGGATTGCAAGAATTAACGCAGGTTGCAGATTAAACGGTATTTCTTATAGCAAATTTATGTACGGTCTTAAACTTGCTGAAATTACTCTTAATAGAAAAGTTCTTGCAGATATGGCTGTTAATGATGCTAACGGTTTTGCAGGTCTCGTTGAAATTGCAAAAAGCAAAATTTAATTGCGTTTATTAAGGCTGTTGATTTTAAATTGACAGCCTTTAAGTTTTGGCTCTATCACAATATTCGTTTAACAAAATCAACCGTCTTTTGTGATATTGCCTAATTTTATAAAATATAACTATGGTTTATACGTCAATACAAAATCCATTGATTAAAGAAATTGCATCGCTAAAAGATAAAAAGCATCGCGCAAAAAAGGGCTTGTATATTGCCGAAGGCGTAAAAATGGTAAACGAAGCTATTTCGTTTAATAAAGATATTGAGTATATCGTTTCGGTTAGTGAAACGCTACCTTTAATATCTAAAACCAACGCTAAAATTTTAGAAGTTACGCCAAAAGTGTTTAAGTATATAAGCGATGAAACTACGCCACAAGGCGTTCTTGCGGTGCTTAAAATACCGTCGATGGCGGTTAAAAAGCCGATAGGCAACTGTCTTTTATTAGACGGTGTTAGCGACCCTGGCAATTTAGGTACTATTATTCGTACGGCTTGCGCTTTTAACTATAAAGATATTTATTTATTAAACTGCGTTGACCCTTATTCAAACAAAGTAGTAAGGGCTAGTATGAGTGGAATTTATAACGTAAATTTATATAAAGGCGACTTTTTATCAATAAAACAAGTGTTAAGCGGTTATTCCGTTATTGCGGGCGATTTAAATGGTGAAAATTTAAACGACTTTACACCGCCTAAAAACTTTTGCATTGCCGTTGGTAACGAGGCAAACGGACTTTCAAACGAAGTTAAAAGTTTAGCAAATAATATCGTAACTATAAAAATGGATAATAACCAAGAGAGTTTAAACGTTGCTATTGCAACGGCAATTTTGATGTATAAACTTAAATAAAGGAGTATTTTTTATGTCAGGACATAGCAAATGGGCTAATATTAAAAATAAAAAAGCAAAAACCGATGCTGCAAAGGGTAAAATCTTTACAAAACTTGGTAGGGAACTTGCAGTTGCCGCAAAAGCGGGTGCAGACCCTTCTACAAACAGTAAACTTGCCGACGTTATTGCAAAAGCAAAAGCGGCAAATATGCCTAACGATAACATTACGCGTTCTATTAAAAAAGCGGCGGGTGAACTTGGTAACGTAAACTACGAAGTAAAAACTTACGAAGGTTACGGTATAGGCGGTAGCGCGGTTATAGTTAAAACTTTAACTGATAACGTTAATAGAACGGTTGGCGAAGTAAGGCATATTTTTGATAAATACGCCGGCAATATGGGAACTAGCGGTTCAGTTTCTTATATGTTTGAAAATAAGGGCGTTTTAATTATTGAAAGAACTGTTGACCTTTTAGAAGATACCGTTATGGAAATGGCGCTTGACGCAGGTGCAGACGATGTAATCGTTGAAGACGATATCTTTGAAATTAGAACTCAACCGGGTGATTTTTCTTCGGTTAGAAAATATTTTGAAGAGAAAAACATCGTATTTGCCGAAGCGGATATTTTAATGATTCCTAACGACAAAATCGAACTTTCTAGCGACCAGTTAGTAACTTTTTATAAAATGCTTGACGCTTTTGACGATAACGACGACGTTCAAGACGTATATCATAACGTTTCGTTACCAGAAGAAGCAGACGAAGAGTAGTAGATTGTCTTTGCCACTTCATCTAGTTGTTTTTTTGATTGAAAACTACTGCAAAATTTCGTGTTTTTTGCATAGTTACATACCTTACAGGTATGCGCCCTTACAATAAACGCGTCTTTTTTGTATTTTTCTAATCAAACGCAATAAAATTACTAAAACAACAATATTCAGTGGCAAAGCCATTATTTATAAAAAAAGCCTTTACGCTTTATAAGCGTAAAGGTTTATAAATATAAAGGCAATTTTGCCTAAATTTTAAAGTAACCCGCCTGTGCCGTTATGGAAATATTATTTACCCCTGTTTGTAGAGGTGGGTACTTCGTTTTATAGTTAAGACTTTCCCATATATAAGAAACGCAAAAGGCAGTTTCAAAGGAATACGCGTTGCTATAAAAACGGCAAGTTCCCTTATTTATTAACGTGGAACAACATACTTTCCTTGCGTACACCGCAGGCAATTTAAGTATAATATAAAAAAATAATCTATGTCAACTATATAAAGGAATATAATTATGGAAATTACGGTTTTAGGTAAATACGGTCCTTTTGCAAAAAACGGTGGCTCAACGTCTTCTTATTTAGTAAAGGGTAAAAGCGGTTATATAATGCTTGACTGTGGCGCGGGCTCGGTTTCAAAAATGCTTAACATGATTGATATTAACGAACTTGAATGTTTGGTTTTAAGCCATACTCACTTTGACCATGCAAGCGATATTTTAGTGCTTTCTTACGCAATCGACTTTTTACGTAAAGACGAGCCTTTGGCGGTTTATATGCCTAGCGATAATAGTAAACTTTATAATTTGATTAACGATTTAGATGCGTTCAAAGTTATTCCTATAAAAGATGAAGATAGTGTAAAATACTTTTTTAAAGACTATAAAGTAAACTTTTATAAAATGGAACACCCCGTATTAACTTACGGAATTACGCTTGATTCGGGCGACAAGGTTTTAGGATATACCGCCGATACAAAAATGTGTAAAAATGCAGAAGAAATCGCAAAATATGCAACTTTTTTAATTGCGGACGGAGCGTGTTTACAAAAAGATTTTTCGCCATCTAAGCCACATATGTCAGTTTTAGAAGTTGCAAATCTTGCTAAAAAATATAACGTTAAAACTTTAATTTCTCATATAGGATACAACTATAAAGATAGCGATGTTAATGAAGAAGTTAAAGACTATTTAGATATAGTTGAAGTTGCCAAAGAAGATAAAACTTATATAGTATAATGTTTAAAGCCGAAAATAGACTTTTAAATTTTAGACCGATATTTTTGATAAGCGCAAACTTAATTTTAGGTATATTGTGTACTGTAACTTTATGTTTTAGTACTAATTTATATATCTTTTTAAGTTGCGCGTTTTTTATTTTAAACGCGTGTTTATTAGTCTATTTTATAATCAAAAAAGAAAAAAGAGTTTACGTAACTTTAATAATTTCGCTAATAATAACGAGTATAGTTTGCTTACGGTTTTCATTAAAAATCTACCATAATTTAACCGTAGAAGCATTATGCAACTTAACTTTAAACGGCGTTGTTACAAAAGTAAAATCAATTATAGTAACTGACGACGGCTATTTAATAAACGCTTTTGTAAAAATAAC
This sequence comes from Christensenellaceae bacterium, assembly GCA_045654225.1. Classification (GTDB taxonomy): domain Bacteria; phylum Bacillota; class Clostridia; order Christensenellales; family Borkfalkiaceae; genus HGM11412. The sequence goes on along the minus strand of JAZOMW010000022.1, from coordinate 16,611 downwards.
GAGCGGTGAACTAAACGGCGCTACCGTTGAAGCGTATTTTAATACCAGCAATTTACTTTTTGAAGGCTATAAATTAGAGTTTAGCGGTTTTGTTGATAATAATAGGTTTTATACAAACGATTATTTAAACGTGGTAAATTTAAGGGCAAACGTAAATTATTTTTGTAAAGAGGCTCAAATTTTAACTGTTGATAAACAAATAACTAATCCGTTTTTTAAGTTAAAATACCTTTTATATCATAGGCTAAAAAGTTCAAACGCTCCTAATTACGAATTTATTTTTGCTCTTTTAACGGGTGATACTAATTTTGTAAGCGATATAACGCTTTCACGGTTTAGAGACGTTGGCGTTGCGCATATTTTTGCAGTTTCGGGCTTGCATATAGGCTTTTTATATGCGTTTTTAACGCTAATTTTAAAAATTATCAAAATAAAACCGTTCGTTAAGTATATTCTAACGCTAATTATTTTGTTTTTATACGTTATATTTTGCGGTTTAACGCCGTCGTGTTTAAGAGCGTTTATTATAATTGCGGTTTCAAACTTTGCTAGGTCCTTCGGTTTTAAAAACGACAAATTATCTTCCGTATTTTTTAGTATGTTTATAGTTTTAACCGTAAATTCAAGCGACTTATTTAACGTTGGCTTTCATCTATCTTACGTAGCGTGCTTATCACTCATATTTTTAACTCCTAAAATTGAAAAGAAGTTAAATTATATTTTGCCAAGCAAGAGTGCAAAATTCGTTGCGCCTTATTTATCTGCGTATTTAGGAACTTTACCTATCGTAACAGATTGTTTTTCAAATTCAACGGCGTTTTCAATGTTATTTAACGCGGTAATTGTGCCGTTTATGAGTTTTATATTTATTCTTTGCTTTATATCTTCTGTTATAATTTTAATTTTTAGTAAACTTTTGTTTATAATGCAAATTTCATCGTTCTTCGTTGGAATAATTATTTATATAGTAAACGCTTTTTCCTTTATAGTTATATTAAAAGTACCTATAAGGTTTTTAGTAAGTAGCGTATTTTATTACTTAACGCTTATTTTGTTTATGGGAATTATAAACCTAAAACGTAAAAGCGTAAAACAGTTGTACTTTATAAATATTGCGTTATTTTTAACCGTATTTTTAGTAATAAATGTACTACATTTATATTGATTTTTTTAGCGTTTAATGATAAAATAATGTAGGGAGCATAAAAGGTGAAATTTTTAGAACTAAAAAATTGTGTAAATAACGAAATATTTCCAATATACTATATTGAGGGTGAAGACGCGTTCTTACGCCAAAACGCACTTTTAACGCTAAAAAAAGCCTTTTTAATTGAGCCTGACTTTAATTTAACTAATTTTACTGGTGCTAATTTAAAAGAAGATTTAGAGGCGTTTTTAACCGCTATAAAAAGTTATCCGTTTTTAAGTGATAAGCGCTTGATAGTGGTTAGCGAGTATTATCCAACCGCGCAAGAGTTAAAGTCAAAAAAAATGAGAGAAGTTTTTAGTGATTTAGTTGAAACTTCTATTATAATTTTTATCAATTCAAAGTCTTGCGCTAATTTAAAAAATCAACCTAACGTAACGCACGTTGATTGCTCTAAACTTGACGATTTAAGTATAACAAAATACTTGCGTGGCGTATTTATAAAACACAATATCGTAGTTGATAGCGGGGCGGTTACTAAACTTATTGAATATACGTCCGGCGATATGGCAAAAATAAACGGTGAAATTAGCAAATTAGTTTCGTACGTAGGCGAAAACGGCGTTTTAGACGAAAGTGCGGTTGACGCAATAACTGTTAAAGATACCGAATATCAAATTTACGAACTTTCTAATTATATTGCCGAAAAGCAAAACCAAAAAGCCTTTCAAATTCTAAACGATATGCTTTCAAAAAACGAAGATAAGCAAAAGTTGTTTATATCAATTTATTTCCATTTTAGAAGGCTTTTACACGCGTCCATTTCAAATTTAAGTGACGGTGAACTTGCCAACTCGCTTGGCGTTAAGGAATTTGCGATAAAAAAGGCAAAAATTCAAGCTAAAAAGTTTTCAAGTAAGCATTTAAAAAATATTTGTGACAAACTTTCAAGTTTTGACACGGCGTTTAAAAGTGGCGAATTAAGTTTAGATAACGTTTTGTGGAATACAATTTTTAATGCGTTTTTATAAAATTATAAGGAGTAATTATGGCAAAATTATTATCGTATTTAAATGAAAATATAATACCTATATTTACCAAGTTAAGCGCGGTTGATATAGTTATATACGTTTTATTGTTTTTATCTTGCTTCGTTTTGCTTGAAATGCTTGCAAAAAACAATGCAAGTAAAATTTCGGTTTGGCTTTCTCTTTATATTATTATAATTTCAATGCTAACTTTGCTTACTGATTTTAACCAAACGATGTACGTTATTTTACTTTGCTCGTTTATTATTTGCGTAGTGGTTATGTTTTCAACTGAAATTAAGCGTAGCGTTTGGAATACAAAAACTTCAAAGCGCGTGTCTATTGAAACGGCAAATTCAGTTAAAATGGCGTCAAAAACCGTTAATAACTGCATAAACGAAATTATTAAGGCACTTCAAAATATGTCTAAAAACGACGTTGGCGCAATTATAGTTTTATCTAACACCAAAATACCTAACAGTATTATTGATAGTGGTGTAAAAGTTGACAGTGATATATCAAGCGCAATAATAGAAAGTATATTCTTTCCTAAAACTCCGCTTCACGACGGTGCAATTATTATTCAAAACGATAAAATTCAAGCGGCAGGTTGTTTCCTTCCACTTTCACAAGAAGGCGATTTACCAAAAGAACTTGGCACAAGGCATAGGGCGGGAATAGGCGTAACGGAAGTTTTAAACGTTACCGCAATTATCGTATCGGAAGAAACGGGCATAATTTCAATTGCTCGTGGTGGCAAAATTACAAGGTATGCCGATAGTGAAATGCTTAGGCAAACTTTAAAAGAATATTACTGGCAAGACTTGCTTGTAAAGGGTAAATAAGGTGAATTATGAATAGCGGAAATGAAAAGTCAATTAAATCAAAGGTTTTAAGAGTTATTATAAATATATTCGTTTCACTTCTTTTAGCAACGGTAATTTTTATAACGCTTAAACTAATATAACGGTTAATTTAAATATGAAAGATAGCAAATTCGTTTGCTATCTTTTTTTATTTGAAAAAGGCTCCGTCAGTTCATCTTGTTGAATTTTAACGTAAAAAATACTGCGAAATACCGCGCGTTTTATTCGGTTACAGACCGCACGGGTAGGGTATGCGCCCTCACAAGAACGCACGTCTTTCTTGCATTTTTCTCGTCAAATCGCAAAAAATTTTGCTAAATTCAACTATATTCATTGACGGAGCCTTGCAAAAATGACACAAATTATAAAAATTTGACACGGTCCGTCATATTTTACACGTTTTTTTACTATATAATATAACGGAGACAAATTTTAATGAAACTCAAAAAAAGCGTAGTATCAATTTTTTCGTTAATTTTTACAATCGTTTTAATATGCTGTTTTTCAGTTTTTAACTTTACAAAAACGGCAAGCGCCACTTATATAAACGGCGAAAGTAGAAAAGTTCCTATATACTCGGTTGATAGGCAAGACGATAAAATTTCAATTTCGTTTGATTGCGCGTACGGCGCGGATTATACCTATAAGTTGCTTGACACGCTTGATAATTACGGTGTTAAATGCACTTTTTTCGTAGTTGAATTTTGGGTAAAAAAATACCCTGATAAAGTTGCAGAGATTATAAAACGCGGGCATGAAATAGGCACACACTCGTCAACGCATCCGTATATGAGTAAACTTGAAAGTAGTGGTATAAAAAATCAACTTGAAAGTTCTATAAACGCAATTGAAACCATAACTAATAGTAAAGTAACTTTATTTAGACCGCCTTACGGCGATTATAGTAATTCAGTTATAAACGAGGCTAATAATTTAGGTTTATACACTATTCAATGGTCGGTTGATAGTTTAGACTGGAAAAATTTAAGCGAAAGTGAAATTGCAAATAGGGTAATTTCAAAAACTAAAAGTGGCTCGATAATACTTTGCCACAACAACGGTTTAAACACTTATAAGGCGCTACCGTATATTTTATCGAGTTTGATAGACAAAGGTTACGAGTTTGTTAAAATTAGCGACTTAATTTATAAAGACAATTACACGATAGATTCCTTTGGCGTTCAACACGCCAAGGGCTAAAAATACATTAGGGGGACTATATGCAAGAAAAACTCAATAATAAGGTCTACATAAAAGGAGAAATAGTTACGGAAGCAAAATATTCGCACGAAACGTACGGAGAAGGGTTTTACGAAATAGAAGTTTTAGTTAAAAGGTTATCTGGCCAAGCAGATATATTGCCGGTAACAATTTCGGAGCGCTTAATAGAAGCGGGCAATTTAAAAATAGGCTCTCAAATTTGCGCTTTTGGTCAATTTAGAAGTTATAATAAGCAAGTTGACGGCAAATCTAAACTTATGCTCACGGTATTTATTAAAGAAGTTTTAAACGAAGACGTTTATAAAAATCCAAACAATATAGTTTTATCTGGCTACATTTGCAAACCGCCTATTTATAGAACTACGCCTTTTAACCGCGAAATTGCCGACGTTTTAGTTGCGGTAAATAGGGCGTACAACAAAAGCGATTATATTCCTTGTATTGCTTGGGGTAGAAACGCAAGGTTCGTTAAAAACTTATCCGTTGGCGAAAAAATTGCAATATCAGGGCGAATACAGTCGCGTGAATATCAAAAAAAGTTGAGCGAAACGGAAGTTGTTACGCTAACTGCCTACGAGGTTTCAGTTTCTAAACTAATGGCTTACGACAACGCCGAAGACTTTGACATCGAAAAAGAATTTGAACTTGTTGGTTACGCGCTTCAAAAAGAATCAGTTTGATATTGACAAAACTTTATACCTTTGATATAATAATTACGGATTTTATATCCGTATTTTTTATTATGAAAAACGTTTATTTGATTGCGGACGTTCCGTTTTTAATTGAATATAAAAGCCTAAACACTAAGCTTTTGCTTAATGATTATTTATGCAATTTAGAGCCGTTACACACCGTAAATTTGCCAACTGAAAGCGAGATAAAGTTCGAGTGTAAAATGTCAAAAACAACGGATTATAATAAAGTAGAAAACGTTGCAATTTTACGCAAAATATCTGCGATTTTGTTAAAAGAGCATGGCACGGTTTTATTTCATAGTTCGGCTATTTCTTATAACGGTTACGCGTATCTTTTTAGCGCTCCAAGCGGTACGGGCAAAAGTACGCACGTAAACAACTTAAAAACTGCGTTAAACGGCGAAATTGAAATTATTAACGACGATAAGCCTTTTATAAAAATTTCGGACAACTCTATTTTCGTTTACGGTAGCCCTTGGTGTGGCAAGCATAATTTAGGCGCAAATGTAAAGCGTGAGTTAAAGTCAATTATATTTTTGTCAAGGTCAAGCGAAAATAAAGTTAAAAAGTTAGACGCTAATTTGGTTGTTAAACCGCTACTAAAACAGTGTTTTATGCTTGATAATAAAAGCGACTTATCAATTCTTTTGTTGCTACTTTCTAAACTCGTTAGTTTTGCGAGTTTTTACTCTTTAACTTGCACGAAAGAGTCTGATAGTGCGTTCGTTACTATAAACCAAATTTTTAAAGGTGATATAAATGAAAATTAAAAACGATTTTATTATTCAAAAAATGACGGAAACTTCTTACGTTGCAATGCCTACGGGCAATTCAAAAAATTTAGTAAAAGGTTATTTAAATTTAAATAGTACCGGTGCGTTTTTATGGAATATTTTAAAAGACAGTGCTAGTAAACAAGACCTTGTAAACGCAATCGTTAAAAATTTTGAAGTTGACGTTGAACTTGCTAAAAAAGACGTTGACGCTTTTATTCTAAAATTAACCGAAATAGGTGCGTTAGATGATTGATAATCTATTAGAAAACCAACTTGAAAAGGACGGGTATATTATTACGCCTATAAAGGGTGCTAGTATGCGTCCGTTGTTAAAAGAAGGGCGCGATAGGGTCGTTATTAAAAAGGTTAAAAATATAATAAGAAAAGGCGACGTAATACTCTACGTTCGACCAAACGGAACTTACGTTTTGCACCGTGTTTTAGGTGTAAATGCAAAATTTTTAGAACTGTGTGGCGATAATCAAACGATTGTTGAGCGTGGCGTTAAACATAGCGCGGTTTTAGGTGTTTTAGACGGTGTGTATAGAAACAATAAATATATTAACCTAAATAAGAGTTTAAGATATAAATTTTATAAACTATTTTGGGGTAATAACAGGTCGTTTAGGCTTTTTACCATAAAACTAAAAAAACTAGCAAAAAAAATATTGAGAAAAAAATAGAAAGCGTAGTAAAAATTTTATACTACGCTTTTATTATATATTATATAAAGAAAAGCACGCTTTTAAATTTTTACTAGCGTGCTTTTAATATTTAGTTAAAAAATAAAAATTTAAATGCAAAATTTACGCTATCAAAAGGTTGATGCGTAACGATAAATGTTTTTAATATATACGCATTATCGTTAATTTTCGTCAACGCCTAACAAGTCGCAAATAGATACGTCGTATATTTTTGCTAATTGAATTAGTTTTTCATATTCAGGTCGTGAAACGTCATTTTCCCAATCGCTAACGTTTGACTGGCAAATGCCAAGTCGTTCAGCAACTACTTTTTGGGATAAATTTACTTCAAGCCTACATCTTTTAAAATTTTCCCCAAATCTCATAAAAATATTTTAATAAATTCCTTAAATTTAGTTGACAAATATGTGCAAGACACATATAATAATTGCAAAGATGCAATATGAGCATCTTTTTTTTGTTTTTAAAATTATAGCGACGTCAAAGAAGGGATAAGAGATTGAAAAACAATAATAAGAACAAAAATTTATTTAATGCTATATCAACCGTTTTTGCCTGGTTTAGTTTTATTCTTGCAATAATTTTAGCAGGGTTAACAATATTTGCCTCGTTTAGCGATGAGCAAAACGGTAAAAGCGTTTTTGGTTATAAAATGCTAATAGTGAATAGCGATTCAATGAGTTTAGCGCAAAACGCCGTAGATGAAAAAGTGTATTTTAACGCGGGCGACGTTATCGTTATTAAAACCATTGAGGCTAATCATGTTTTTAAAGAAGGCGACGTTATAACCTTTATTTCACAAAATGGCGATAGTTTAGGTAAAACGCTTACGCACAAAGTGCGTGAGGTTAAGGAAGATAGTAAAGGTAATCTTATAGGTTACGTTACTTATGGTATTTACACGGGCAAAAACGACGAGTCACTAGTTACCCCTACTAATATTATCGGCGTTTACTCGTGTAAAATACCATCATTAGGCACTTTTTTTACTTTTTTAAAAACTCCGGGCGGATATTTTACAAGCATTTTAATACCATGCGTATTTCTTATAATATTTTTTAGTATAAAAGTAGGCAAGCACGTTGCTTTAAGAGAAGTTGGTTCAGTTTACGACGTAGAGCTTGAAAATCTTAAACAAAGAGTTTCAATACTTGAAAACGCGCTTGATAAAAGTATAACTATAAGTGAATCTGCGCTAACGGTTGACGCTCAAAATGACGTTGAAATAGAGCCGAGTGAAAGTTTTGTAAATGAAAGCGAAAGTGAAATTTTAGGTTTAAATATTAAATCTAAAAAGATTAGTTTTAGTAAAAAACTGTTAAGTTTAAATAGTGAAATAAAGGAATATTATAATAAAATTTATAACGAGTTTATTTCGTATTTAAACGTTAAAGATAGGCTTTCATTTAAAGGCATTTCATTTAAAATAGGTAGAAAGTTACTTGCAAAAATAACCGTACGCGGTAAAACGCTAACCTTATATTTAGCGTTAAACGTAAGCGATTTTAACAAAAACGTATATTTTCAAAAAGATGCGTCTAGCGTAAAAGCGTATAGTGAAGTTCCGTTTCTAGTAAAAGTTAAAAGCGACAGAGGGTTAAAAAACGCTTTAACGCTTATAAGTGCTTTAATGCAAAATAACGGCATAGTTAAAAAAGAAAATTACGAAGCGGTTAACGCAATTTTATTATTATCTTCTAATTTAGAAGAAGTTGCTATTGATAATTTTGTTATTCCTAATAAGCAAGGCTTTAATATTAACGCAAAAAGAATTAGCTTTTTAGAAAAGTTGCTTTCTTTAAACGAGCAAGTAAAGGAATATTACAATAAAATTTATAACGAATTTTTATCGTATAAAAAACTTAATGCTAGGCTTTCGTTTAAAGGAACTTCGTTTAGGTTTGGTAGAAAGTTATTTGCAAAAATAATCGTACGCGGTAAAACTTTAACTCTTTATTTAGCACTTAACGTAAACGAATTTAATAAAAGCGTATATTTTCAAAAAGATGCGTCTAGCGTAAAAGCGTATAGTGAAGTTCCGTTTGTAGTAAAAGTTAAAAGCGATAGGGGCTTAAAAAATGCTTTAACGCTTATTAGCACGCTAATGCTAATTAACGGCGTATTAAAAAAAGAAAATTACGAAGCGGTTAATGCAATTTTATTATTATCTTCTAATTTAGAAGAAGTTGCTATTGATAATTTAGCGCTTCCTAATAAGTACGGTTTTTTAAAAAACGTTAAAAAATTAAGTTTTACTAAAAAAATTAGTAGGCTTAATAAGGAAGTTAAAGGTTATTACCAGGCAATTCGTTTAGAGTTTAACTCGCATAAAAACGTTAAAGAAAGGCTTTCATTTAAAGGTTTATCGTTTAATAAAGGTAGAAAGTTGCTTGCAAAAATTACCGTACGCGGAAAAACCTTAACGCTTTATTTGGCGCTTAACGTTAATGAATTTAATAAAAACGTATACTTTCAAAAAGACGCGTCGAGCGTAAAAGCATACTCAAACGTTCCGTTTTTATTTAAAGTTAAAAGTAAAAGGGCATTAAAAAACGCCTTAAATTTAATAGCCGAGTTAATGAAGCAAAACGGAATAGAAAAAGTAGGCTTTTAAGTAGGATGAATTAAATGATAAATTCGTGTATTTTGTTAATAGTAACGCCTGTTGCATTTATATTAGGCTTTATAATTTGTGCGTTACTTACAATAAATAAAGATAAAGATTTATAAAAATAAATTTATATATATGGAGGTTAAAAATGAAAGGACTAAAATTTATTTTTACAAACGTATTAGCAATCGTAGTTAGCGCTACTATGTTAGTTGGCTCTACTTTTGCATGGTTTACAGACTCTAATGCTAGCGCCGTAAACCAAATTAAGTCGGGCAACTTAGACGTTAAATTAAGTTATTCTAATATGTATAACGAAAATTACGTTGAAGTTGAAGAAACTACTAAAATTTTTACCGACGTTAATGGCGAAGATATTTTATGGGAGCCAGGCGCTTTTGCAAGCGGACGTTTTAAGGTAGAAAATAACGGTAGCCTTGCGCTTAAATACAAATTTAATTTATTGCAAGCAAACGCTACTAAAACTGAAAGCGGAAAAACTCTTGCAGACGTTTTAAACGTGTACGCCTTAACTCGTAATAAATCTACGGGTGATGACGGTATTATGCAAGACAGTAATTTACAAGAATTAGGCATAGATAGCGCTGTTCCTGGTTACGAACCTGACACCCGCGTGCTTAAAGAAGAAGTTGAGTTAGAAGCATTCTTATTGCCAGGCGAATCAATTACGTACGAAATCGGCGTTTACTGGAACGCAACTGAAAACGATAACGAATACAACGTTGAAGGTGGCTTGTCTATTGACTTTATGGTTTCGCTTGTTGCAACTCAATATAATTACGAAACCGACGGTGACGGTTTTAATTACGACGTAAATTCCGAGTATCCACAAGCACCGTCAATCCCTGATACTTGGGACGGAACGGTTGATTACAGTTGGTATAACGATACCGATACTGTATTTACTTTAACAACCGCAGAACAATTTGCAGGTTTAACTCAACTTGTTGACGGCACTGCCGCTATGCCTGCTGACGTTAGTATAGAATTACCCGTTACCTTTGAAGGTAAAACTGTAAAACTTGATACTGACGTTGATTTAAAAGACGTTTTATTTGAACCTATCGGTTCTTATAGAAAAGACACGGCGTTTAAAGGCACGTTTGACGGTCAAGGTCATACAATATCAAATCTTTCGCAAAACACTTGGGAGCTTAATAACGGCTATTATTACGGTGACCTTGGTTTAGGTTTATTCGGCAAAGTTGAAGACGCTACTATCAAAAACCTTACTATCGACGGCGCTGATATATCTGGCGAATCTGCAATTTGCGGAACTATTGCCGCTACTGCATACGGCGATTGTACTTTTGAAAACATTACCGTTAAAAACGCAAACGTTGCCGATTATCAATACTATGCCGGCGGTATAGTTGGTTGGGCTTCGGGTAATCACACTTACGTTAATTGTAATATTGACGCATCTACTAATATTGCTGCGCAATGGGGCGATTTTGATAACTCTATCGGCGGTGTTATCGGTGGTGCAGGTGACAGTGCTACAATTTTATTAAAAGACTGTACCGTTGCTTGTAGAATTGACGCGTATAACGACGTTACTTCAAGTTATCAATGGTATGCTTATCGTAGAGCGGGCATGTTAATAGGTAATCCTGGACAAACTGCTACAATTGACAATAGAACTGTTGCTGTTGCTCCACAATTAACTTGTGAAAACGTAACCGTTATTTACGGCGAGTGGGCAAACTATACTTACTGCGAATTTGCGGGCACTAACTGGCCGTACGTTAGAGTTCAAGAGGGTGTGTCTAACGGTGCTTATAGCAACCCTAGATACGGTAATCCTACCGACGCTAACGGCAATAAAGTAGTTGACGATAATCACGTACATAACGAGGGTGAAGACCACTTTGTTCTTTGTGCGTTCGACCAACTTTACGGTGGTGGCCAAGGCGTTTACGGAACTCCTAGTCATGACGGTGTTACGGTTATTTACAATAACAAATAATTAAATATGCAAAAATAAAACCTTCTACGAAAACTTTCGTAGAAGGTTATTTTTATGCCTTATTTTCCGCTTTTAAAAAGCAATTTGTATTCTATAAACAGTGCGGTTGCAGTTATGGTAAATGCAATTAAAATTATCATAAGAGCGTCTAAAACGGTTTTTTTACTGTTTACGCCAATAGTTAGCGTTTGTTCGGTGTAGGCTTCGTTTTTATACTCGATTGAATTTGTTAAATATCCGCTTGGAATATAGCCGTAAGGCTCGCCGTTTTCACTTAAAGATACAAGCGTAAATTTTCTATTATTAAAGGAATATTCTTTAATTTTATAAACGGTAGTGCCTTTTTCAATGCTATTAAGTTGATAGTTTTGGTTGCAAATAGGTTTTGCAAAAAGATAGTCCGTATTAGTTATAACTTGGCTTTCGCTATTAAACGTAGTTTCACTAATTCCGTAACTTGCATAGTTTTGTTTATCAATAATAGTTGCGTCCGCTCCGCTATTATGTTCGCTCGATACCGAAGTTTTTCTAACCAACGCTACAATGTTGTCAGTATATGAAACAAGGTAGTAGTCGCTATCAATTTCCGCTATAATAGGGTAACATTTTGAAGTGTTAAGTTCAGTTATAGGAACAATATTGTTAAAATACTTTTTACCGTCAATTGTTTTATAGTCGTTAAGTTGTATTTTAAATATTTTAGCGTTCTTTTTAATAGTTAAGAAAGAAACGTTGCTTGAAATTGCTTTTTCGTTTACGTTTTCCGCGCTAATTAGGTTAAGGTTAGATACGTTTAATAAATTATCGTCATTTTTAAGTATGCAAGCGTTTGATAAATAGTAAACGCTATCGCTTTTATAAGATAAGCAAAAATCTTTAACCGTAGTTCCGCCCGCTAAATTTATATCGAACTGTTGTTTTACGTAAAGTTCGGTTTCGTTATCTAAAACGTATTTGTTTACTGTGTTATTATCTAAAAGCACGTAAACGTTACCTGCAAAGTCGCAATTTATTGAAAGTGGATTAACGGTATCGCCAAAATCTAAAATCATTTGAGAATTAAGCGTGTTGGCGTAAAATCTTGCAAGTTTATATTGCGTTGCTTCCACGCTATCTTTATATAGCAAATAAATATTTCCAAAAACGTCAACCGTCATTTTGGCTACTACGCCTTTAACTTCTTCACTAATAGTAAGTTGCTGGCTAGTAATTTCAGTTAAGTTGTTAGTTTCGTTTGGAAGCGTTATTTGATAAATTTTAGTATAGTCGTGCGTGAGTTCTACGCTTTTTGCAGTGTGGGTGTAATAAAAGTTGCCGTCTAAATAATTAACGCTCGTTACCGCTTCGTTTTTAATTGTATATACGCTTTCAAGTCCGGTTTCGGCTTGTTTATATAAGGTTAGGTTAGTTCCGTCGTATAAGAGTATATGGTCGTTTGAACAAGCAAAGTCAACTATATTATAGTCAGGGTTGTTTTCATATAAAAACGAAAGGTCAATTCTTGTATATTCACTTTCGTTATCTATCGATTTTTTAAGTAATCGCTTAGCATTTTGCGAATTATCAAGAGTAGTTTTATCAAGCGCATAAAGGTAATTTTCGCTTAAAAAAATTGAAGATGCGTCACTCGTAAGCCTATAATTTGCAGTTGATTCAGTAGTAATTGCAAAGTTTGTAAAAGAGTTTGTTTCAAGGCTAAATTCTTGAACGCAGTTAAGCGAATTGTCGGCAATTAACAATTTGCCGTCCTTACTCGTTACGCCTTGCGGAGTTTTTATAGAGCCTAATAAACTAGCGTTTGAATTTACGACTAAAATTAGTTTAGGCGTTATATTTTCGCCTTTTTCTAGTTCGTATAACCCGTCTGTTGTGGTGTAATAAAGTTTGTTATTTACGCCCGTTAAACTAATTGCACTTTTATTTTCGCCTTTAAAAATTTCGTAAATAGTGCTCGTATCGATTGAGTAGTAATAAAAGCCGTTGGCGTTTTGATAATAAATGTTTTTACCGTCGTCAATATAGCCTATAAAGGACTCTGCAAGTATCGAATATCTAAACGTAAGCGTTGGCTCGTTATTAACGGTTGCAAGTTCGTAAACGTTAATTGAACTGCTCGTGTTTGTTATAATCGCGTTACCGTTTATACTAATATAGGTTGCAGCGTAAATGCCGGTGTTTACCGGGGTTTTAGATAGGTCGGTTATATCAACGTAATAAATTTCCGACCTGCTAACGTAGAATAAAAAGTTTTCATATAGCGCAATGCAACTAATATTTACAATGGAATTTGTGTCTTTAATTTTTGTGTAGGTTTTAGTTGTTGCGTTGTAGACTATTAAAGAGTTTACGTCGTTTTCATTATTCTCTTTATCGTCGTAATATTCTGAAAATGCGTAATTTCCGTTTAAGTAGGTTATTGCAACGGGCGACGTAAGGTCGTAAAACTCAATAGGTGATGAAGGTAGGTAAAATTTGGTTTTAAGTTCGTTTTGGTTATTTGCGTAAACGGTGTTAAAGTTTATGCCAAAAAGCCCCGCAAAAAGCGAAAGCACTAACGAAACTAATAAAGTTTTTAAAATTTTACATTTCATATTTTATACCTATATTATAAACTTAATATATTATAACATACTAATATACAATTTTTCAACATTATTTTTAAATATTTAATAATTTATTTTATTTGTCAAAATTTGTCAGGTATATTTTTTTAAAATAAATACGAACAAATGTTCTAAAACATAAAATTATATAGCGAATTTTTAATTATTACAAGAGTATATGACCTATAAAAAATAAATTTGTTTAAAAATAATTTATTTTGTACAAAAATGTCATATTTTGTTGCAATATAAGACGGCGGTGCTTTATAATTTTTGTAACAAAAGGAGAGAAAAGGAATATGGAACTCTACGGAAAAACAATACTTTGTTGCTATATGATGCTTGATAAAATTATTAGTCAAATTGAAAATTTAATAAGAACAAGGGCAAGAAATTCGTTTTACGATTATTCATCAACGCTTAAACAAAGTAACAAAATTTTAGCACTTTGCAACGTTCGAGTTGACTTAATGGAGCTTAAAGAAATTGCAAAAGAAGCGTTAAATTCGTTAAATAACGAGCATAAAACGCTTATTTCGTATAAATATTTTGGAATTTTACCACAAGATAAAAATTTTGATTTAACTTCAAGGAATTATTTTAGAAAGCAAATAAAGGCTTTAAAAAAGTTTAGTTCGTTACTTAAAAGTAAGGGCTATAATGAAGCGTGGTTTCAACAAAAATATTTAACGATTGCTTTTATTTCAGGAGCATATCATAAAGTTTTAAACGAGCAAGGTAAAAAACACGCCGTTTAAATTTTAAATGCAAAAATTTATGCTTGAATTTTAAACAAAAATACTATTCTTCGTCTTCAAAATGGTCGGGTTCACGCTTATAAACTTTGTTTTTAGTAGGTTTAAAAAGAGTGTAAACGATAGATATGCAAATTATAGAAATTCCAACAATTATTATAATTTGCAGTCCTTCGCCTTTAAGGCTTGACGGCGGAGTTACGGTATTTTCTAACGTGCCGTCAACCTCGGTGTCGGGCTCTTCTTTTGGTAATGGGTCGCTATTTTCTGGTACTGAAAACGGATTTAAAGAGTTAAGGTCGATATAACCGAGTTTATTGTTACAGTAAACGTAACAAAGTGTTGAGCCGTTATCTAAATTGAAATTTCCGTAATACGTCATAAAAGTGTTGTTCGGCACGTTAAAATACGCGTTTTTTAAATCGGCATCGTTAAACAAAATGTCTGAAAGCGCAGTTGAAACTTTAATTATGCTATAAGGATTTGATGGAGTTGTGTTAACGAGTGAAAGTTCGCTAACTTTCATATAGCCCATAATTACGGGGTAACCGTTATTGTCGTATCCAAAACTGACGCGAGCGTATTCTTTATTGTAACTTTCGGCTTTTACGTAGTAAGTTTTAGGAATTTCAAAAATTTTTTGAGTGCAAAGCGCGTCTTGATAAATATACGCGTCGTTAACTAAAACCCTAAAATATTCGTAAGTGTTAGCGTAAGCATTTTGCGGTTTAAAATTCAAACTAGAAATTAAAATTAAGTTTATAAAAAATATATAAATTGTAATTACGGTAAATTTTTTCATAATAACAATTATACAGTAATAAACAAGATAAAAATGTCGTAAAAAATAGAATTTAAAGGTAAAAAGTCAAATGCAAAATTTGTTAGTTCAAAAAATTAAAGAAATTGAAAAAGAGCAAAAACGGCGATATGACAACAACTTAATTTTTCGTTATAACACGGGTAAGAAAAAGCATAGAAAACAACTTGCTTTCCATAAGTGTAAAAAGCGAAATAGATGGGTATTTGGCGGTAACCGTAGCGGAAAAACCGAGTGCGGTGCGGTTGAGTGCGTGTATATGGCGCGTGGTATTCATCCGTATAGAAAAAATAAAAAGGACGTTTTTGGTTGGGTCGTTTCACTTTCACAACAAGTCCAACGCGACGTTAGTCAAAGTAAAATTTTAAAGTATCTTAATAAGGACTGGATTGTTGAAACTACGATGCTTTCAGGTAAAAAGGACAGTTTAGAGAGCGGTGTTATAGACCAAATTAAAATTAAAAACGTTTTTGGCGGAATTTCGACTATCGGTTTTAAAAGTTGCGACCAAGGTAGAGAAAAATTTCAAGGTAGTTCGTTAGACTTCGTATGGTTTGATGAAGAACCGCCGAAAGATATTTACGACGAGTGTAAAATGCGAGTTCTTGACAAGCGTGGCGACATTTTCGGCACGATGACACCGCTTAAAGGTTTAACCTTTATTTACGATGAAATTTACTTAAACTCGTACAACTCAAAAGAAGTTTGGTACGAGTTTATCGAGTGGGCGGACAACCCTTATTTAAATAAACGTGAAATAAAACTCTTAACTAGCACTATGAGTGATAGGGAACTTTTAACGCGTAGATACGGCGAATTTTCAAGCGATAGCGGTAGGGTTTATGCTGAATTTGATGAAAACGTTCACGTAATAGAGCCGTTTTCAGTGCCTTTTGAGTGGCAAGATACCTTATCTATCGACCCCGGTCTTAAAAATCCGCTTTCTTGCCATTTTTACGCAGTCGATTACGACGGTAACGTTTACGTTGTAGGCGAGCATTATGCAAGCGGGCTTGACGTGGTTGAACACTCTAAAAAAATTAAAGAACTATGTAAAAAACTAAACTGGCACACCGATTTTAACGGAAATATTTGCGCGCTTATTGATTCTGCGTCTAATCAAAAAACTTTGGCGTACTCTAAAAGCGTTGCCGAACTCTTTTATGAAAACGGAATAAACGTAAATACGAACGTTAATAAAGACCTTTTTAGCGGTATAAATCGGGTTAAGAGTTTTTTAAAGAGCAACAAATTGTTCATTTTTAAAAATTGCGTCAATTTAATTCGTGAAATTAAGGCGTATCGTTGGGGAAACGGAGACGTTCCCGTAAAAAAAGACGACCACGCCCTAGACGATTTTAGATAACGTATTTAATAATATGGATTTTATTAAAA
>JAZOMW010000021.1:0-12691 GCA_045654225.1 Christensenellaceae bacterium | reverse complement strand
GCGAAAGCGTTGCCGATACTTCAAAGGTAGTTAGTTGCTACGCCGATATTATTGCAATGCGCCACTATTTAGAAGGCGCGGTTACGGTGGCGGGAATAAACGCATCTATACCCGTAATCAACGCGGGTGACGGCGGTCATTGCCATCCAACGCAAACTCTTGCCGACCTTTTAACTATAAAGACTGAAAAGGGCAGGCTTGACAATTTAACCATCGGTTTTTGCGGTGACTTAAAGTACGGTAGAACGGTGCACTCGCTTATTATGGCGCTTTCACGCTATAAAAATATTAAAATAGTATTAATTTCGCCGGACGAACTTAAACTTCCGTCCTACGTTAAAACTGAAATAATGGACGCAAATAATATGCCTTATACTGAAACGGCTAGTTTAGAAGATTCGCTTCCTAATCTTGACGTGTTGTATATGACGCGTATTCAACAAGAACGTTTTGACGATATGAAAGAATACGAAAGGCTTAAAGATAGTTACCTTTTAAATTTAGAAAAGTTAAACAAGGCTAAAAGTGACACTATCGTTTTACATCCGCTTCCAAGAGTAAACGAAATTAGCGTTGACGTGGACGGTGATAGCCGTGCTTGCTACTTTAAACAAGTTTTAAACGGCAAGTATATGCGTATGGCTTTAATTTTAAAACTTTTAGATAGTGTAAACGAAAAGAATAACTTGCTTAAAGAAGAAGGTCTTATTTATAATAAGTATAAATGCACTAACGAAAAGTGTATTACTAAAACCGAACAAGAGTTAAAACAAATATCAAAAATAAACGGTGACGGCACTAAAAGGTGTTACTACTGTGAAAAAGAAGTAAAGTAAAAAGGAGCGTTTAAACGCTCCTTTTTTAGTTATATTTTTCCTTGCGGAAAAGTTGTATTTTGCTATGCAAAGTTATATTGCCTTCGGCAGTGTTATTTTGCTAACGCAAAGTTGCGGATTAAATTTTATATATAACAAAAATCATAAGTATAAGAAAACCACAACTTTTAGCCATAGGCTAAAAATAAAACTGCTTGCAAGAGCAAGCAATAAAACTTTGGCATTAAGCCAAAATACAACTTTAACAAAGTTAAAATATAACTGCTTGCAAAAGCAAGCAAATAAAAAACAACACGGAGTTTATTCACGTGTTGTTTTTTTAATTTGGAGCGGGAAACGGGACTCGGACCCGCGACACCTGCCTTGGCAAGGCAGTGCTCTACCACTGAGCTACTCCCGCAAATATGGTGGGAGTAATAGGGCTCGAACCTATGACCCTCTGCTTGTAAGGCAGATGCTCTCCCAGCTGAGCTATACTCCCATTTCTTGCTGAACGCCTTTATAATATAGCAAAAAAAAATTATAATTGCAACTGTTTTAACGCCATTTTTTTAAATTTTTTAAAATTTTTTCTTTTTATTTTTTTTCACGCCGTTTTTAATAAATTTAATAAGTGTTTATAGTTGCTAAAAGCGTAAAAATTTTTTAATAAAAGTGCTTGTGGAAGCGTAAAAAATTAAAATTTTAAGCGGTATCTTAAATTATAAAAAAAATTTCACACAGTTTTCACTAATAAAATTGCTTTTATTTTATAAAAACGCTTTACATACCATTATTTTTTGTGTTATACTTGTATCAAAATAGGGGATAGTGCGCCCTTTTTGCAAAACGGGCATTTATTATATATAATATAATAGGTTTTGCAATTCGGCTAAATTTTTATTTTTAATTTACGGCAATTTTTTGTAAAATGCGGTTTAAACCGTTTTTATAAATTGTAAATAATTTTATTTTTCTTTGGAGGTAAATAAAACGATGAAAAAACTAGTTTTGATGCTTTTATGCATCTGCCTTACTCTCGGCGTAGCTGGTTGTCCTAATCCAGACCCGAGTGGAAACACTGTTGAAATCCAAGTTATCACCGGTGTTGACTCTGGTTTAGGTCTTCAATGGGCAGACGTTATGAAAGAAAAGGTTGAAGAAAAGTTAAAAGATAACGTTTACGGTAATAAGACTGGCGTTACTTGGACCAACATTCCGCAAGACGGTAGTATTGGTAACTTCTCAACCGACGCATACCACATCTATTTCATTAACGGTGGTACTATTCAACAAGGTATGGCGCAAGACGCGTATCTTGAACTCACTGAATTATACACTAGAAAAAATGAAATTCGTGACGGTCAACAAATTTCGTTAGAAGAAAAAATCTACGACGAAATGAGAGCAACTTACGGTATTAAACAAAACGACGGTACTTGGAAATATTTTGGTCTTCCTTACCAAGAATACTACTGTGGTTTATCTTACAACCGTGCTCTTTGGGATAAATACGGCTTATACTTTGTAAGTGAAGACTGTCCTGATGCTATTGAAATTGGCGGTGGCGAATTTGGCAAAACTTACTATATAGCAGGTTCTGACGGTGTTGAAATGGATGCTGACAAAATGTCGTATGCTACTACTGGTCCTGACGGTAATACAGATACTGAATACGACAACGGTATGCCATCTTCTTGGTTTGAACTTGTTACTTTATGTGAATATATGTATTCTAACATTGGTGTTAGTCCGTTTGGTTTAGCAGGTCAATACCTCAACTATTCTAACTCAATGCTTGAAGGTTTACTTGAAAGCCTTTTAGGTCAAGAAGGCGCTAAAACTACGAGAGAATTAGAAGGTCAACTCGACGTTGTTGTTGGTTATGAAAACGAAGAGTTATTCCCTAATGCAAGTGGTTTATCTAATATTAAAAAGCCAAAAGTTCAACGTGTTACTATTACGGAAGACTCTGGTTACTACACTTCTTGGACTATTGAAAAATACTTTACTACTTTATTAGTTCAAATTATTGAAAACTACTCTTGGTGGTCAAAAGCGGTAGAAGACCGTCTTTCACACTTACAAGCGCAAAAGGAATTCCTTTACGGCGTTTATAGAGACACTAACGAAGTAGCAATGCTTACTGAATATAGTTACTGGCAAAACGAATCTATTATCCGTTCTAACTACGACGAAGTATTATACAACTCTAACGGTTTATACGGTGTAATTAACGATATTGACGTTAGATGGATGCCACTTCCAGTAAACATTGAACACACCGTTACTGGTGACGACCAAGACGTTGAACTTACTTGCGTTTCAAAAGCAGGTTCTGCAAATATTACTGAAAACACGTTAGGTGAAGCGCCAGTTCTTGCTACGCTCGTTGGTTCTAACAACACGGTTGTTGCCGTTAACAAATTTAACGTTCAACCAGGAACTAACGTATACGACGCTGTTTTAGACGCTCTTGAAGTTGTATATTCTGATGAATGTATGTCTGCTGCTACTGCATCTTCTGGTCAATTCTGGACGTTAGAGTACTCTTTAACTGACGACGATAAATTAGTTGCTACTAAATTCTATAACGACCTTAACACTATGAGACAAGCAGGTAAAGTATTCTACCAAATTTCTAATAGTGAAGTTTATAATAGGAACATGAACGCGTTATTCGTTCACGGTTTCGGTTCAAAATTATTCGGTTTCGGTTCTGCTCCACAAAACGCAGTTCAAGTTTATAGAATTCCTACAACTAAGGTTATTCAAAAAACTTGGGTTAAAGATGCTCACGATAGTGAAGCTGGCACTAAAAACCACATCCGTTCTGCAACTATGATGTTTGAAGAACTTATGGTTGACTACTCTACATGGAAGGGTATTGTTGCTAACGCTCAAATCGTTGACAACGCAAGATATGCTCCTTGCTACGATAACGGCGGATATGACGCTTAAAAAATAATATTAAGTGGCGCTAACATTAGCGCCACTTGGTAAATTTTTAAATGGTGATTTATGGAAAATGTATCTACTATTAATAAGAATACTTTAACTAAAAAAACGTTAAAGCGTTCAACAAAAAGGCTCATATTCTACGTTTCAATGATTACCGTGCCAATGATTTTATTTGCACTCTTCTATTTTTACGTAAACTTTGATGCCTTGGCTATGGCATTTAAAGAGTTTGAATTTATAGAAGTAACCCAAAACGGCGTTACTACTTATATGGAAAAACAAAATTTCGTAGGATTTAAACACTTTAAATATATTATTGATGAATGTCTTATCGGTCTTGAAAGTGGTAAAGTATTTAGACAATCTATCCTTAACGGTTTTTGGATGTTCTTATTTACTACTGTTATTAACACTAGCATGGGTTTATTACTTTCGTATTACATATACAAAAAGTATTTGTTTGCATCGTTTTTTAGGCTCATACTTTTCTTGCCAAGCATAATTTCGTCAGTTGTACTTGCTCTTTTATTTAAGTACATCGTTAACGACGTTTATGAAGGTTTAGTTCCCGACGCAATCGGCTTTATGAGACCTGATACGCCGGAAGGTCCTAAATTTGCAATGTTATTATTCTATAACGTTTGGACGGCCTTTGGCGGTGGCGTTCTTATATACACTAGTACGATGTCTGGTATAAACGACTCGGTAGTTGAATCTGCTCAACTTGACGGCGTATCTGCAATAGGTGAATTTATTCATATTACAATGCCTATGATATTCCCTACGTTTACTACTTTCTTAGTAACTAATTTGGCAGCTATTTTAACTAACGGCGGTCACTTATATACGTTCTACGAGCAAAGCGCGGGTGACGTTGTAACACTTGGCTACATTATTTACGTTCAAACTTTATACGCAAATATGTACACTAGTACGCCACCTGCATCAATGAACGTTCCTCCTATGACGTTCCCTCAACTTACGGCTCTCGGTTTAATGATTACCGCCGTAACGTTGCCTATAGTTTTAGGAACTAAGAAGCTTTTAGAAAAATACGGTCCAACTGCGGGTTAATAGGAGGTAAGTTATGGTTAAAACAGTAATGAAAAAACGTAATAAAAACTTAACTGCCTTCGCTATTATTTTAATGACGATTGCAATTTTGTATACAATCACTTTATTTATTCCGCTATTTTGGGGTCTTATTACTTCGTTAAAGAACGTTTCTCAATTCGAAGGTGGATGGCTTGCATACGATAACGGCGTGCCTGACGTTATAGGTTTTCCTGATATGAAGTACTGGACGGAGTTTGACATGTGGACAACTATGCCACAAAAGAACCCTGCCGCTTGGAAAAAGTTTGACTTTATTAAAAACTACAATAATATTTTTGGTAACTATTACGTAGTATTTAAAGGCTTTGCTATGAAGAGAGAGCAATTCTCTCAATCCTTCTACGCAGGTATTTTTACGAAAGTTAAAATTGACCTTAAACGTGGTGAAATAGGCTTTATGAACTTCGTATTCAACTCAGTTATTTACTCTGTTGGTAATGCGATTGTAGGCGCGTTTATGCCTTGCTTTATGGGTTATTTGTGTGCTAAATATAGATATAAATTTAGTTCGTTTATATACTCATTAGTTATTATAGTAATGGTTACGCCTGTTTACGGTACTATTCCGGTAGTTATCAACCTTTTAAGGCAAATTTGGTTCTACGACAGTTTCGTGGGTAACTTTATTCATAACTCGGCAGGTTGGGGCGGTATGTACTTCCTTATATTCTACGCGTACTTTACAAGTTTATCCGACTCGTATAACGAAGCTGCGGAAGTTGACGGTGCATCACAACTTATGGTAATGTTTAAAATTTGCTTACCACTTGCTATTAAGATGATGATGACCATTGCTCTTATCAAGTTTACGGCGTTCTTTAACGATTATTCTACGCCAATGCTTTATCTTCCGTCTTGGCCAACGCTTTCACTTGCAATTATTAGAATGCAACAACAATCTAATATGCTTAACGGTATGCTTGATAAAGTTCCTATTAAGATTGCTGCGGTTATGTACCTTGCAATTCCGCTTTTAACTATATTCGTTGTGTTTAATAAACAACTTATGGGCAACATCTCAATGGGCGGTATTAAAGAATAATTTAGCAAAATTAAAAAGATTAACGAAAGTTTTCGTTAATCTTTTTTTATCGCGTTTAAAAGCCACGCTATTTAAAGCGTGGTTATAAATTTTTAAAAGTTTTTAAGTTCTTTAACTAAATTTCTGTAAACTGCGTCCGCAATTTGGTAGCGTCCTTCTGGGGTTGGGTGGTAGCCGTTAGTGTCAAACCACTCTGTAATAGTAGAACGGCAGTTTACAGGTTTTACGGTGTGTGGATAGCCGTATTCCGTGTCAAATTGCGCGGTCATGTGTATAAACTCTAAAAAGTCGTTATAACCGTCTTCATAGGCAAGTTCTTCGTAAGCCATATTAAGTTCAGTAATGTAATGCAAAATGTCGTAATAGTCGGCAAAAGGGAGTTCCGCTCCGTAGTTATTGCCCATACCACCTTTACAAGATGGAAGTTGCGGTGCAAGAATTTTAATTTTAACGTTTGGAATATCTCTTTTAATTAAATCAATAACTTCACGCGCTTCTTCTTTAACAATTTTGCAGTAGTCGTGCCTTGTGTTTTCAAAGGCAATTTGGCGCATTAAACCATTTGAGCCAAGTAAAATGTAAACTACGTCAATAGTGTCAACGCCAATGCGCTTCATATATGATTTAAGGTCAACCTTTTTACTTTCTTCGTCATAGAAAGGGTTTGGCTTTTCTTCGGAAGAAGAATAAATTTTAATAGGGTCGGTATTAACCGCGTTTTTATAGTGTGTTAAATATCCGCTTTCTGGTTTTGGGTAATTGCCTTCTTTATAGCGGTTAAGTTTAATATAATCAACTTGCAAAGTTTCAATTTGCCAAATATTGCCGTTATCGTCAGTCCATAAAGAGTGTTGGTCTTCAACAGTCTTTTTATTAGGCGCTTTTACCCAAACGGCGCCAGGAATTACGGTAGAGTAGTTGTTCCATTGCCAACCGCCGTAACCTTCAAAACCTACGTCATCACTTATACAAGAACCAACGAATTTAACGTTTTTAAAACCGTTGCCGTTTGGCGTTCCACCCGTTTCGGCAATTCTTCTTTTAAGTTCTTTAACCCACACGCCGTTTGCTGTTAGTGAATCGCCAACGCATAAAACGTTTATAGGTTTTTTAGGTGTAGTCGCACTAACAACGTTTAAAATAGTTTTAGCACTGCCTAAAAGTTTTCTTTCCGCGTTATATACGGAAATACTTAATTCGTGTTTACCTTCTTCAAGCGGAGTAAATTCGTAATATCTTGGAAAGGATTTGCCTTTTTCACATAACGCTACGATAGAGTAGCAGTAAGGGTTTGGCGCTTCAATAACGCTTTTATAAAAAAGTTGGAAAGTGTCGCCAACAACTAAATCGTATTGTTTTGCTAAAAATACTCTAACTTTACTGTCCATAATTTGCTCCTATTTTGGCTAATTTTTTGCATTAACCATATAAATATTATATCACATTAGAGTTTAAAAAGTAAATATTCAAACCTACATTTTTTTTATAAAAAATCAAACTTTTAACAAAAAAATTATAAAAAAACAAAGCGTAAAAATTGCACAACTTTTTACTTGCATTATGCTTATATAAATGGTAAAATATTTGTATAAAAGGAAGTTGTTATGCAAAAAATTGATAGTTTTACGGTTAATCATTTAAAGTTGAAGCAAGGGCTTTACGTTTCAAGAAAAGATAGGTCGAACGGCGTTACGGCAACTACTTTTGACCTTCGCTTTAAAGCGCCTAATATCGAGCCCGTAATGAATACTCCCGCTATTCATACAATCGAGCATATAGGTGCAACTTATTTTAGAAACTCTCGCCTTAAAAACAAAATTATTTACTTTGGGCCTATGGGTTGTAGAACGGGCTTTTATTTGGTTGTTTTTGGCTCTTTAAAGCCCGAAAATATATACGATTTGGTAACTGAAATGCTTGAATTTGTAATAAATTTTGAAGGCGATATTCCCGGTGCAACTATGATAGAGTGTGGAAATTTTAGCGAACAAAATTTAGTAGAGGCAAAAGAGTATTGTAAAGAATATTTATACAATTTAAAAACTTATAAAAACTTTGTTTATGAAAAATAAAAAAGGCTCTTTAAGAGCCTTTTTTTAATTTTAATACCCGCTAAAAGCGAGCCTTATTTATTGTTTATTTCTTAATTTGTAATCTTCAAGTGCTTTTGAAAGTTGGTCAGGGCAAGAAGTGCCGTTTCTACATTGAATACCTTTTAAAAGTTTAATAACGTTATCAACGCTATTATTTTCAACAAGTTTGGCAATTCCTTGTAAATTTCCAGAGCAACCGCCTATAAATTTTACGTTTTTAACAACGTCGTTTTCAACGTCGAATAAAATTTGCCTTGAACACGTTCCAAGTGTTTTGTATGTATGCATAAACTCTCCTTAATCAACTAAATGCTCGTAAATTGAAGCATAAAGGTTTGCCGCTTTATCTTGCCATTTTTTGTAAATGTTTTTAGCAATTTGCCTGTTGGGTACGCTAAATTTTAATTCAAGCATAGGTTGGCTCGTGTCGTTAATTTTAAGATACACCGTGTAGGTTGAATCTTTATTCATATAATAGTCCGCCACGCACTCTTGTTTTTTACGGTAGTGTTTGCGGTTCTTTTTAACGAACGCTGAAATTTCTTCACGGATAGACGACGGTATTTTAACGTAAAACTCCGCTAAACAATATCTGCCTTCTGGGGTTATAGTGTAAAGTTCATCGCCGTAAGTAGCAACGTTATAAATAAAATTTTCGTCCATAAGTTTGTTTAATAACGGCTTACAGTCCATATAAGATATCCAAGTGTTTGAAGCAGAACACATATCAAGTAGCGTATTTTCAGATAAAGGGCATTCCATCTTGTCAAACACGAATAACAATATTAATTTGTTAACAAAATTATCGCCTTTGACAAGCATCGTTTCATCCTCCGCAAAAAATAACGCTAATCAATTAGCAAGAAAATTGTTTTAATTCTTCAACTAAATCGTCACAGTCGTTAGAGTGAATTTCTACCGTAACGGGCTTAGATAAGTCTAAACTAAAAATGCCAAGAATAGATTTTGCATCTACAACGTACTTACCGTGTTTAAGGTCGATATCGTAAGGGTATTTTTGTACGATTGCAACGAATTGCGATACTTGACTTGTCATAACCAAAGAAATTTGTAAAGATTTCATAGTAAAAAAACTCCTTCAAAATAAAGTAAAATTATTATACATAATTTTTTTATAAATTGCAATAGTTTTTTAAATTATTCTTGATACTTACAAAAAGTTGTGGTACAATAAAATAAACAATCAATATAAGGTAGGTTCTTATGAGAACGCGTGAAGAATCATTAAATAATTTTACTAAATTAGTAAGCAATTTAGTTGACTCGAACTATTTACTCGCCAACTCAAAAATCTTTGAAGTTGTAACCGCTATAAACACTTCTAAACTGTTAACTGAAATGTTTAAGTATTTTACGGACGGGTTTAATTTTGAAGAAGTTTTAACTAATTGCTTTACGGAAGTTGACGGTGAAAAGAAGTTCGTTTTACCTGTAAAGAATACGGACGTTTTGGCTCTCGTATATTTAATACTCCGTGAAATCAATTTTAAAAATTTACAACTTACGGATTTATTAGAATATTTCGACTCGTCTAAAAATTACGAACTTGCTTTCAAGGCTTTTGGCGAACAAGTTTTAACTCCTTTTAAAACTTACGTTTATCAAGTTGGTAGAGTTATTATAAACAGTACTCAAACTGAAAGCGAAGCGCAAGCAACGCTCAAAAAAAGCGAGCAAAATAACGGCGAAATCGAGCCTACAAGCCCTAAAACCGCTGAAAGCGAAGAAGCAGTTGAAACTCTTAAACTTCCAACGAATATGCGCTTAATTAGGCTTTTAGACCTTGATAGGCTTTCTATCGTTCAAAGTAGGCTTACGAAAGAAGATAAGAACGAACTTTTATACGTTTTAAATTTATTTGCAGACGAAATTAAAAACGGAGATAGCGAAAAAATCAACCTTGCGTATCTTGCGTATTTTTACGCGTTAAAACCGTATAGGCGTATTCGCACTAACGTTAAGGAAATAACTTCTATTTTATTTAGCGAAGTGTAAGGTGAAGTATGCGTGCGGTAGTTCAAAGAGTTAAGGAAACAACTTTAAGAGTCGATGGTAAAATTATTTCGCAAATCCCTAGCGGTTTAGTAGTGTTTTTAGGCGTAAAAAAGGGCGATAGCAAGGAAACGGCTTTAAAACTTGCAAACAAAATTTGCACGTTACGTATTTTTGAAGACGAGAACGGAAAAATGAACAAAAGCGTAAAAGACGTTTCGGGTCAAGTTTTAAGCGTTTCGCAATTTACACTTTACGGTGACGTTTCTCACGGTAACCGTCCAGGTTTTAGCGATGCGGAAGTTCCTGAACTTGCAAAGCCGATATACGAATATTTTAGCAAGTGTTTACAAAATAACGGCGTAATAACTAAACTCGGTATTTTTGGCGCGGATATGAAAATTAGTCAAATTAACGACGGGCCCGTTACTATAATCTACGAGATGTAATATGATAAACAAAAGTGAAATTGAACAAAATTTAATAAATTTAGGAGCCGATTTAGTCGGCTTTTCAAATATAGAAACTAGTCCAATAAACGGTCAACCGAATTTAACTTACGCGGTAACGGTTGCCGTAAAACTACCCGATAGCGTGCTTAAAACTATTGAAGAAAGGCCTACTATTTCGTATTTTCACGAATATCGCACGGCAAACGCTTTGCTTGACTCGATTACGTTTAGGCTTGCGCGTATGCTTGAAAATTTAGGGTACGAAGCGTTTCCTATACCCGCGTCGCAAAGCACGGCGGAAGATAAGCATTTGTATCAAGGAGTTTTTCAACATAAAACTCCCGCAAGGCTTTCAGGGCTTGGTTTTATAGGTAAAAGCGGATTGTTCATATCTACTAAATACGGTTCTAAAATAAGGCTTGCAACCGTTTTAACGAACGCTCCGTTGTGTCAAGAAAATAAGCCTTTAAAAAGTATGTGTAAAGATTGTAATATTTGCACTAACGCTTGCCCTGCGGGCGCTATAAGCGGAAAAGAATATAAGGAAGGTATGCAAAGAGAAGACTTCTTTTCGGCGGAAAAGTGTTCGCATAATATGAAAAACTATAAGGATATAGGGCGTGGCGCGGTATGCGGTATTTGCATAAAAGTTTGTCCGTTTAATAAGTTAAAATAGTTTAAAATATACGCAAAAAGTTGACATTATTTATAAAATTTGTTATATTAGTAAAAATATAGAGAAAGCGGAGAAAATACGTTATTTATGAAAGATAAAAAAATTTCTTTGGCAGGCGATTTAGGAAGCGGTAAAAGTACCGTTGGAAAGTTGCTAACTGAAAAATTCGGGCTTGAAACGGTTTCCATAGGTAAAATACATCGTCAAATGGCGCTTGAACGCGGTATGGACGTTACGGAGTTTAACGTTTATATGGAATCGCACCCTGAAATTGATAACGAACTTGACGCAAGGCTTAAAGAATACGAAGTAAAAAGCGGTAATTATTTATTCGACTCACGCATGGCGTTCCACTTCGTTCCGTCGAGTTTTTCAGTGTATATGATAACGGACGCGGAAATTGCCGCAAAGCGCATTTTTAAAGAAAAGCGCAGTAACGAGCAATACGCCTCGATTGACGATGCCGTTAATAAACTTATTGAAAGGCGCGCGAGCGAATCGTTACGCTACTCTAAGTTTTACGGCGTTGATATAACGGATATGTCTAACTACGACTTCGTTATAGATAGTGGCAATTTAACGCCACAACAAGTTTTTGAAAAAATAAGTGCCGAATTTGAAAAATGGCTAAACAAATAAGGAGAATTTACTATGCATTGGGCTGAAAAAATAGCAGAAGAAGTTATTAAGAGAAACCCTAATAAAGCTGAATACGTATGCGCTGCGGGCATTAGTCCGTCAGGCTCTGTTCACATAGGCAATTTTAGAGACGTTGCCACAAGTTTTTACGTTGTAAAAGCGCTTCAAAAAATGGGCAAAAAAGCCAAACTCTTATTTTCGTGGGACGAGTTTGATAGGTTAAGAAAAGTTCCTTCTAACATCGCTAAAATCGCCCCTGATTTTGACAAGTATTTAGGTATGCCTTACGCTCTTATTCCAGACCCTTACGGTAAATGCTCTTCATATGCTGAATATAACGAGGTTGAGTTTGAAAAATCTTTAAAAGAACTCGCTATTGACGTTGATTATAAATACCAAGCAAAAAATTACATGTCGGGTATGTACGTTGATGGTATTATTAACGCTATAAAAAAGAGAAAAGAGATTTACGACGTTTTAATGAAGTATAAAACGCAAGACAGTGACGAGGGCGAAAGAGAGGCTTACTATCCGTTAAACGTATATTGTAGCGACTGTAAAAAAGACACTACGAAAGTTATATCTTCAACTGACGACGGCGAAGAAATTACTTACGTTTGTAAATGTGGCTCAACACATACGGTTAAAGTAAGAGAATATAATATGATTAAACTCGTTTGGAAAGTTGACTGGCCTATGCGTTGGGGCTTTGAGGGCGTTGACTTTGAGCCGGGCGGAATTGACCACGCGTCGCAAGGTGGTAGTTACGTAGTTGCAAGCGACCTTGCTAAAACCGTTTTAGGCGTTGAACCTCCGCTTTTCCAAGGCTATGGTTGGCTTTCTATTGCGGGTCTTGGCGATATGCACTCATCAACTGGTAATAA
>JAZOMW010000020.1:0-1502 GCA_045654225.1 Christensenellaceae bacterium | reverse complement strand
TTTAGAACTCCGCAATCACGCTTGTTTAGTTATGTGGTGTGGCGGAAACGAACTCTTTAACGGTTGGTCGGGTATGGACGAGCAAAGTTTACCGCTCCGTTTACTCGATAAACTTTGTTACGAGCACGATAAATACCACCCGTTTATTAAAACTTCACCTATAATGGGTATGGCGCACGGCGGTTATACTTTTTACGACGAGGTTAGATTTGGCGGAGATATGTTTAACGAATTCCAAAGGGCAAACAACACTGCTTATACGGAATTTGGCGTTCCGTCAATTGCTCCGCTTGACGTATTAAAAAAGATAATTCCCGAAAACGAAATTTATCCTATTGAAGAAACTGAAAGTTATATTCTTCACCACGCTAAAAACGCTTGGCGTGGCGACACTTGGGCTTGTACCGACATTTTAGAGCGTTTCTTTGGAAAACCAAACGGTATTGAAGATTTAATAGCGCAATCTAACTGGATTCAATGCGAGGGCTATCGCGCGTCGTTTGAAGAAATGCGCCGTCAATGGCCAACTTGTAGCGCTGCGCTCAACTGGGTATATAACGAGCCTTGGTACACCGCGGCAAACAATAGCATTTTAGTTTACCCTGCAACGCCAAAGCCAGCGTATTACGCAATAAAAAGTGCGCTTCGCCCAGTAATTTTTAGCGCACGCGTTCCAAAATTTAAATGGATTGAGGGCGAAAAGTTTAAAGCGGAAATTTGGCTACTTAACGATAGCAATAAAGAAGTTGAGTTAAGCGCAAAAGTATATTTAAAAATAGGCGATAAAAAGATATTGCTTTTAGATAAAGTTGGCGGAAAAACTCCTGCTAAAAAGCACGTTGAGTGCGCGTCGGTTTGTTGCGTGTTGCCAGAAGTTCAAGAAACTAGCGATATGTACTTAATTATTGAAAGCGATAAAGAATACTCAAACGAATACCGTTTAAGATACGAGCCGTTTAAAAGGGTAGTTAAGCCTAAAATTTTAAACGACGTATAAAAGGAGCAAACTATGGAATTAAAAGATAAAATCGTTTTATGTTTAGGCGATTCTATTACGCAAGCCGACGGCTACCTTGAAGAGTTAAAAAACTTATCGGGAGCAAAAGCCGTTGTAAATTACGGCGTTGGCGGAACTACTATTGCAAAGCGTAAAAAATTGCTTGGCAACCGCTACGATGAAGACTTTTTACAACGCGCCGACACTATGCAAAAAGAAGCCGATTTAATAGTAGTTTTTGGCGGTACTAACGACTACGGCCACGGCGACGTGCCTATCGGAGAGTGCACCGATACAACGCTTGATACTTTTAGCGGAAACGTTAGAATTTTAATAAACACGTTAAGGGGAAAATATAAAAACGTTCCTATAATGTTTATAACACCGCTTCATAGAATAAACGAAGATGACGTTCACGGCGAATTTGGTGCAAAACCTATTGCAATGGGCACTTTACGCGAATACGTTGACGCGCTTATAAAAGTTGTAAAAAGTGAAAACTTAC
>JAZOMW010000019.1:0-44860 GCA_045654225.1 Christensenellaceae bacterium | reverse complement strand
TTTTATTTTTCTTTTGAGAGTTCGTTTCGGTATTGTTTTTAAAGTGAGAAGAATTTATATTTGCGTCCGCATCTTTTAAATTCTCTACACGTAAAATATCGTTTTCCATATTACTCCTTTAAAGTTTTAACCGTTTCTTCGTTAAGAGCGTCAAATACGATATAGAAGTTACTGCCAACGTTTTCTTTACTTATAACGCCAAAGTCGGCGCTTTGATTTATGAGTATTGCTTTAACTATTGAAAGGCCTAATCCAGAGCCTTTTACTTGGCGGTGGTGCGTTTCGGAAGAACGGTAATATTTTTCCCAAATCGTATCAATTTTATCGCTTTGTATTCCGCGTCCCGTATCCATAATTTCTAGCGTAGCCTTACCGTCTTTTACCGTTAAATAAACCTTAATAACTTTATCTTCACCCGTGTAGTTTACGGCGTTTGAAAATAGGTTGTATATAACTTCTTCAATTTTTTCTTCGTTTGCGTTTATAAAAACGTTAGGCAAAACGTTGGCAATTATATTGTACTCATCCTTTTCTAACACGGTAGAAAAGCGCATAATAACGTTTTCAATTACTTCGGAAAGGTTAAATGGATTTTTCTCGATAGGCGAAACGGTTGCTTGTATATGAGACAAATTTAAAATATCGTTTACAAGCGTAGTTAATCTATCCGCTTCATTTATAATAACGCCCGTATGTTTTAAACGTTTTTTAGTATCGTTACCCGAAATATCTTGTATCATTTCGGCGTAAGCCTTAATCATGGTAAGCGGAGTTTTAAGGTCGTGCGAAATGTTTGCAAGCAAGTCGCGTTGTAAAGTTTGGCTTTTTGCCTTTTCGGTTTTTGCGTAGTTAAGCGTTTTTGCAAGTTGGTCAATTTCGCTATAACCGCCTTCGGTAAACGTTACTGTTTCGTCGCCGTGCGCCCATTTTTCCGCAACGGAACTCATTTTATCAATAGGAGCGCTTAATCGTCCCGCAATAAGCCAGGAAAAGAAAATTGAAATTACTAAAACTATTATGGTAGTTAAAATAAGTTGAAGGCGTAGTACGTACACGGTGCTTGCAAGCGTTGACATATTGCATATAAGCAACAAATAGCAATCTACGTTATTAAAAACGACTTTCCTTACGTTGTAAATAGACGGAATTTTCTCATTTAAACTTGCGCCGTTTAAAGAAGACGCGTCTTCTTTAATTAAATTGTTTATAATGGTTGTAAAAACGTTAAAATTAGCGTCGTTTGAAGTTACGCGATTGCGCGAGGGGTATAAAACGTCTATCGAGTCAACTTTCGGCTTGGTTAAAATCAAAGTTTCCACGCCGGCTTCTTTTAGAGTTGTAACCGCGCTTTCGTTTATCGTTCCGTTTTGAACGACGGATTCTGCTATAATTTTAGCGTACGTGTCCATAGTTTTTGAAAGCGAATTTTTATAGTTCGTTTCAAAGAACACCGTTTGCAAAATCCAAATTATAAATACTAAAACGATAGTAAAAATAAGGAAATACACAAACAAGTTTACACGCAAATTGTTTAAATTTTTTTTAAGTTTCATACTTCTAATTTATATCCTACACTTCTTAAAGTAATTATAAATTTTCTATAATGTTTTAAATTTCCACGAAGCATTTTTATGTGAGTGTCAACGGTTCTATCGTCGCCGTAAAAATCGTAGCCCCAAACGTCGCGCAAAAGTTTTTCACGCGAAAGGGCTAACCCAACGTTTTTAACAAGGTAAAATAAAAGGTCGTATTCTTTTGGCGTTAAAATTGCTTTTTCGCCGTCGATATATACGTTTCTTCCTTGAAAGTCAATTTCAAGACCTTCAAATTTAACGTAGCCGTCGTTATTTTTTTCTTGACCTTGGTTGCGTTTAATTATAGCGTTTACGCGCGCCATAACTTCTTTTGGAGAAAAAGGTTTAACAACGTAATCGTCAATGCCAAGTTCAAAGCCGAATAATTTATCGTACTCTTCCATCCTTGCAGAAAGCATTAAAATAGGAATATTTTTAAATTTTCTAATTTCCTTAACAGCGGAAAAACCGTCGAGTTTTGGCATCATAATGTCCATAATTATTAAGTTATAGTCGTCTTCTTTGCACATTTTTATTGCTTCAAAACCGTTAGACGCTTCAAAAACTTCATATCCTGAAAATTCTGCGTATTCCCTTAAAACTTCTCTAATATGTTCTTCATCGTCAACAATCAAAATTTTATACATAATTAAATTCTCCTTTCGTGTACTATAATTTTACAAAAAAAGTTTATCTATTTAAAATTAAACGAGTGAAAATTTTGTGAAATTACAGTTCTTTTTTAATAATTTGACCGTCTTTTACTAAAATTTCATACGATTTTTTGCCCGAACTTATACTTTTTATAAACTTTCCGTCAACAAATTCTATTGCCGAGTCGTCTTCAACCGCGTAGGAAAGCGATATATTATTTTGCAAAACGGCTTTATCAAAATCGTTTACTCTAACGTTATAGTGCGGGCACATCGTTCCTTGTAAAACGCCAAGCCCTTTATAAAGCCTATAATCTTCTTCGTTTCCGTTAAGCAGTTCGCTATCGGTGTACATCGTGTCAAACCAACAAACCGCGCCCGCCGAACGCCCAACTATTATAACGCCACGCTCGTAAGCCGAAAGTATTTTTTCAGTAAGCCCCTTTTCACGCCATTTTTCAAGCATAAATCCGGTGTCGCCACCGCCTATATAAATAAAGTCTGCTTTTGAAAGTTTTTCATCAATTCTCTCTTCGGGCGTATCGACGTAAACGGTGAGCAAACAGTCCGCCTTTATATCGAAAATCGACGTGTAAGTTTTTCTAAAAGTGTTAAACGCTGGCATAAAATCGTGCGATGCCGTGCCTATAAATAAGCCGTAAGCGCGTTTGTCGCCCGCGCGCTCTTTTGCAAGCGTTGCAACGTATCTATCAATTTCAAGGGTGGTTTTTTCTTTCATATCACCACCGCCGATTGCTATAATTCTTTTCATTTCGTTTTGCCTTATATATCAATATATAATTTAGTATTGTAATAAATAAAATTATATAATAAAATAAAAGCCAAGTCAACATAAAAATTATTTTAAATAATAATTGAAATGTTTAAATAAGTGTAGTATAATTAGGTAAAAGATTTTATCAAAGCAAAGGAACGAAAATGGAAGTAGTTTTATTAACGGCGTTAGGCGTTGGCGGAGCAACCGTCGTTGGCGCAATAATCGGTTTTTTAACTCAAAGAATTTCACATAAGTTTAGTGACTACGTTTTAGGCTTTGCCTCCGGAATAATGCTTTCCGCCGCGGTTATAGGCTTAATAATGCCGTCGGTTGAAAGAGGTAACGTTTACGTAACTATCATAGGCGTTATAGTTGGAGCAATCGTTTTAAATATTATCGACTTATTTACTCCACACCTACACAACTTTTCTACCGGCATTGAAGAAAGTCATCCTAAAAAGAGTCAAAATTACAGTAAGATTTTGCTTTTCGTACTCGCAATTGCTATTCACAACTTTCCAGAAGGTATTGCCGCGGGCGTTAGCTTTGGCACGGGGAATAATATAGACGCTATTACTATTGCAATCGGTATAGCGCTTCAAAATATACCCGAAGGCATGGTTATAATAGCGCCTATGGTGGCGGTAGGAATATCAAAAAGGAAGGCGTTAGTTATAGCGTCGCTAACGGGCGTTATCGAGGTTATAGGCACGTTTATAGGCTATTTTGTTGGTATTTCATCGGTGATACTTCCGTTTGCATTAGCGTTTGCAGGCGGAACGATGCTTTATATTATAAGTGACGAAATGATACCCGAAACGCACTCACACGGAAACGAAAGGGGCGCAACTTACGCAATAGTTATAGGTTTTTGCGTAATGTTACTTATCGACGTTTTGCTTGGTTAATAATAAAAGAGTATAAAAATTTTTTAAATACCAATACTTTACTTACTTACCTTTACATAGGAGAAAATTTTATGGTAAGTAAAGTTGAAATTTGCGGAATAGACACTTCGCAATTAAAACGCATAACGAAAGAAGAAAGCGAGGTTTTGCTTAATAGAATTAAGCAAGGCGACCAAATTGCAAAAGAACAATTTATAACCGCTAATATTAGGCTAGTTTTGTCAATAGTAAAAAGATTTCCTAATGCAAAAGTAAGTAAAGACGACCTTTTTCAAGCAGGTTGTATAGGCTTAATAAAGGCAACGGAAAACTTCGATTTAAAATACGGAGTTATGTTTTCAACCTACGCCGTACCTATGATACTTGGCGAAGTAAAAAGGCTAATTAGAACGGCAAACAGTTTAAGAGTTTCGCGCTCGATAAGAGACACTGCTTATCAAGTGTTAAAAGCAAGAAGTGAAATAGAGAAGACGGAAGATGTGGCAACTACTGCACAAATTTCTAAAAAATTAGGTATAGCCGAACAAGAAGTTGCCTACGCGCTTGACGCTATAAGCGACCCCGTAAGTTTATACGAGCCCGTTTACAGTAAAGAGGGTGAAGAACTCTATTTAATGGACCAAATTAGCGACGAAAAGCAAAACGACGAAACGTGGGCGGAAAACGTTGCGCTTAAAGACGCAATAAGCCGTCTTAACGAAAGGGAAAGAACGATACTTCAAATGAGATACTTTGAAGGAAGAACTCAAACGGAAATATCAACTACGGTAGGCTTGTCGCAAGCGCAAGTAAGTAGGCTTGAAAAAACCGCACTCAATACTCTAAAAAATAAAATATCGTAACGGCAACGTTCCGTCAAAAATAGAAGAAACCGACTTTAACTAGTCGGTTTTTTACGTTTTACGGCATAATTTTGCTTAAAACCACTCTATTTTACACGTTTTTTGTGAAAATTTAATAAAATATTATATGTTTTAACCTTACAAAATTGACAAAGAGCGTAGCCTTGTGCTATCTTCTTTTGTATAAAGGGGGAATTATAGTGTTAATTCTTAAAGATATAGTAAAAGATTATTACGCCGGCGGTGAAACTGTACACGCGTTAAAGGGCGTAAGCATAAATTTTAGAAAAAGCGAGTTCGTTGCCGTTTTAGGCCCTTCCGGTTGTGGTAAAACCACGCTTTTAAACATCGTTGGCGGTCTTGATAAATATACGAGTGGCGACCTTATAATAGACGGAGTTTCAACAAAAAAATACGGCGATAGAGAGTGGGACTTATATAGAAATCAATCAATCGGTTTCGTATTCCAAAGTTACAACTTAATTCCGCACCAAACCGTTCTTGGAAACGTTGAACTTGCCCTTACTATTGCGGGCGTTTCAAAAGAAGAACGCATACGCCGTTCAAAAGAAGCACTTGACAGGGTAGGTTTAAAAGACAAGTATTATAAAAGACCAAATCAACTTTCGGGCGGACAATGCCAAAGAGTTGCCATTGCGCGTGCGCTCGTAAACAACCCTGAAATTTTACTTGCAGACGAGCCTACCGGCGCGCTTGACAGTGAAACGAGCGTTCAAATTATGGAACTCATAAAAGAGATTGCAAAAGAGCGTTTGGTTATAATGGTTACGCACAACCCTGAACTTGCAAACAAATACGCTTCAAGAATAGTTCGTATGCTTGACGGCAAGGTTTTTGAAGACAGTGCGCCTTATACGCAAGAAGAACTTATAAAAGACGAGCAGGTTGAAAAAGAAAACCTTAAAAGTGGCGATATAGAGCAAAAACGCCGTGTAAAAAAGAAGAAAGAAAGGGCAAAAATGTCGTTTTTTACGGCGTTTAAGTTATCGGCAAGAAACCTTATAACTAAAAAAGGTAGAACGGCTCTCGTTGGTTTTGCAGGCTCGATAGGTATTATCGGTATAGCGCTCGTACTAGCGTTTTCGGCGGGTATTAAAGGCTACGTTGCCTCTATGCAAGACGATATGCTTTCCGGCAACCCTATAACGATAACCGAGCAAACTTACGACCTTGACGCTTTAACGGGCATGATGAATACCGAGCAAAAAGTTGAAATTATAAAAGAGCCGAATAGAGTTTATATAAATTCTATGGTTGACTATTTTATAAAAATGGGCAAAGTGTCTGACTCAATGCTCATTAAAAACGAGATAAACGACGATTACGTTAGTTACGTAAAAAATATGCCGAAAGAATATTATTCGGCAATGAATTTTGGCTATGGAATAAACGTACATAACAATATATATACTAGCGTAAAAGAAACGGGCAAAAGCGATGAAACCGAACTTTCCGTAACGGCGTTAACCGCTTTATATAAGGAAATGCTTAAAAAGACTAACTATGAAAAATATTCAAGTTACGTTGATATGTTTATTCCTGAAATGTCGCAAGCACCAAATAGTGCAGAATATGTTGCTTCTCAATATGAAGTTTACGGTAAAATTGCTTCTAACAAAAACGAAGTAATGCTCGTTATTGATAAAGAAAGCGAGTCTTCCGACCTTTTACTTGCAAGGCTTGGCTATTACACGCAAGACGAGTTTTTAAATCTTATCTATAAAGCAAATTGCGATTTTGATAAAGACGTAATCGACCCTAACTATAAAGTGGAAAATGAAAGAGAGTATTTTACTTACGATGAACTAATGCAAAAAACGTTCTACTGGTATCCAAACTCTAACGTTTACACTAAAAAAGCGATTGCGTTGCCTATGAGCGCGCCTTACGACTATAACGCGTACCCTAATAGCGAGTGGAAAACGGGAGAAAACACCGTAGAACTTAAAGTAGTTGGCATATTAAAACCAAAGCAAAACATTTCTTACGGTTGCTTAACTTCGGGCGTTTATTACACGGAAGAATTAACCGAGCATATATTAAACGTTTCTAAAAACGAAACGGACGGCATTAAAGAGTATTACGAAAGCATAAACCCTAACGATAATTATATGTTAACAGTGGGCAAAGCTTCGTTTAAATACGATATAAACTATACGTATTTAGGTCAAGAAGAAGAGGCTGAACAAGAACTTTCGCTTGCTACTTCGGGCGGGCTCATTCAAATGATGGGTGGCGGTGAACTTAAAACGCAAGACGTTATAAATTCCGTTATTAGAACGTTAGGCGGAAATTCAACTCCAAACTCAATAAGCCTTTACCCTGTAAGTTTTGACGATAAAGATTTAGTTACGAATTACTTAAAGGCTTGGAACGAAAGTGAAGACGCAATTACCGTTAACGGCGTAGAAATTCAAAAAGAAGACCGTCAAACCATAAAGGCGACTGATACGCTTTCACTCGTAATTAATTTAATTAACACTATGATTGACGTAGTTTCTTACGCGTTAATTGCATTTACTTCCGTATCACTCGTAGTTTCAACGGTTATGATAGGTATAATTACTTACGTTTCCGTTGTTGAAAGAATTAAGGAAATTGGCGTTATTCGTTCGCTTGGCGGACGCAAAAAGGACGTTAGTTATCTCTTTAACGCCGAAACGTTTATAATAGGCTTGCTTGCAGGCTTGATAGGTATAGGCGCAACGTATTTAATTTCGGAAATAGTAAATATTATTTTATTCCCGCTTATAGGAATAAGAAGAATTGCAATGCTCCCTATAAGCGATGCTATTTTAATGATTTTATTAAGCGTAGGCTTAACTTTAATTTCGGGCTTAATACCAGCACGAAGCGCCGCAAGAAAAGACCCTGTTATCGCTTTACGAACTGAATAAGAAGGTAAATAGTATCAAAAACCGCGCTATGGCGCGGTTTTTTGCATTTTTGAGCAGTAAAATTATAAAATATAGGCAAAAAACCGTTAAGTTTAGGCTTAAAATCGCTTAAAAAACGCAAAAAAACATTAGGAAAAGTGCTTAAAATTCTACAAAAAGTATTGAAATATTTTTAAATATATGCTAATATAATAATAACTGTTAATAATAAACGGCTGTTTTTGTTTGGAGGTCGTCTCTATGAAGAAATTTATGCTTATGGTATCGGTGTTAATGGTGGCGCTTATGGCGTCGTTTATTTCGCCTACTTTTGTAAGCGCTAATACGGACGAAACAGTCTTAAACGATACTTATAATTATCTTGTTTTAAACCCGCTAGAAACTGTCTTGGACGTTCAAGAGTATTCTTCAAAAGTTGAAAACGGAATTATTCTTGCCGAAGCAATCAACGCGGACGAAGAAAGGAAAGCATCAATTGAAGATTTTTACGTAAAGTACTACGATTTTATTTTAAAAAAGTATAAGTTCTACGTTAAGGACTACAAAATTCCAAGCGTTTATAATCCGGAAGATTATTCTAACACGGAAAACGGCACTATAAAACTCAATAGAGAAAAGTCAATTGCCGAACTCGCTATTGAAAACGCTACTAACAAACAAGAGGTTGACGATGCTTTTACGGTGTTTTACGAACTTATAAATTCAAACGATTTGGCTAAAAACGTAAATATTGCAAAAACTAATGAGCAAAGTACGATAAATGCGGAAGCCGTTACGGCGGACGGTAGCTTATATTTTTCAACGGACGATTACTTAATAGTTTCAAAATACAATAACTCCGCAATAGTTAAAAATACGAACGTTGCGCTTTTAGAAAGCGAAGAATTGTTAATGGAAAACGGCGGTGTTGCATATTATTTTAATATTCAGTTAAACAAAAACGGCGTTATTGCGGAAAGTATTGAAAAACCTATTATCGTAAAAATTAAACTTGAAGACGTTGGCTTAACGCTTTCTAGCGACGTTGTAGCGCAAATTGCAACGTATAACGGAAATAGAAACGTAACTTTACAGTCTGCAACGGTTTTAGACGGATATTTGGTTTTTGAAATTAGTAACGTTGGCGAGTACGCGCTTTGTTTAGAAGGCTACGCTATCGAGCATAGAAGCGCGGTGGTAACGTTCTTTAATAAATACGGAATTTACGTTTTACTTGGTTTACTCGTAGTATTTTTAATAGTTGCGCCTATTCAATATAGCCGTAAGTTAAAGAAAAAGAAAATCAAGGCTGAAAAGAAAGAATTTAAACGCTACAAAAAAGCGAAAAAGCTTGAAAATAAAAAATCAAAAAAACAAAAGAAACAAAAAAGTAAAAGATAAGGTAAAAAGGTGATTTATGTTAGAATTTTTTAAAAAAATTTACACCGTATGTGCAAATTTCGTATTATCAACTTACGAAAAGGTTAAAGCGTGGTTATCCAGCATTGAATGGTTGGACGGCTTTTATCAAAAGGTAAAAGGCATTTGGCCGTTTGAAGACAAGTTTAAGTTTGAATACGTAACCATTATATTAGTAGCGCTTATAGTTATTCTTATATTCGCTTTAATTTTTGGTGGTATTTCACGCGGTAAAAAGCGCAAAGTTCGTTTTTACGTTGACGGCAAACTTTACGCCGTTACTAAAACTAAACTTAAAAGGGCAATAGTTATGCCCGAAGAACCTGCGAAAGAAGGTTATGAATTTGCAGGCTGGTTCGTTGATAAAAAGTTTAAAAAGAAACCAAAGGCAAAATTAAAGAAAAAGAAATTAAAACTTTACGCTAAATTCAACAAAGTTGAAGATACTGCCGTAAACGAAGTTCCTACCGCGGTAGAAGCAGTTAATACAGTTGAAGTTGCGCCCGTGATTGGAAATCAAGTTGCAAACGAAGTTGTTGAAACGGAAGTTCCCGCTATCGATAACGTTACGGCTTGTGAAGAAGTTAGCGTTGAAGAAAACACGCAAGTTGAAAGAGGCGTTATTGAAGAAGTAATAGAAATTTCACAAGTAAGTTTACTCGGCTCTTTATACGACGATATTCGCTTTGAAATGCTTGGCTATGAAAGAGCGTCTTCGTTTAAAAAGATGGGCGTTGTTAGAAAACATATCATTGCCGAAATGTTTGAAAAAGACGAGCAAATTTATTTATACCTTGCCGCTAATCCGCAACTTATGCTTCAAAAGGGCTTTAACGTAGAAACTTACACTCAACAAGAATTTGCTATCGTTCCTTGTAAAAAGGTTATTAAAACGGTAGAAGACGCGGAAGATGCAAAGAAACTTATTAAAGAAGTAATGACGCTTAATCACCTTGTAAAGAGTGAGATAGTTTGCGCTAAAAAGACTGTTAGCGACGAGCAAACTAGAAAGAACGGCTTTGCCTTCTACGTAAAAAATGATTTAGTGGTAACCACTTCTACCGACTATTATAAGATGTTAAGAGCCATAGTATTAAGTTACAGTGCTTCTAAAACGCGCAAGTTGCCAAGTGGCGTAGATAACAAGATGATTTTAAAAATCTTCAAAAAAGATGAAAAGGTATTCTTATACTTATCACTTGACGCAGACAAAGAAGGTTTAGAATTCGTTGGTTATGACAAAAACTTTATTGATACACCTGCGATGTTTGAAATAAAAACAGCGGAAGACTGCTTAAAGGCAAACGAACTCATTGACAAATTGATGTACGTTTACGGAATGGATAAAAATCCTGAACAAGCGGAAATTTCACTTGAAGACAACGTAGAAACAAACTGTGGTTTCGGTTATAGAATAAGGCGTTAAAATAAAATCGGGAAATTTGCGAAAAAGCAAGTTTCCCGATTTAGCACGATATAATAAATAATTGCAAATTTAGGAGCAAAAATAATGGAAAAAATAATACTTACCGAACAAGGTAAATTAGACCTTGAAAAAAGGCTTAAAGAACTTAAAAACGAAATTATTCCCGACGTAGTTCAAAGAATTAAAGTTGCAAGAGAACAAGGCGACTTGTCTGAAAACGCCGAATATCATTCCGCGCGTGACGAACTTGCAAAACTTGAAGGCGAAGCGGAAGAAATTAAGAATAAACTTAAATACGGCGAAGTTTTCGTAGCAACTGAAAAAAATATCGTTCAAGTTGGCACTACCGTTAAATACCTTGATATTGACGAAAACGAAGAATTCGAATTTACTATGGTAGGAACTGCCGAAGCCGATTTAAGCAAGGGTAAAATGTCGATAGAATCGCCTATCGGCAAGGCTATGCTTCATAAAAAAGCGGGCGAAACGGTACTTGTAAAAACTGCAAAATGCGGTGAATATAGCATAAAAATTCTTGAAATAAAAGATTAAAAGTCCATATCACATCATCTGGTTGATTTTTGACGGAAAAATCCTACGAAATACTTCGCGTTTTCTTCGGTTACAGACCTTACAGGTATGCGCCTTTGCAAGAACGCTCGTCCTTTTTGTATTTTTCTCGTCAATCACAAAAGCAAACTTTTGTTAAAGTCAACCATATTTTGCGATACGTCCTTAAAAAATAACTATGAATAATAAGATAACGAAACAAAGACTAAAAACAT
Organism: Christensenellaceae bacterium; assembly: GCA_045654225.1. Taxonomy (GTDB): domain Bacteria; phylum Bacillota; class Clostridia; order Christensenellales; family Borkfalkiaceae; genus HGM11412. The sequence goes on along the minus strand of JAZOMW010000019.1, from coordinate 33,578 downwards.
TTTTAATATACGACGGTGTTAAAGCGGTTGCCATTACGGCGCTTGTTTTGTTATGCGTTATTATAATTTTTAACTATTTTGCAAAGCGTCCGTCGGAAAGCCAAACTTTTAGTGTTTTAATCGACAACGTCGAAATAGTTTCTGGCGACGGGCAAGAAGAATTTTATAAAAAAGTTTCGTACGGCACGGAAGGAAAGTTGCGTTACGGGCTATCAAGCGCAATACTAAACGGCAACGTAACTACGATTACGCCGTCAAGCGGTAGTCCTATGGAGTCGCTCGTTCAAACGTATATAACCTTAAAAGACGATGACGTTTTAATTGCGGGCAAAACCATTGCTACCTACTATCTTAACAGAAACGCCGCTATGAAAATAACCGATTTTACGCTTCTGCTTGACAATTTTTTGTATAAAGACCACGGTTTTTACTTAAATGAAAACGCCCGTGTAGAAGATATAAGCGAAGTTGCGGTTAAGGACTATTTTTATAAAAATAATGCCAAAAACTACTTGACTAAAAGCCAAAAGGAAAAAGGTTTAGAACAAGAAATTGAGCGTATAAAAGGCTACAAAACGAATAGCGATTTATTTAAAAAACTGTTAAACGTTTGTCCTAGTCTTTGCGTGACGGACGGGCCTCTTTCTTCTTACGAATACGGTGGAGTTAAGTTCGAGGGTGTTTACGCGCTTAATCTTGGCGCGCTTGGAAGCGATTTTATAAACGTTTATAAAACGAAAGAAACAGTTGACGGTGTAGAAGTTGATACAACTAACGGCGTTTACTTATTACTTGGAAGCCGATTGAATAGCGATAGTGACGCTATGTTTGAAACGCTTTCGTTTATTTTAGCGCTTGCCGAAGATTATTCTAACGTTTTAGGTGGATAAAACATATGAAAAAAGGAAAATTTATTACTTTTGAAGGTTGTGAAGGTAGCGGAAAATCTACACAGCTTTCAATGTTTAAAGAATATTTAGAAAAAAACGGAATAGATTATATCTTTTTAAGAGAGCCGGGTGGCACTGAAATTAGCGAAAAGATTAGAAATTTAATTTTAGACGTTAATAACGATAAAATGACCGACGAGTGCGAAGCACTTTTATACGCTTCCGCACGTGCTCAACTCGTTAAAGAAAAGATTTTGCCTGCGTTAAGCGAAGGAAAACTCGTATTTTGCGATAGGTTTATAGACTCTTCTTTTGCGTATCAAGCGTACGCAAGAGGGCTTGGTATGGACTTTATTACTTCAATAAATTCTTACGCGGTAAATAATTGTATGCCGGACTGCACGTTGTTTTTAAACATTTCGCCAGACGACGCGTTTAAACGTAAAGGCGGGGCGGACGAAGGCGATAGGCTAGAACAAGTTGGTATTGAATTTCACAGAAAAGTATTTTTAGGCTATACAGATTTGGCAAATAATAATCCTTTGAGATTTGAAAAAATAAACTGTTTAGGTTCAAGAGAGCAAACGCATTTAAATATTATAAATGCGCTTAAAAAACGCGGAGTTTTATAATGGATATTAGCAAGTTACTTTCAAGCACTAGCGCCTTTAAAATTTTAAAGGCGGACAAGCAAAATAACACGTTATCGCACGCAATTTTAGTGGTGTGCGACGATATTTTGATGCTTGAAACGTACCTTACCTATTTTGCAAAATTACTTGCGTGTAAAAGCGAAACTCCGTGCTTAACTTGTAGGACTTGTTCTTTAATAGATAAGCGTAGTTTCGTTGACGCGGTTTTTTATCCTATCGGCAAAAAAATATTAGTTCAAGATATTGACGACTTGATTGAAAAAAGTTATTTTAAACCGCATGAAAGCGAAAACAAGTTGTTCGTTTTATTAAACGCGCACGAAATGAACGCGCAAGCACAAAATAAACTTTTAAAAACTCTTGAAAATCCGCCTGCAAACACCATTATTTTGCTTGGCGCAACTACTACTAATACTCTACTTTCCACCGTTTTATCACGCGTTAAAAAACTTGAAATAGGCAAGTTTAGCGACGGTGATATTATAGACGTTTTAAGTAGCGAGTGCACTGACTTAAATAGGCTTAAAAGCGCCGTTAAACTAGGTTTTGGCAAGGTTGGCGAAGCGCTTAATAAATATAATCAAGACGACGGAAACAAGGCGTACGACGCTTCCGTTAAGGTCTTACTAGAACTTTCAACGAGTAAGCAAGTTGCTTCGTTTAGCGCCGAAATAGACGGCGAAATTTTAAATGATTTTATTTCTATTACTTCAAGGCTCGTAGAAGAAGCAATGCTTGAAAAAAGCGGAATAACGAGTCGTGATAAAAACGTTAATTTAATAGCAAGTAAATACACTTACGGAGCGCTTATATACGTGCAAGACAAACTGCGTGAAGCGGAAAAATCACTTCACTTTAACGGCAATGCTACGGCTATAAAGGACGCGCTCTTGTTCGGTGTGTTGGAGGGAAAATATAGATGGTCAAAATAATAGGAGTTAAATTTAAAAATTCCTGTAAAGTATATTATTTTAATCCTAACGGAGTTGAATATTTTAAGGGCGAGGGCGTAATAGTTGAAACTTCGCGCGGGGTTGAATACGGAACGGTTGCAATTTCTACTACGGAAGTTGACGAAAGTAAAATCGTTCAAGATTTAAAGCCCGTTATAAGACGCGCTACGGAAAAAGACCTTTTAAAAATTAAGGAAAACGAAAGTAAAATTCCAAGCGTTATAGCAACCGCGCAAGAAGAAATTAAAAAATGCGGGCTTGATATGAAGATTGTAAGCGCGGAATACCCGTTTGACAACTCAAAGGTTATAATTTACTTTACAGCGCCAACGCGTATAGATTTTAGAGAACTCGTAAAATCGCTTGCGTCGGTTTTAAAACAAAGAATAGATTTACACCAAATCGGCACGCGTGACGAAACCAAGTTGCTTGGCGGTATTGCGCCTTGCGGAAGGGTGTGTTGTTGTAACAGTTTTTTGCCAGACTTTAAAAAAGTTACTATTAAAATGGCTAAAAACCAAGGTTTATCACTTAACCCTGCAAAAATAAGCGGTTTATGCGGTAGGCTTATGTGTTGTTTAGAATACGAAAACGAGCCATACGAAGAAGCGTATAAAAAAATGCCTAAAATCGGCTCGGAAGTAACCACGCCAGACGGTAAAGCAACGGTTATTTCTAACAATATGCTTAAAATGCTAGTTAAAACAAAATGCGTTTCAAAGGACGGCGCAATAACTTATAAGGAATATAAGCTTGAAGACGTTAAGTTTAAAAAGCCTATAAAGGAAGAAGTAGTAGAAGAAGAAACCGAGGAAGTATAAAATTTGTGTCGTCGCTATTAAAAAACGCTGTACAAATAAAAAAAACTGTGATAGAATATAAAGGTAGTAAAATTTATTTTTAAATTACGGAGGTAGTAATTATGGCATTCATAATTAAGGATTCTTGTATATCTTGCGGTGCTTGTTTTGACATTTGTCCAGTTCAAGCAATTAGCGAAGGCGAAACTCAATACGTTATTGATGAAAACGTTTGCATCGGTTGCGGTGCATGCGGTGGCGTATGTCCGGTTGGCGCACCAGAAGAAGAATAAAAAAAAGTAAAAAAAGTGGCGTTGCCACTTTTTTTAATAGGTAATTGTTTTGGAAGTTATAGAAGATATTTTAATTGACAACTTAAAAATTATTCAAGACGATACTCTTTATCGCTTTACGAGTGACGCGGTTATTTTATCTAAATTTGCAACCTTTAAAAAAGGTGAAGTCGTTGCCGATTTTTGTAGCGGTAGCGGAATTGTTGGTATTCATTATTACGCGCTTAATAAAGGGCTTAAAAGCGTTGACCTTATTGAAGTGCAACAAGAACTTGCCCTTCTTTCTAAAAAGTCCGTAGAATTAAACGGTTTGCAAGAAAAGTTTACCGTTTTAAATATGCCTATTCAAAATTTAGGTAGTGAATACAACCAAAAATACTCGCTAATTTTATGTAATCCGCCTTATAAAAAATGCGGTAGTGGCGAAACTAATATGGATAAAAAAATTGCTATATGCAGGCACGAAGTTTTAGTTACGCAAGAAGAAATCATTTCTATTGCAAGCAAAAAACTTAAATACGGAGGTAGGCTTTGTATGTGTCAACGCATTGAAAGGCTAACGGAAATGATTGTTAGTATGAAATCTTGCGGTTTAGAACCGTCGCGCTTGCAATTTATAGTTACTAATAATAATCCAAAACCGTATTTATTTTTAATTGAAGCGGTAAAAGGCGTTAAGCCACAATTAAAAGTTTTAGAAAATTACGTAAACGGAGCAAGATAATGGTATATTTTGTAGCAACGCCTATCGGGAATTTATTAGATATAAGTTATAGAGCGATAGAAACGCTTAAAAGCGTTGACGTTATTGCTTGTGAAGATACTCGCCACTCGCTTAAACTTTTAGACCATTACGGCATAAAAAAGCAACTTATTTCTTACCATAAATTTAACGAGCGCAAATCTGCGGAAAATATTTTAGAAATGGTAAAAAACGGTAAAACCGTTGCGGTTATAAGCGACGCGGGCATGCCCGTAATTTCGGACCCAGGCAATATTTTAATAAAAACGCTAATTGAAAACGAACTTGAATATACGGTTGTTCCGGGTGCATCCGCGTGTTTAAGCGCTTTGCTTTTATCCGGTTTAGATAGCGCGCGTTTTACTTTCGTAGGCTTTTTACCCGAAAAAAACAAGGAAAAAGCCGAACTTTTAAAAAATTACGCTAACTTAAAGGATACTTTAATTTTTTATAGCGCCCCGCACGACGTAAATGAAAATATTAAAGATTTATATAAAGCGTTCGGTTCTAGAAACGCTTGCGCCGTTAAAGAAATTACTAAAATGCACGAAACCGTTTATAGATTTAATTTAGAAGACGGTAAAATTGACGAGCCGAAAGGCGAATTCGTTTTATTAGTTGAAGGCGCAAAAAACGAAAGTGAAGGGTATAGCGAAATTGAAATAATAGAAATGCTAAACGGATTTATATTAGACGGTTTATCTAAAAAGGACGCTATTAAAAAAGTTTGTGATACTCTAAATCTTTCTAAAAATGAAGTTTATAAATATTCACTAAAAATTAAATAAAAAAACGAGTGGTTTTTTGACCACTCGTTTTTACATCTAGTCGTTGAATATAGCCTTAAAAGTTTTAGAAAACTTTGCGTTTGGCGATTTGCATGCGGGTATTAACACTTTTTCGCCGTTTAACGGATTTACGCCGTCTCTTGCTTGTTTGTCTTTAAGTTCAAAAGTAGCAAAGCCAGAAACGTGAACGTATTCACCGTTTTTTAAGCATTCAGTTAAGGTGCTTATAAAAGTTGCAAGATTATTTTCCGCCTCTTTTATCGTTACGCCTAATCTGTCAGCATAAACTTTTGTAAATTCGCTTTTGTTCATAAAAACCCTCCAAAATATGCAAAATATGCATTTATTCTAATATATTATAGCATATTTTTTAACTTTTTCAATAGTTTTAGTAAATTTATTCGTTATTTACGTTAATTATTGACAAATATTTTTTTTAATATTAAAATAAGTATATAAAATTAGGAAGTTTATTTAATATGTATAAAGAATTGCTCGTAAAACATTTAAATAGCAAAAGGGCTTTTACAAGGCGTTTTTGCTTAAAAAATCTTGTTAAACTTCAAAAAAAATATAATGACGACGCGCCCTCAACAAAAAACGTTGCGCCACTTCATTACGTAACGAATTACTACAACTCGCCGTACACTCCGTCGGCTTGCGCGTACGAAGCGTATAGGTGCGGTTCGTCTTTAATAGGTATAAGCGATTATGCGTCTTTAAACGGAGCGGAAGAACTTGCAAGCGCGTGCGCTATTTTAAAAATGCCGTACTCTATCGGCTATTTCGTTGACTGTATGCCACTTTTAAAGGAAAAACAGTCCGCTTTATACTCTTACGGCATTTCTATTAAATACGTTAAAGAAATTGACGAAAGGTTAAAATTTTTACGCCAAGAAAAGTTAAGGCGTGTTTTTAACGTGATTGACGAAATAAATTTAGAAGTTAAAAAATACGGTTTAGAAGTTTCAAAAAAGGAAGTTGTTAAAACTTCAAACTATAAAAAAGGCGGTGCTTTAACCGAAAAGCATATCGCTATAAGGCTTGCCGAAAAGATATGTGAGAAGTATTCTAAAAACGGCGGAGTTGAAAATTTTATAGTTAGTAAACTTTTAATAGAATTAACCGATGACGAAAGGCTTTTTATAAGCAGTAAAAACAACAACTTTTACGTTACTTATTTGGCGGACATTTTATATAAAAAATATTGCTTAAAAAAGAAAAAACCGTTGCTTGTAAACGCTTCGCAATACATCACTATAAATATGGCCTACGGCGGAATTTCGTCGTATAGAATAGACATTGCAAAATACGATGAAGAAGAACTTATAAAAGCGCTTGACTTTTTAAAGAAATACGGTTTTGGCGGTATAACGTTTGATTGTCAAAGCGTTAGCAAGGAAAGGCTTAACAAAATTTGCGCGTTAGCGCTTGAAAAAGAAATGTTCGTTTTCGACCTTTACAATTTAGGTTTACCAGGTCAAACGTTAAAACAAAGCGAAGAAAGCGAAACGCTCTTTAAGTTTGCAACGTGCATGGCGGGAAACAGCGTTGCAACTTATTACGATATAGCAGACGGATTTTTTGGCAAGAACACGCAAAAAAAATGCAAAAAAATGCTAACTAGAATAAGTATTTTTGAAAACGTAGGTAAAGAAGGTTATAAAAACAAATGATGCAAAAAATTGTTTTTGATACAACTAAAAATATGCAGTATTTATCGGCGGACGGTTTTTTTGGACAAGGCACGGAAATTTGCGCAAGTTCCGCTTACGACGCGGTTTACTCAATCGCCATTAAATACAGTAGAAAAAAAGAAGTGCAACTCGTATGCCGTGAAAAAGACTTTCAAGTGGTAGGCGCTACCGTAACAAAGGCTTTAAAGGACGCTTCCGTAAGTTTTACAACTCTACTCGTTGAAGACGTTGACTTTAACGATGATAAGGCGAGTCAAACTTTTCACTTTGACGGCGGTTACGTTTTAGCCGTTGGCGACGCTAACGTTTTATCTCTTGCGCAATATTACGCTACTAAATACGGGGTGGATTGCCACGCTTTACTTACTGAACCTTGCTATGAAAACGCTTTTTCAAAGCATGTAAAAATTCGCACTAAAAATATTCCTATAATTAAAAAAGCAAAGCCGTTTAAAACGGTTATTTACGATTTTGAAATAATAAAAAAAGCGTCTAACTCCGCTTTTGCGGCGGCGTACGTATCCGTTATGAGCAAACTAATTGCTTTAATAGATTATAAAATGCGCGTAATGCTTTTAGGCGAAAAGATAGACGAAGAAAATTATGCCACGCTTAAAAAAGTGGTTAATATGGTTGCAAATTTGGCTAGTTACAAAAACACAAAAGACGTGCTTATTTACGCCGAAGCCGTTATGTCGCTTATTAAAGCAAAAAACGAGCAGTTTTCGAGTTTTGCCGTTGAACTTTATGCGGACGCTTTAAATTTATCTTCAACGCCTATAAGTGAAGGCGATAGGTTAATGACGGCGTTTTTAAAACTTGCACCGCTTTATAAAATGTTCTTTTCAAACGACTTTTCTTCTTTGCTTTCCGCGCCGAATTATTTAGGCGACGCTTACGAACTCGAAGCAAAAACTAATCAATTTGCAGGAAACTTCGTTAATAACGTAAAAGTTCCGTCAAAAAAACGCCTTGAACTTATTTTAGAAATGCTTGAAAAAACTAAAACGGCGTTTGATAAGGAAATTACTTCTATACTTTTAGTTGCAAGTTCCGTGCAAAAAATATATCTTAATATGTTAAATGACCGTAACGGTTTTGAATTTCCGCCTTATAGCGATTTAAAGCAAGCACTTAAACTTTGCACCTATTTAAGTAGCAAGCAAAGTGTTTTAACAGTTTTTAGAGATTTAGGCGTAATAAACTGCATCAATTTATAATTTTTTTAAGTTTGCAGTATAAAAATTTAATATCAAGTCAAGAATTCTTACAGATAGATTTTATTTGTAGGAATTTTTTTATGCTTAAAAAAACGCTATGCTTAACTTGCTTATTTTTTAGTTGTATTCTTTACGCTCAAAATGCTATTCCTTATAAAAATATAGAAGTAACTTACGGTAAAAAATCTAATTGCACGGTTAATCGCGTTAATTTTGCGCTCTTTTACGAAAGCGCGTCTATTACGCAAGAAAAAGATTTTAATTATCAAAAAATTCTTAAAAAAACTAACGCAAAATTACAATTTATTGAAGAAGTTGACGGTGTGGTAAGTTACTATTACTATTCGGCTAAATTAAAAAAAGTTGAAGTGGTTAAGGGAGTTAAAGTAAATTTACACGTTGCAGTGTCTAACGATTATATAAAAATAGGAACGCCGTTTATATACGGAAGTTTTTAAGTACATAATGGAGGTTTAATATGTCAAATAATAAAGCAGTAAATTTTTTAAGAAAAAACGTGTATTACTTTGTTTTCATCGTATGTTTAGCGGTGCTTTCTATAATTACGGTAGCGCTTGTAGTTAATCAAGGCGGTAATTCTAATAACGTTAATAACGACAACGTTTTAGAAAATCCTAATGACGATAACGCTAATACCGACACCGAGCAAAAGCCTAATGAAGACGAAAACACAAACGTAAATCCACCGGTAGAAGAAGATAAGCCAACCGTAACCGTAATAGTTTTTGACATGCCCGTAAACGGCACTATTATAAAAGAATACGTTGGTGCAAGCGTTGTATATAATCAAACGCTTGGACTATATTCAGGTCATAAAGCAATTGACTTTGCCGCCGAAGAAGGTAGCCAAGTTTTATGCTCGTACGACGGCGTAATTGAAAGCATTACAACAAGCAATTTAGAGGGTACTACCGTTACCGTAAACCACGGAAACAGTTTAAAAACGGTATATAACAGTATAGAGGTGGTTGAAAATTTGACCGAAGGTCAAAGCGTTTCAAAAGGCGAAGTTATAGGAACCGTTTCATTAAACAACAGAACGGAGTATAAAGACGGCGCGCACCTTCACTTTGAAGTTATTGAAAACGGCGTTAAAATAGACCCGCAAAAATATCTTTTATTAGAGGAAAAATAGTCGGGTTACACTATTTCATCCGTTGCTATTTTTAAAAACAAAAAAGTAATAATAAATAAAACTTCCAAGTATTATATACTGGGAGTTTTTATTTTATGAAAAAAATCATTTGCCTTATTTTATGCGTTTTATCTATAAATTTTAGCGCGGGTTGCGTTAAGGAAAATTCGCAAGTTAACGAGTACGATATTACTATTGAACTTAACGAAGATATGAGCGCAAATTGCTTTATGACACTTTTATATACGAACGAAACTAAAAACAAAATAGACGTTTTAGAATTTATGTTATACCCGAACGCTTTTTCAAAAGACAGTAAAATAAAACCAATATATAGCGAATATGAAAATAGGGCTTACGAAAATGGAATAAGTTACGGCGATATAGAAATTAACGGCGTAAAAAGCAATAACAACGCTTTAAATTACGAGGTTATAAAAGAAGAAAAACACCTTTTAAAAGTTAGGTTAAGCGACAGTTTAGAAAGTGGCAAAAACGTAGAAATTACGATAGATTTTACATTGACTTTGCCAAACGTAAACCACCGCTTTGGCTACGGTAAAAACACGGTAAATTTAACGGGCTTTTACCCCGTGCTTTGCCCACTTTTTAACGGCGAATATTACGAAAGCGTTTACTATCCGTCGGGCGACCCTTTTTATAGTGAAGTTGCTAATTACAAGGTGAGTTTAACCGTGCCGGCCGAGTTTACAGTTGTGTCGTCAATGAAACCAACGGGCGTTGAAATTGACGGTTTAAAAACTAATTATAACTATGAAAGAAACAACGTTAGAGATATTGCCTTCGTGCTTTCAAAGAACTTTAACGTCGTAAAAAAAAGCGTTAAAAACGTTGAAGTTTCATATTATTATTTTAGTGATAAAAACGCGGAAAAGTCGCTTGAAACGGCGGTAAAAGCGCTCTCGTTTTTCTCTAATAAATTCGCTAGTTATCCATACGAAGAGTACGTTTTTTGCGAAGCCGATTTTATTTACGGCGGTATGGAATATCCGTGTCTTACTATGATAGATAAAGACCTTTTAGATTTTGATAGAGATTACTGTATCGTTCACGAAACTGCGCATCAATGGTGGTACGGGCTAGTAGGCGTTAATCAAAGCGAAAACGCGTTTATTGACGAAGGTCTTACCGAGTATAGCACCGTTACGTTTTTTGATAATTTTAGCGAGTATAAAAAGAACAAAAAGCAACTTTTAAACGAGGCTTATACCGCATACTATGAAATTCGCAAAAATTTAGCGGATAAGCAAAGCGCCGTGCCTAAAATGGATAGAAATTTAGGCGAGTTTAAAAGCGATATCGACTACGTTTCAATAGCGTATTATAGGGCGCAACTAATGATTGACGATTTAAGCAATTTTATGAATAAAACTCAATTTAATAAATTTTTAAAAAATTTATGTAGAGAATATTCATATAAAAATTTAACGCTTAACAACTTTTTACTTTTTGCCGAAAAGTATAAAAAGGGGGCAAAAAAATTCCTGTTAGGATATATTGACGGAACTAAACCCGTTAAAAGCGTAGCGTAAGCAAAATAAAAGCCTAAAAAACTTAAAATACATATAATTTATACTATAAAATAAGTAAAAGTATATTGACAATATTTTTTCAAAATGATAAAATAAACTAAAATATAAAATGCGCGCATTATGCGCTTTAAGGAGTAGGCTTTTTAATGAAGAACTTTTTAACTAAACTTTTAATACTTGTTTTAACCCTTGCTTTATCGTTTACTTTTATTGCTTGTAACGAAGATGACGGCGGGGAAACTCGTGAAACGGGCAAGTATGAATATAAGGTAATGACTGGCACGAACGACGATGGCGAAACGTATAAATATTATGCGATTACCGGCTATCAAGTATCAAGTGAAGATGCGGAAAGCATTTCAAATAACGATTATAGCGATATTGACCAAAAGCACCGTGAAATAACAATACCTACAACGGCGGAAGAATTAGGTGCGCCTGAAAAAAGTTATCCAGTTGAAGAAATTTCGGCAGGTGCGTTTAACGGTGCTAAAATTTTAACCAAAGTAACGGTTGGCTCGAACATCAAAAAGATAGGTTCGGGCGCGTTTGCAAACTGTACTAATCTTTTAGAAATTACGCTTCCTTTTACGGGTAAATCGGCGGACGCAACCAACCAAGAAAAACACTTCGGTTATATTTTCGGCTCTGCGTCAACTGACGATGGTAACGTTGAAATAACCGCTAAACCTAACGCGTTTAAAAACGCGGACGGGGAAGAACTTTCCACGGCGGACGATATTAAGTTTACTTTGCCCGTATCTTTAACGAAAGTAACGGTAAACTCAACGTCAATTAAAAATAGCGCGTTCTACGGCGTAACAACGGTTAAGGAAATTCTTATTCCTAACGCAACGGAAATAGAGTCGCACGCTTTCTACGGTTGTTCTTTACTTCGCAAAATGGATTTGAGTAAAATTGAAACTATTTATCAATTTGCATTTGCGGAATGTTCGTCGCTTTATACCGTAACTTTTGGCGACGTTTTAACTACTATTGAACACAGCGCGTTTAACAACTGTGTAAAACTTGGCGATGTGCCTGCAAACGAAACGGCTCAGCCTTTTGTACTTCCAAGTTCGCTTGTAAGTTTAGGTAAAAGTGCGTTTAAATCTTGCTTAAAACTCGACGTTGTGATAGTTCCTGCATCTATTACGGAAATTCCTGAATCTTGTTTTGCGTCTTGCTCTTATATGACAAAACTTCAAGTTTTAGGCGACGGCGTTACTTTTAAAGCAAACGCACTCTCTGGTTGTTCAAGGCTTAACGAAAACGTAGTTGATAAAGACGGTAAAAAAATTGATTTAGAAGATTTTCACTACGGAATAAGTAAATAAAAAATCTTTTAAAAAAGGTGAGTTTATGAAATATAGCACAAATAAATACTTAAACTACTTAATAGGATTGTTAAAAGGTTGTAACGTGCTTGCTTGTGTCGCCGTAAGTATTCTAATAATGCTAACGGTATATTTCTTTGATGGTTTCAATCTTGTATCCTCCTTAATATACAGGGGTGGATTTGTGGAATCGGTTGTTATAATAACGGCGGTTTTAGGCGTGTTGTTTACTATTGCTTCCGCAATAAAAAATTTAGAAAAAAAGCATATAACTTATGCAGACAATATGTTGGTTGGCGGAGTTCTGTTATTTATTTTTGCTACCGTTTATTGTTTTATAACGAATTCTAAATTGTTTTTACTTTTAAAAATACTTGCAATTGCTTGTTTAGGCGTTGCAATTTTAGCACTTTTCTTTTTAAGGGCTAAATTTTTTGAAAGCGTTGAAGATAAAACTCGCTTAAAGTCAAACGCTAACGTTTCTGCGTATTATCAAAACTTGTTTAAAAGAGACTGGCCGTTCATCATTTTACTTTCAATAGCAACGGCGGTGCTTTTAGTATATTTGTACGTTTCAAATTTTATTGACGATTTCATTTTGGCTAACAACACGATGCAAATTTTCTTTACTATTGCATCATTATTCGTTAGCGTATTCGTATTTTTATTAGGCATAAGAGTTAGAGAAAAAGAGCAAAATTTAATTGACTGTACCGTTTTTGCTTCTTATATTGCTTCTTTCGTACTTTTTATAATAGGCTTTATGAAAACGGATAAATTAAGAGTAGGTAGCATTATTTTAGCGCTTGCAATGCTCGTATTTGCATTAGTTTGCACTATCTTGCTTATTAAATCCACGTTTATACCGGACGAAAGCAAATATAAATTAAAAAAAGGTAACGCTCTTTTATACTTTAAAAACTTGTTCAAAAACGGTAACGTAGTGCTTTATTTAGGTGTTGCATTTATAATAACTGCGGTTATGGCGGTGCTTGAATCAACCAACTTAATACATAAACTTTACGAAACTCAATTAGGCGGTAAAGACCCTGCAATCGTAGTGGAATTAGTAATCGTTTCAATAGTAACGGTATTTACCTTCTTACTAACGGAATTGCAAAACCATAAAGTTCACGGCGCGGACAAAATAGTGTTTACTATGGCTATTGCGTTTGCGTTAATTTTAATAATCGTAAACGGAATACTCGGCGTTGAATTTATTTTTGAAGGCTTAATTGCTTTAATAGGATTAGTTCTTTCAGTAGCGTTTATTGCTTTAAGAACTTTCTTCGTTAAAGATTTTGAAGAAGAGTTGATAGAGTGTATTGATGCTCAAAGTCAAGAACAACCAACTCCTTGCGTTTGCGAAGAAAACGTGGTAGTAGAAAACGCAGTAGAAGAACAGGCGGTAACAAAGGAAGAAGAGCCTATAAAGTTAAAACGCGTAAACGTAAAAAAATCTTTTGAAATTTACGTTAGAACGGGCGACGAGCAACTTAAAGAAAATTATAGCCAAATTAAAAACGCGCTCCTTTCTTACGGTTTACACGCGCGCTTAACAAAATCGCGTGAAAACTTCTCTAAAAAAGGCGTAACGCTTTCTAAAATTAAAGAAGGTAAGGAAATTAGACTTCAAGCAAAACTTTTTGTAAGGGGTAAGTTCTTAAAGTTATATATTAACGTTGACCCAAGTTCCGTTGACCTTAAATATTTCCGCGCAACGGACGTTTCAAGCAAAATGCCAGACCAACCTTTATACGTTAAAATTCGCACTAAACTTTCGCTTAAACGCGCGCTTGAACTTATCGATATTTTAGCCGTTCAAGAAAACTTCAACTCTAAAAAGAAGTTTACGGAAGTTGACTATGCGTCCTTATTAACTAGCGAAGGTCTTACTTATATGCAAAAACTCGGTTACGACTATATGGTAAAAGATAGCGTTACTTACGAGGAGGTTGCTACTTTAAACGACGAATGGGCAGAAAAAATCGTAAAGACCGAACTTATAAAAGACCCGCAAAGATACATCTACGACGAAGTTACCCTTAAAGATTTAGAAGAAAATTTTGAAGACGGTAGCGTGGTTTCACTCGAAGCAATGCGCCAAAAAGGTTTAGTAAAAATAAACGCTAACTATATAACCGTTAAAGCATCTCAAAGTCTTTCTAAAAAATTGATTGTTGAAGGTAACGTAATCGAGCCAAAGGCAATAGCAATGCTATTTATTGCAGGTGGCGAAGCAACTAGACTTATAGGAGAATAGTTAATAACGCGAAGAGTCTTCTTCGCGTTATTTTATAAAAAGAAAATGTTAAAAGGTTTAATAATAATAAACGGATATTCTACGTTATCGTCTTCAATAAATCAAGCAAAAAGATTAGAAGAAGAATTTAAAAAATTAGGCGTAGAAATAACCGTTTTAAAAAACGACGCGCTTTTATGCTCGATTAAAAATTCTAATATAGAGTGCGCAATTAAAAATTACGATTTTTGCATTTATTTAGATAAAGATAAATACGTTTCTAAAATGCTTGAAAGCGTTGGCGTAAGGCTTTTTAACAGCCACGAAAGTATTCGCGTTTGCGACGATAAAATGGAAACGTATATAGCGCTTTCTAGTAAAGGCATTCCTATCGTAAACACTTTGCCCGCTCCGCTTTGCTATACTAGCGACGCAACCGTTAGTAAAAACTTGCTTGACAAAATAGAAAGCGAAATAGGCTACCCGGTAATAGTAAAAAACAGTTACGGCTCGCTTGGTAGCGGTGTTTTTAAGGCGGATAATAGGCAAGAACTTGAAAAAATTGCTAATAACTTAATTTCAACACCGCATTTATTCCAACAATTTATAAAGGAAAGTAGCGGTATAGATACGCGCGTAATAGTTATAGGTGGAAAAGTTGTGGCTAGCATGGAAAGGCGCTCGCTTATAGACTTCCGCTCAAACATCGAACTTGGCGGAACGGGCGTAAAGGTAGAACTTGACGAAAACTTTAAAAAGGTGGCGGAAAAAACGGCTAAAACGCTTAATCTTGATTACTGCGGAATCGACCTTTTACACTCTCGTGGCGGTGCGGTTGTTTGCGAAGTAAACTCTAACGCGTTTTTTGGCGGAATAGAAAGCGTAACCAAAGTAAACGTTGCAAAAGCGTACGCGGAATACATTTTAAGCGAAATAAAATCTTAAAGGGTAAAAACTTTAAGATTTTTTTATTTTGTATTGACACACTTTAAAATATATGATACTATAATGATATCAAAATGATATCAATTTTAAACAAGGAGATAATTATGCAAGAAAAAATTTTAACTAACAAGAAAAACGGTTTTATCGCTTTAATTTTAACGTTGTTACTCGTTGTGGCGTCAATCGCCGTAGTGGTTACGGGCGGTATAATTATGGACAACGGCGGTCAAGAAGACGGCAATCCCGTTATATTTTTATTAGGTTTATTGCTCGTAGGAACGTGTTGGATTCCGTTTTTAGGTCTTAAAGTTTTAAAACCGCAAGAAGCGCTCGTTTTAACGCTTTTTGGTAAATACGTTGGCACTTTAAAAGGTGACGGTTTTTACTTTGTAAACCCTTTCTGCGTGGCGTTTAACCCTGCCGCTCAAACAAAACTTAAACAAAGTGGTGACGTTAATAGCGCTCACTCCATTAGTGCAATAACGGTTAATAGTGAAGGCAACGTAAATTTACAATTAGCAAGCAAAGCTATTTCGCTTAAAATAATGACTTTAAACAACAACAAACAAAAAATAAACGACTGTTTAGGTAACCCCGTTGAAATAGGTATTGCGGTTATGTGGAAAGTAGTTGACACGGCAAAAGCGGTGTTTAACGTTGATAACTATAAAGAATACTTATCACTTCAATGCGATAGCGCTTTAAGAAACGTTGTAAGAGTTTATCCTTACGACGTTGCTCCTAACGTTGATACGACTGGTGACGGCGTTGCCGACGAAGGCAGTTTACGCGGTTCAAGTGAAGTTGTTGCCGAAAAAATACGCGCCGATATTCAAGAAAGAGTTAAAGAAGCGGGTATTGAAGTTGTTGAAGCGCGCATAACTTACCTTGCATACGCGCCTGAAATTGCGGCGGTTATGCTTCAAAGGCAACAAGCGTCCGCTATAATCGACGCGCGCAAAATGATAGTTGACGGCGCGGTTGGTATGGTTGAAATGGCACTTGAAAGGCTTGAAAAGAACAACGTTGTTGAGTTAGACGACGAAAAGAAAGCGCAAATGGTGGCAAATCTTTTAGTTGTGCTTTGTGGTAATCACGACGCGCAACCCGTAGTAAATTCAGGTAGCATTTATTAAGATTATGGAAGAAAGTAAGAAAAAGCAAGTTCCTTTACGTATTTCAAAAAAACTCTACGACGAGTTAATGAAATGGGCGGAAGACGAGTTTAGGTCGCTAAACGGGCAAATAGAATATATTTTAGTTGAAAGCGTTAAAAAGCGTAAAAAATCAAAGGAATAAAAATAAAAGTGTAACCAAGCGGTTACACTTTTTTCGTGATTAAATTTATATATCAAAAACGTCCATAGCCATCAAAAAACCAAACCTAAAACCTTCGATATAATAATGCTCGTTTTCTATTAAATTAAGTTCCCCTATTGCGTTATCTAATTTTTTATAAATTTCTAAAATTTCAGGCTTTTGACTTAACTTTTTTAATAAAAGTTCTTCGCTTTCGTTAATAACGTTTAAAACCAAAGTTTCGTTATTTTTAATTTTAATCGTGTCATATGGACCACGATTTCCATAATACATTTCCTTTATTGCAGAATATTTTTTCATAATTTCTCCTTATTTTTTTATGGTTGCTCCTATATAGGTGCAATATTATAATACAATACTGTTATAATAATGTCAAGGAAATTGCACTTATATAGGAGTAAATATTTTGAATAATAAAATTGAAACGTCAGTAGGAAATAATATACGTAGGTTAAGGGAAAACGCTAATATTACGCAAGAAGCACTTGCAACCAAATTGCAATTACTTGGTTGTAATATTACGCGTAGCGCACTTGCAAAAATTGAAGTTGGTCAACGCCACCTTTATCCCGATGAAATTATCAATATAAAAAACATATTAAAAGTTACGTATGACGATATCTTTGACGTAAAATAGGCGTATTACTACATAACTAATTATAATTTATAACGCAAATTAAAAAGTGTAACCAAGCGGTTACACTTTTTTCATATCGTAGTCGTTGAGTTTTGTTTTTGTTGCAATTTGATAAACGGAGTTAGCGTAGCAGTCTATTTTAAAACATTTAAGCGCGGTTTCGCTTAATTTTTGCTCGTCGCCTTTACGCGTTATAAGCGGGTAGGCGCTATGCGATAAAACTTTTAAAAGGTCGAGCCTATTTTTGTTTATTGCTAAAACTTTAAAGTAAAGGTCGCTACCAAAGCACTCGTTTATAAGCGCTTTATTCACGCCTAGTAAACAGTTTATTAAAATTCGTTTAATGCGCGTTTCGGTGTAGCGCTTGCATTTTATTTTTTTAACGAGTTCGTTAAAAGTTAAAGCCGTTTTAGCGTGTTTTTTAACGGCGTTTTCTAAACCCTCGGTGCAGTCTTGAACGCCTTTTAAAAACTCTTTTTCGGCGTTTAAAACGCTATATAAAACTAAACCGTCAACGTTAGGTAAAGAATTTGGTAAATCATTAAAAACAAAGTTTGGAACGGCTTGTTTTACGCTTTCAATATTGCCGTTTTCTATTGCCGTTCTAATGGCGAGTGCGGAAGAAATTTGACCACTTAATTTATTATCGTTAAACGCTCCGCCTTGCCTTTTAAGTGAGTAAACTTCAATATTTTGCTCGCTCTTTTTAATTGCTTTAACGTATTCTATTGCTAAAATATTGTTAGGCGTAGAAAGAACGCTTGAATTAACGCCGTTTACGTTTTCAATAGTAGTTGCGCGCGCTTTTACGTAAGACACTCCGCTTTTTAACTGTTTTATAAGTTCGTTTTTAAACTCGCTAGTTTCGTTTTCTACAAGGTCGCACGCTAAATAAATTTCGCTAATATCTTGACTTTCCGTTCCAAAGCAAAGCGCCTTTTCACACGTAACCGCGTTTATAAGTTTTATTGCGCCTTTTGCAAAAATTTCCGCGTTAGAAGTTGCAAAAACGGTAGGGAGTTCTAAAACTATATCCGCTCCCGCTTTTATTGCGTGAGTTGCGCGGGTATATTTATCTAGCAACGCAATATCGCCACGCTCGGTAAAATTTCCGCTTAAAATTACGGCAATAGCGTCCGCGCCTAAATTTTGCTTTATATATTCAAGGTGTTTTAAATGCCCGTTATGAAAAGGATTGTATTCGCAAATTGCAAAACAAATTTTCAAAATTCTCTCCTTTAAACCTATTTATTTATTTACTTTTATAAAATATTAGTATATAATAATAGGTGGTTTTAGTTTTATAACTATATAATACACCAAAATTAAAAAATAATAAAGCAATAAAGGGAGTGTTTTATGAAAGATATTTTACAAGACATAAAAAACAGAGCGTCAGCGCTCAATAAAACTATCGTTTTACCAGAAGCGGAAGACAAGCGCGTTGTTGAAGCCGCTGTAAAAACCGTTAAAGAAAACGTTGCAAAAATCGTGTTACTTGGCAACAAGGACGAAATTTTAGCAAACAATCCAGGCGTTGACCTTTCAGGCGTTACGGTTATCGACCCTGCAACTTATGAAAAAACGGGCGATTACGCTAAACTCTTATTCGATTTAAGAAAAGGCAAAATCAACAAAAAAACGGGTCTTGACGAATATCCTACGGTTGAAGACGCAAAAAATTACATTTTAAAAGACTTTACTATGTACGGCGCGTTAATGCTTAAACTTGACGACGTTGACGGTATGGTTTCCGGCGCTTGCCACTCAACTGCAAACACTTTAAGACCTGGTCTTCAAGTTATTAAAACTGCACCGGGCGAAAAAATGGTTTCGGCGTACTTTTTAATGATTGCTCCGCCATGCGGAAACAAATACTGTGAAGACGGTTGCTATATATACGCAGATAGCGGTCTCGTTCAAAACCCTACGAGCGAAGAACTTGCTTATATTGCTTTATCTTCTGCAAAAAGCGCAAAAGTTATTGCGGGCTTAGAACCAAGAATTGCGTTTATTTCTCACTCAACTAAGGGCAGTGCAAAACACGCTGACGTTACTAAGGTTGTTGACGCGGTTAACTTCTTTAAAGAACTTGCACCTGAATATAACGCGGACGGCGAACTTCAATTCGACGCGGCTATCGTTCCAGAAGTTGCAAAATCAAAAGCACCTAACTCAACCGTTGCAGGCCACGCTAACGTTATGATTTTCCCTGACCTTGACACGGGTAACAGTAACTACAAAAATACTGAAAGATTAGGCGGTTTCCAAGCAGTAGGCCCACTTTGCCAAGGCTTAGCTAAACCTATTAACGACTTATCACGCGGTTGCGGTGTTGAAGATATAGTTGCTGCGGTTGCTATTACCGCTTTGCAAACGCAAAATTAAAAGTTTGAGGTGTTAAAATGAAAATTTTAGTTATAAACGCAGGTAGTTCATCACTTAAATATCAACTTATCGATATGGAAACGGAAGGCGTTATTGCAAAAGGTCTTTGCGAACGCATTGGTATTGACAAGTCGGTTTTAAAACACAAAGCAAACGGTGTTGAAACTGTTATAAACGAAGATATGCCAACTCACCAAGAAGCAATCAAACTCGTTTTAGACGCACTCGTTAATAAGGATTACGGCGTATTAAATTCAATGGACGAAATTAGTGCGGTAGGTCACAGAATAGTTCACAGTGGCGAAGTGTTTAGCGGTCCTATTTTAATGACGGATGAAAACATTGAAAAATGTTTATCACTTACTGAATTTGCTCCGCTTCACCAACCTGCAAACATCGCGGGCGTTAAAGCGTGCAAGCAAGTAATGCCAAACACGCCGATGGTTGGCGTATTTGACACTACTTTCCACAACACTATGCCGGAAGAAGCGTACGTTTTTGGTATTCCTTACGAAGCGTATGAAAATTATAAAATTAGAAGATACGGTTTCCACGGTACGAGCCATAGGTTCGTTTCAAGCGAAGCAATTAAATATCTTGGTTTAGAAAACAAGGGTAGCAAAATAGTTACTTGCCATTTAGGTAACGGCTCATCAATAAGCGCGGTTAAGGACGGCAAGTGTATGGACACGAGCATGAGTTTCACTCCGCTCGGCGGTGTTCCTATGGGAACAAGATGTGGCGACATTGACCCTGCTATCGTTGAATTCTTAATGAAAAAACTTGATTGCGATATAACAAGTGCAATCAATTATTGCAATAAAAAATCGGGCGTGTTAGGTATTTCTGGCGTTTCTTCGGATTTTAGAGATTTATCTTCTGCTTCAAGCGAAGGAAATCATAGGGCTCAATTAGCGCTTGACATCTTTGCTTACAGCGTTAAAAAATACGTTGGCTCGTATTCTGCCGTAATGGGCGGTATCGACTGTTTAGTATTTACCGCAGGCGTTGGCGAAAACGACAAGTCTATTAGAAAAGCAGTATGCAAAGATTTAGGCTATTTAGGCGTTGAAATTGACGATGAATTAAACGCTCAATCAAACAACGGCAAAATTAGAGAAATAAGCAAAGCAGGCTCAAAAGTTAAAGTATTAGTTATTCCTACTAACGAAGAACTCGTTATTGCAAGGGATGCTTTGGCAGTTGCATTTAATAAATAATAACTTAAAAAGCAAAACAAATTGTTTTTATTACTTTAATAAAGTTGACAAGTTAAAACAAATATTATATAATTTGTAAGCAATATAATGATAATAGACGTAAATAAATTAAAATACAGTGGTAAACTGATATCGAATTTTGCCTTTTCATACACGGCAAATGAAAATTTATTGCTTAGTGACGACGCCTTTATTGACGGCCCTATAAGCGTAAACGTTACGGTAGAACTTCACGACGGTAGCGTGTACGTTGACGGCACTGTTGATTGCACAATTGTTGGTATATGTGCACGGTGCGTAGGTAAAGCAGTTTACAAATTTTCAACCGATATAAGCGTTAAATACGTTTTAAACAACCCGGGCGAATACGATTATACGTATAAAAGCGGTGTTGTAAATTTGACAGATGCTGTTAATGAAACTATAATTACTAACGCTCCAACTGTAATTTATTGTAAAGATAATTGCAAGGGCTTGTGCCCAAAATGTGGTTGCAATCTAAATTTAGAAGATTGTAACTGTAAGATTTAAAAGAGAGGTGTTTAAAAATGGCAGTTCCAAAGAGTAAAGTTTCCAAGTCAAGAGGCGCAAAAAGATTTGCAAGCAACTACAAGGTTAAAGTTCCAACGTTAGTTGAATGTCCACAATGCCACGCACAAAAACAATCACACAGAATTTGTGCTAAATGCGGTTACTATGACGGTAAGCAAGTTATTGTAATGAACGAAAATAACGACTAATTTAATTTATAAAGCGGAGCGTTTTGCTCCGCTTTAATTTTTTGTTTAAGCCTTGTAAAAAGGCTTTTATTTTACAATTTTTTTATAAAAAATTATAAAAAACCCTTGCTTTTTGCCATTTTTAGCGTTATAATAAATTAGCACTCTAACGTTAAGAGTGCTAAAATGCGAGAGTTTAAGGAGTAAAATTATGAAAAAATTTAAAACCGAATCACAGCGCGTGCTTGATTTAATGATTAACTCAATTTACACGAATAAGGAAATATTTTTAAGGGAACTTTTATCAAACTGTTCCGACGCGATAGATAAACTTTACTATAAATCTTTAACGGACAATATTTCGGGCTTAACTAGAAACGATTTTTATATTGAAGTAAAAGCGGATAAACAAAATAGAACTTTAACCATAACCGATAACGGCATCGGTATGACGGCCGAGGAACTTGAAAATAATTTAGGCACTATTGCAAAATCCGGCTCGTTTGATTTTAAAGCGGACGAAAAGTTAAAAGAAAACGACATTAATATTATAGGTCAATTCGGCGTTGGTTTTTACTCCGCGTTTATGGTTAGTAAAAAAGTTGAAGTTTTATCAAAAGCGTACGGCGAAACCGAGGCAAATTTATGGACTTCAAGCGGAGCAAACGGCTATGAAATTACGCCTGCAAGTAAAGAAACTAACGGAACTCAAATTACTTTATATATAAAAGATAATACTGAAAGCGATAATTTTGACACGTATTTAGAAGAATACACTATTCGCAATTTGGTTAAAAAATATAGTGATTATATAAGATATCCTATAAAAGCGGAAGTTACAAAATACAAGCAAAACGAAGATAAAAAGCAAGAAGAGTATAAAGAAACTGAAGTTTTAAATTCGATGACGCCTATTTGGAAAAAGGCTAAAAGCGAAGTTAAAAAAGAAGAGTACGACGCGTTTTATCAAGAAAACTTTTACGATAGCGAAGAGCCTATTAAAACTATTCACATGTCGGTTGAAGGTGCGGTTGACTTTAAAGCGCTTTTGTTTATTCCTAAAAACGCGCCGTTTAACTACTACTCTAAAAATTACGAAAAAGGTCTTAAACTTTATACTAACGGCGTTATGATAATGGAAAAGTGTAGTGACCTTTTAGGCGACCATTTTAGTTTTGTTAAAGGTTTGGTTGATAGTGAAGTTACGCTTAACATTTCTCGCGAAACGGTGCAACAAACGCGCCAAATTAAAGCGATAGCGCAAAGCATAGAAAAGAAAATTAAAAGCGAACTTTTAGACCTTTTAAAAAATGATAGGGAAGCGTACGAAAGTTTTTATAAAGCGTTTGGCTTACAATTAAAGTTTGGAATATACCAAAGTTTTGGTATGAGCAAAGAACTTTTACAAGACCTTTTAATGTTTTACTCGTTAAAACAAGATAAACTTATAACGCTTAAAGAATACGCTGAAACCGCTACGGATGAAAATATTTACTACGTTTGCGGAAAAACTGCAAGCGCGGTTAAAAATTTACCGCAAGCCGAAAAATTGTTGTCATCTCATAAAGACGTATTGCTTTTAAGTGACGACGTTGACGAGTTTGCTTTAAAATTTTTAAACGAGTACGATAAAAAGCAATTTAAAAACGTTACCGAAATTGCAGGCGAAAGTGCTGACGAAGCCGTTACCGAAGAAGATAAAGCGGTTATTAGCGCCGTAAAAGAAGTTTTAGGCGAAAAGGTTACAAAAGTTATAGGCACAACGTCACTTAAAGAACACGCGGTTTGCTTATCAAGCGAGGGTGAAATTTCGCTTGAAATGGAAAAAGTTTTAAAATTAAACGCCAACCAAAATCAAGTTAAAGCAAATAAAGTTTTAGAAATAAATTTAGTTCATCCACTCTTTTTAAAACTTAAAGGTTTAGACAAAGGTAGCGACGATTTTAAAAAGTTATGTAACGTAATATATTCGCAAGCGCTTTTAATTGCAGGGCTTGAAGTTGAAAACGTTACTGAAATTACCGACGCAATTTTTGATTTAATATCTAAATAAGAGAGAAAAATATGCAAAAGATTATAAATTTAGTGGACAATTTTAAAACCGAAATGCTAAAAGCCGAAAGTTATATCTGGCAAAACGCCGAAACGGGTTATAAAGAAGAAAAGACTTCAACCTATATGGAAAGCAAGTTTAAAGAACTTGGATATAATATTAAAAAAGCGGACGGTATAACAGGTTTTTACACGGAATTAGACACGGGTAGGAAAGGCCCTACGCTTTTAATACTTGCAGAACTTGATAGCGTTATTTGCAAAAACCACAAAGATGCAAACAAAGATACGGGCGCGGTACACTCTTGCGGTCATAACGCTCAATGTTCGGCTATTTTAGGCGTTGTAAGCGCACTCAAAGAAAAAGGCGCGCTTGATGCTTTAAGCGGTAAAATTCGCCTTTGTTTAGTTCCCGCAGAAGAACTTTTAGAAATTGAATACCGCCAAAATTTAATAAAGCAAGGCGTAATTAAATACGCGCTTGGCAAAACGGAGTTTTTATATAAGGGTTATTTTGACGGCGTTGACCTTGCTTTTATGATTCACACTTCGAATAAAAATTTTGTAAACGAAGGCGCGGTTGGCTCAATTACTAAAAAAATAATTTATAAAGGCAAGTCCGCGCACGCGGGCGGAGCGCCTTGGCAAGGCGTAAACGCTTTATACGCTTCTACTTGCGGTTTAAACGCGATAAACTCAATAAGAGAAACTTTTAGCGAGCCGGAACTTATAAGAGTTCATCCTATAATAACTAGCGGTGGTGATATGGTAAACGCTATACCTGAAAAGGTAACGATTGAAAGTTACGTTAGGGGAAGTTCGTTTGAGGCTATGATTGACGCAAACAAAAAAGTAAACCGCGCGCTAATAGGCGGTGCGCTTTCACTTGGTGCGAACGTTGAAATTATAGACTCGCCTGGCTACGCGCCACTTAAAAACGACGAGCAAATGGTTAAAGTTTGCTTGGAAGCGTTTGAAAGCGTGTTTAAAGGCGAAGAATTACACGTTGAAAGCGGTATGGAAACGGCAAGTACGGATTTAGGCGACCTTTCTTTAATTATGCCCGTCGTTCATCCGTACGTTAGCGGTGCAGTAGGCACGAGGCACGGCGACGATTACGAAATTTTAGATAAAAACACCGCCGTTATAAAGAGCGCAAAATGGCAACTTGCTATGGTATATTTACTTTTATCAAACGGCGCTAAAAAGGCGATAGAAATAGTTAAAAACTATAAACCTAAATTTAAAAATGCGCAAGAATATCTTGATTTTATTGACAAATTAAATACAAGTGGTAACAGTATAACTTATACTGAAAACGGCGCAAATATAAAATTTTAACAAAAAAATGCTCGGCATAAAGCCGAGCATTTATATTTTAATCAATAATACCTACTAAATAATCTATGCTAACTTCAAAAAATTTTGCTAATGCAATAAGATTTGACATTTTAGGTTCTCTTAAATCGTTTTCCCACAAACTGATAATGCCTTTACTTACGTTAACGGCTTTTGCAAGTTCAATTTGCCCTACGCCTTTATCTGCACGCAATTCTTTTAATCGTTCACTAAATTTATACATTTTAATTTCCATTTACAAATTCTTATATTTAAAGTATCTCACAATTGTAAGAAAAATACTTGACTTCTTACAAATGTAAGAATATAATTTATTTATGCTAAATATATTAGTAAATATTTATAAAGGATAAAAATTATGAATTGTAAAAAATGTGGAAAAGAAAATAGCGACAATTCAATTTATTGTTCTAACTGCGGTTATAGGTTAGACGGTAAAAAGAAATGTGGTAATTGCTCACAAATGATAGATGAAAACGCTATTTATTGCAATTTTTGCGGAAGTAGGGTTGACGGAAAAAGTGTTTGTAAAAATTGTGGAAGCGTTTACGACGGCGTATTTTGCACGCAATGTGGCGCAAGTAAAAATGAAAATGCGGTAAAAAAAGTTAAAAACAGCACCAGTCCTAAAAATGTTTTTAATAAGATTGTGAATATTGTTGCGCCTTGTTTAGTTTTAGTTGCTTTACTCGTATTGTTTATTAACAGTTTTTTATTAGGTGTTCAACTAATTGTTAATGAAGGTGCAGTAACGGGTAATTCATTAGGAGAAGGTAAATCAGTACTTTATTTCTTTGGCGACGTTTATAAAGATGCGGCAAATTCGTTTAAATGGTACGATAAAACGTACAAAAACAATTTAAATCTTCCCGTTGCAAAATTAAGTTATTATATGTCTATCGTAATATGTACTATCGCGTTTGCAACTAACATTATCGTGTCTTTAATAACGCTAATAGTTGCTTCTATAAAAACTGGTGTTGCGTTATATAAAAATGAAGAAGTAAACAACACTAAATATTTTGCAATTAGTTTTTGTACGTTTATCGTTTCAATTATACTTTTACTTTCGTATTATTGCGTTAAAACGGCTAACGTTGACGATTTGATTATTCAAATTAAATTAAACGGTTTTTCTGTTTTTGCTATAGTAGTTTCGCTTGTCGTAACGGTAGGTAACTGGATTTTAAAAACGATAGGGAATTTTAACGTTAAGCATTTCGTAAAAGATATTATTACTTTTTCAAGTATGCTCGTTATACTTTTAATGGTGGTAGCGCTAAAAGGCGAATATGTAAGTTTGACGGAAAGTACGTTTGATGAAACGATTTCTTTATCTCCGTCATTGTTAATGTCTAGAATAATGATTGCATTGTTAACTAGTAAAAATCCAGACGTTATATTTAGTAACGTAGGAGTATGGACTATTGTAAGTTACGTTTTATTTATAAGTTTAATAATTTTAGTTGCTTTCAGTATAAAAAATGCCATAAACAATACGGCAAGTAATAAAAAATCTTACGTAACGGCACTCGTTTTATCACTAATAAACACGTTTATTACTGTTGCGTATTTAGTGGTTACTATAATTTTTGTAAGCAACATCAGTAATTTTGCTTTGCAAAGTGGTAGTGAGTTAAAAACAACTTATATTCAACCTATTTTACTCGTTGTATTTGCAGTTTTGGTATTAGGTTTGTCAATAGCAAATTTGGTTATAAAAACCGAAGAAGAAAAAGAAATCGAATATTATTGCACTGATTTTTAAAGTGCGTATTTTAACACAATAAAAAACTCGGCAACTTGCCGAGTTTTTTTGTTTTATTTAATTAAAATAAGTTTTTAGCAGTTTCGTAAACGTTTTGGCTTGTAATTCCGTAAAGTTCAAATACTTGTTTAGCAGGGCCTGAAAGACCGAACTTATCAATACCGATAACCGCACCGTCAATACCTGCGTATTTATACCAACTATATGAAGAACCTGCTTCTACGCAAACTCTCTTTCTAACGCTAGTTGGAATAACGCTTTCTTTGTATTTTTTGCTTTGTTTTTCAAAGAGTTCCATACAAGGCATTGATACTACGCGCGCGTCAATTCCGTCTTGTTTAAGCATTTCTTTTGCGTTCATACAGCACTCAACTTCCGAACCGCTTGCAATTAAGATAACGTCTGGCGTTTTCTTTTCGCTATCGCTTAAAATATAAGCGCCTTTAAGAGCGTTTTTACCAGTACCTTCGTATGATTTTAAAGTTTGTCTTGTTAAAATAATTGAAGTAGGGCCTTGGTCGTTTACTGCTGAAAGGTAAGCAGCGGCAGTTTCTCTACCATCGCAAGGGCGGAATACTTTCATATTAGGAATTGAACGAAGTGATATAAGTTGTTCAACAGGTTGGTGAGTAGGTCCGTCTTCGCCAACGCCGATAGAGTCGTGCGTTAAAACGTAAATTACGTTTAAGTTCATAAGTGCGGAAAGTCTAATTGCGTTTTTCATATAGTCCGCAAATACGAAGAACGTTGAACAGAACGGAGTAATACCGCCGTGAACTGCAAGACCGTTACAAATAGCGCTCATTGCGTGTTCTCTTATACCAAAGTGTAAGTTTCTACCCGCTCTATTTTCAGGTGAGTAGTCGCCAAGACCTTTAAGGTAAGTTTTAGTTGATGGGTTAAGGTCAGCCGAGCCACCGAAAAGTGATGGAACTAATTTAGCAAGTTTGTTAATTACTATACCGCCAAGGTTTCTAGTAGCATCGTCTTTTTCAAACACGAATAAATTTTCGTCGTCAACGTTTAATTTTTTACCGCTAGTAACTTCAAGGAATTGTTTAGCGAGTTCAGGGTATTGTTTAGAATATTCGCTAAACATCTTTTTCCACGCCTTTTCAGCGCGTTTACCACGGTTAATAGCCTTTTTAGTGTGAGCGTAAACTTCGCTTGGAACTTCAAAAGGAGCGTAGTCATAATTTAAATTTTTACGCATTAACGCAATGTTTTCTTGACCGAGTGGTGCACCGTGAGTGTCCGCCGAGCCTGCGTTTGGCGAGCCTTCACCAATTCTCGTATGGCATACGATAAGCGAAGGTTTATCCTTTTCAAGTTTAGCCTTTTTAATTGCTTTATTTATTGCGTTAACGTCGTTACCGTCTTTAACGTCGATAACTTGCCAGCCTTGTGCTAAATGGCGTTTAGCAACGTCTTCCGTAAAAGCGTTACCCGTGTTACCTTCAATAGTAATGTTGTTGCTATCGTATAAAACTATAAGTTTACCAAGTTTTAAAGTGCCTGCTAAGGAAGCGCTTTCGTACTCGATACCTTCCATCATGCAACCGTCACCGCAAAGGGCGTAAGTGTAGTGGTCAACAACGTTAAAGCCTTCTTTGTTATAAATTGAAGCAAGGTGGCTTTCAGCAATAGCCATACCAACTGCGTTTGCAATACCTTGACCAAGTGGGCCGGTAGAAGTTTCAACGCCGTGAGTGTGGCCGTATTCTGGGTGGCCAGGTGTTTTAGAGCCTAATTGACGGAAGTTTTTAAGGTCTTCAATACTCATTTTAAAGCCGTATAAATGTAAAAGGGCGTAGTTGAGCATCGAGCCGTGACCTGCCGATAAAACGAATCTATCGCGGTTAGGGAACTTACTGTCGCTTGGGTTAAAAGTTAAAGCGTTTTGCCATATAGCGTAGCCGATAGGAGCAGCGCCTAACGCAATACCAGGGTGACCTGATTTAGCCTTTTCAATAGCGTCCGCCGATAAAAGACGAATCGTATTAATCGTTAATTGTGAGTAGTCCATATAAAATTAACTCCTTAATTAATTTTTATTTTTACTTATTGTAACACATTTTTTTTGTTAAATAAAGTGTTAAAACGCTAAATTTAAAAAAATTATGAAAAATAAACGAAATTTTATAAGTATTAGGTTAAACTTTCATTAACAAACAAAAAAAACGCTTTACTTTTATAAAAGTTACAAGTATAATATAAATACATTTTATATAATATTATAATTTAGATGAACGGAGACATAAAAATGGCAAAAGGCAATCAATTCGTTAAGGAAATTGCAGATATTGAACAAGATTTTCCACAATGGTACACTGACGTTATTTTAAAAACCGAACTCGTTGACTACGGTCCTACCAAAGGCACTATGGTTATACGCCCATACGGTTACGCTATTTGGGAAAATATTCAAAACGAACTTAATAAAAGGTTCAAAAAAGCGGGCGCAAAAAACGCTTATTTTCCACTTTTAATTCCTGAAAGTTATTTAAAAAAGGAAGCCGAGCACGTTGAAGGCTTTGCACCCGAAGTTGCCGTTGTAACTCACGCGGGCGGAGCAAAACTCCAAGAAAATTTAATTATAAGGCCAACTAGCGAAACTATTATTTGCGATATGTACGCTAAATGGATGGAAAGTTATAGAGATTTGCCTATCATTATAAATCAATGGGCAAACGTTATGCGTTGGGAAAAAACTACACGTCCGTTTTTAAGAACGAGCGAATTTTTATGGCAAGAAGGCCACACCGTTCACGCAACGGCGGAAGAAGCCGAAGAAAAAACGCAAGAAATGCTTAACGTTTATAAAGAATTTGCCGAAAACTGCCTTGCAATTCCAGTTATAACCGGTAGAAAAACCGATAAAGAAAAATTTGCCGGCGCGGTTGCAACTTACGGTATGGAAGCAATGATGCTTGACGGTAAGAGTTTGCAAGCGGGCACTTCGCACTATTTAGGTCAAAACTTTGCAAAAGCGTTTAATATGAAGTTTTTAGATAAAGACGGCGCTTTAAAATACGGCTACTCAACTTCTTGGGGCGTATCAACAAGGCTTATAGGCGCGCTTATTATGGCGCACGGAGACCAAAGGGGTTTAGTAATTCCACCGGTTGTTGCTCCTATTCAAGTAGTAATAATTCCAGTTTGTATGCACAAGGAAGGCGTTTTAGAAAAAGCGCAAGAACTTTGCTCTTTATTTGAAGACGCGGGCATAAGAGTTGAACTTGACAAGCGTGACGCAACGCCTGGTTGGAAGTTTAACGAATGGGAAATGAAAGGTGTTCCCGTTAGAATTGAAGTTGGTCCGCGCGACATTGAAAACGGCAAAATGATGGTTATGCGTAGAGATACTCTTGTAAAACAAGAATACGCTTTGGGCGACGCTGACGGTATTAAAGCACTTTTAAACGACGTTCAAAAAGAAATGCTTACAAAGTCAAGAGAAAGGCGTGACGCTAAAATTAAATGGGCTGATAATTTGCAAGAAATTTTAGAAGCGGTAGAATCTAAAAACTTTGTTAAAGCACCGTGGTGTGGCGATAGGGCTTGTGAAGATAAAATCAAGGAACAAACGCAAGCAACCGCTAGAATAATTAGCGAAGATTGTGCCGATAATAAAAATTGCGCGGTATGTGGTAAAAAGGCTCAAAAAATAGTCGTTTTTGCAAGAGCGTACTAAAAAAAGGCAAGCAAAAAGGCTTGCAATAGGTGAAAAATGTTAGATTCGTATATATTAATGAGTGAATCGTTACTTACGGAAAAAGATGTTTTAATAGCGTCTTTAATAGGCGATATTATAGGCGCAATATTTTTAATAGTATGTTTTATACTCAAAGGATTTGCCATACGCTATATAGCAAAGCAAAAAGGCTTAAAAAACTTATGGATGAGTTTTATTCCTTTTTTAAACTTTTATTTGCTTGGTAAAGTTTTAGGCAAGGCTATCATTTGGGGTTTGCAAATTAACAACGTTGGTTTATGGCTTGCAATAGTAGCGGGCGTGCAATTCGTTTTAAATTCGCTATTAAGTTTTGGCTATTACGACGGTTATTTGGAATTATTTGGATATACGGTAGAATACACTTCAAAGTTCCTTCAAAATTTAGCAAACGGCGAAGGTTACTTTTATTTATTACTTTACTACGTTAGCGGAATTGTTGACCTTGCTTACATTTTCTTACACGTTAGTTTCGTGTTCTTAGCGTTTAGAAAGTTTAATCCAAGAAGGGCTATTCTTTTTGCAGTACTTTCTATATTTATAGACGGCCTTTTCGGCATTTTACTTTTCGCTTCAAGAAAGAATAAGCAATTTAGTTACGAAGAATATTTGCAAATGAATAGGCGTAGTTACTACGGCTACTACGGTGGCGGTTATTACGGCCCGCAACAACCAAACAACAATCCTAACGCAAACGGCGAAGAGCAAAAACAACCGGAAGACCCGTTCCCTGAATTTGAAGATAAAAACGACAACGATAATAACAGTAACGATTTTTTTAGTTAATATATAATATGGAAGAAATTATTTCGGCAATAGCCACGGCAAACGGAGTTGGTGGCGTTGCAATAATAAGAGTTAGCGGTAACGGCGCGCTTGATTTGGCAAGCAAAATGTTTAAACCGCTTTCTAAAAATATACAAGTTAATAATTTTGAGCCGTATAAAATGTACGTTGGCGAAATTGACGGCGGTACTTTTACCGACTTTGGCATGGCGGTTTATTTTAAAGCACCAAAAAGTTACACGGGCGAAGATATGGTTGAATTTCATTGTCACGGCGGTTTAGCAATTTCAAGGGGCATTTTAAAACGCACTTTTGAACTTGGCGCAGTTCCCGCAACGCGTGGCGAATTTACTAAACGCGCGTTTGTAAACGGTAAACTCTCGCTTGACGGTGCGGAAGGCTTAATTTCAATGATAAACGGCGAAAGTATTGCAAGCGTAAAGGCGGGCTATAATTTATATAGAGAAAAGTTAAACGCCAAAATTTTAGAACTTCAAAACGATTTAACTTACTCGCTAGCAAGCATTGACGCGGACATTGACTATCCCGAAGAAGACTTACAAGCAACCGCAATAAGCGACGTTGAAAGTGCACTTAATAAAACCTTAACTACCGTAAACGACTTAATTAAAAAGTACGACGGCGGTGCTAAAATTAAAAACGGCGTAAAGGTAGCAATAGTAGGAAAGCCTAACACGGGTAAGTCTTCAATACTAAATATGCTACTTAACTATGATAAAGCCATAGTTTCTTCAATAGCCGGCACAACAAGAGACGTTGTAGAGGGCAGTTTAGAAATTAACGGCATAAACTTTTATTTTTACGATACCGCGGGCATTCGCAACGCAAGTGACGAAATTGAAAAAATAGGCATAGAAAAGTCTTCAAAGATTTTAAAAAGCGCAGATATTGCATTGGTAGTTTTTGACGGTAGCAATTTAGAAAGCGAAGACGAAGCAATTTTAAACGAAGTTACGTCGGCTGAAATTATAAAAGTTTACAACAAATTAGATATATCTAATAAAGAGTATAAAAACGCTTTAAATATCTCCGCTAAAACGGGTGAAGGTTTAGAAGAATTAAAACAAAAACTTTTTGATAGCGCGTTTAAAGAAGGCATTGATTTAAACGGCGAATTTATTACGGAAGAAAGGCACTTTAACGCTTTAAATAAGGCAAAACGCTATATTGAAGAAGCGCTTTCGAACCTTAATTTAGTTCCACTTGATTTAGTTGCAGAAGACGTTAAAATGGTGTGGGACAGTTTAGGTGAAATAACCGGCAAAACTGCAAGTGAAGAAATCATTGATGAAATCTTTAAAAAGTTTTGCGTTGGAAAATAAAAAACACCGCTTTTTATATAGCGGTTATACGCGGATATGGCGGAACTGGCAGACGCGCAGGACTTAGAATCCTGTGGGAGACCGTGCAGGTTCGATTCCTGTTATCCGCACCAACGAAATGCACTCCTAAATGGGGTGCGTTTTTCATTTGTGCGGTAAGTAGGAAGCAAGTAAGCAAATAGGGCTCCCGAAAAAGATTTTGCAAAAAGATTTTTTGGGAAGAGGAACAATAACGGAGCGATTTTGAAATTTGCCTTTTGCAAATTTCTTTAGGCGTAGTTTATTGTGACGAGGTTCGTTGTTGTTGCCGAGGGGCTCCCCTTTGGGGTTTCGGCAAATTCCTGTTATCCGCACCAAAAAAAAGAACAAGTCAACCGACTTGTTCTTTTTTTATACAAGACCGTAAGGGCTTGGTATGTAATCACACGCAGTGTGTATGTAATCATCCGATAGGATGTAATTACGGTCTTGATTCCATACGATTGCAATGCAATCAATTCCATCACGCAACAAGTTGCGAATTCCATGCACGCCTATCGGCGAATTATGGTTAATTTTTTTATATCAATTATTTGCTTATATGCACGCATTTTTATTTAATATTGACAAATAGCGCAAATAAATGGTAAAATAAAAGCATTATAATAATATGGTAGGTTAAAAAATGCAAAAAGTTAAAAAGAATTTGCCTTTAATTATAGGCTCAATAATTTTTATTGCTGTGTTTTGTATATGCACGGTTTACGACTTTCAAATCAGTTTATTTTTAGTTGATTTAAAAGACGGCGAGTATTTATCAAACAATATATTCGGCAGAATTTTTGAAGTTATAGGCGAACTTCCGCTTTATTTATTTTTTGCCTTTGTTTTTGCCGTTTTAGTTAGAAAATTCGGCAATTTTAAAGGTGGTTTTATTTGCATTTCTATTTCGGTTTTATGTGCAATAATTTCGCTGGTAGGCTATTTTTTAACTTTTAACGAAGC
>JAZOMW010000018.1:0-3345 GCA_045654225.1 Christensenellaceae bacterium | reverse complement strand
CGTTCCTGCCTAACTGGCAATTTTATTATATGCTATTTTAAAGGTTTTGTCAACTTTTTAAAATTGCAAAAAAATAAAACCGCACCCCCTTACGGCTGATGCGGGTTGGAACGTTACGTTGACGTTCCTGCCTAACTGGCAATTTTATTATATGCTATTTTAAAGGTTTTGTCAACTTTTTAAAATTGCAAAAAAATAAAACCGCACCCCCTAACGGTTGATGCGGGTGGGAACGTAACGCGTTTACGCTCCGGCCTTATTGGCACTTTTATTATATGCTATTTTAAAGGTTTTGTCAACTTTTTAAAATTGCAAATAAAAATCCCCAAGATTAACCACTTGGGGCAATTGCCAAAATCCATTATTGGCACGGTGTAAACAAAAAGTTTACCTAATTTTATTTTAAAGCATTTTAAAATCTTTGTCAACTATTACAAGCGTCATTTACCACAAAACACCGCAAAAAACGCGGTATTTACGCTAAAATTTAGCAAATTCCACTCACGGTAGAGTGCTATTTTTTAGTGGTAGAGTTAACGTAATAGTGGCGTAGAGTTAGTTATGGTAAGTATAGAGTTTTATACCTACTAATTAGGTTGATATTTTTTTTAAAGGTAAGTAAACTAATTTTGCAAGTTGATTTTGCAAATTCATTTTTTTATAGCAAAAAACATGAACGCAAAATAAAAACTTACTTATTTTTATTACGTAGGAGACTAACTATGACTAACTTAAAAAATCAAAATAAAAAGACGATACCTATATTTTTTGCATCGGACGCAAACTATTTACCGTTTTTAACCGTAACGTTATATTCTTTAAAGGAAAATGCAAGCAAAAACTATAACTACAAAATTTACGTTTTACACGCAGGAATTAACGAAACTTCTAAGCAAGACGTTTTATTATTTAACGACCAAAATTTTAGTATTGACTTCGTTGACGTTTCCGCCAACCTTGAAAGCGTAAAAAACAGTTTACAGTTAAGAGATTATTACACGGGCGCAACCTACTATCGTATATTTATTGCTAATATGTTTCCTAAGTACGACAAGGCTATTTATTTAGACTGCGACACGATAGTTTTAGGCGATATATCTAAACTTTACGCTTACACGCTAAACGATGAAATTGTTGGCGGTGTAACGGACGGAATTGTTAGCAGTAACGAAGTATTTAAAGAGTATTGTAGCGAAGTTTTAGGCGTTGACGCTAAAAACTATTTTAACGCAGGCGTAATTTTAATAAACTTAAAAAAGTTTAGGGAAGAAAACTACTTTGAAAAATTTTGCGCGCTTTTAAAAGAATACAAGTTTTCCGTTGCACAAGACCAAGACTATTTAAACGTTTTGTGTAAAGATAAGGTTAAATACCTTCCATATTCTTGGAACGTTATGCCCGTTGGAAAAGAAGGCAGTAAAAAACCTAACCTTATTCATTATAATTTAACGCTTAAACCTTGGCATTACGCCGATATTCCTTATGCAAAAGAGTTTTGGCAATACGCTAAATTAACCAAATTTTACGAGCAAATTTTATCAATTTTAAACTCTTACACCGATAAAGAAAAGGAAAGAGATAAACAAGCCGAAATAGGGCTTATAAAACTTGCTCAAAGCGAAATTGATAGGGAAGACAACTTTATAAAAGTTCGTAGAAAAGCGCAAGAAAATTATAGGGAGGCGCTAAAAACAAAAGCGGAAGATTTTTTTAAAAACGATAGCAAAATTTTAAGTGTTACAAAACTTTAAAAAAGGTAAAAAAATGGAACAAAACATTTCAAAACAAGAACTTGAACTTATACAAAAAATTAAAAGTTACGAAATACAAGGTTTTTTTGATAAAGACGTTTACAACGACCCGCCCGCACCCGTATTACTACCCGAAAACGCCGACTATTTATGTAAAAAGTTTAAAAACAAGGTAAGGCGCTTTTTTGCAAACGCCATTGCCGACAGGTATTTTTTAAGCGCAATAAAAAGGGGTGAATTAATAATTGACAAGGTTGACGGCGAAGAGTATTTAGCAACCGCTTTAAAAGACGGCGCGGTTATAACTTGTAATCACTTTTCGGAAGTAGACAACTATATAGTTTTTCACTCAATAAGAAAATACTTACCAAAAAAATATCTATATAAAGTAATTCGCGAAGGAAATTACACTAATTTTCCAGGTCTTTACGGTTTTTTCTTTAAACATTGTAACACCTTGCCACTTTCTTCTAACAAAAGAACTATGATAAAGTTTTTATCGGCGGTTGGCGAGCTACTTAAAAATAAGGAAAGTATTTTAATATATCCCGAACAGGCAATGTGGAAAAACTACAAAAAAGTGCGCCCTTTTAAAGAAGGCGCGTTTAAAATTGCGTATAGGGCAAACAAGCCCGTTTTACCACTCTTTATTTCTATGTGTGATAGCGAAAAAAAAGATAAAAACGGCGCACCCCTTATTAAACATACTTTACACGTTTTACCGCCTTTGTATCCTAACCTTACGCTTAATGAAAAGGCGGGCGCGCTCGACCTATTAAACCGCGCGTACAACGCTTGTAAACAAAAATACGAAGAAGTTTATAAAAAAGAACTTGTGTACGACGGAGAACTTTAAAATGCAACTAAAATGGTATATTTTTATTATTTCTTTTTGCGCGTTTTTAGGTTCGTTAATTATAAGTTTATTAAGCCATACCGCGTTTTTTAGCGTTTTAATAAAAACGGCGCTTTTAATAATTGCGGTTATAATGGTTGACGGTTTAACAGCAACTATTTGTAGGCTTTTACCAAAAAAATGTGCGAATTTTGAAAGTAAAATATATAGGGTAGAAAAACGCGAAAAACAATTTTACGAAAAAATTTACATAAAAAAGTGGAAGGAAAAAGTACCGGAGATTGGCCACTTTACCGGTTTTAGGAAAAATAAAATTTTAGAGCCTAAAAATCCAAAATATATAAAGAGGTTTTTATACGAAATATGCTACGGGGAACTCGGGCATTTTGTTAGCGTGTTTAGCGGATTTATAATTTTGCTATGTTCGTTTATTAGCCCTATTTTTATTGCGGTGGGCTTGTTAGTTTCAATAGTAAACGCCGTCTTAAACGTTTTTCCTATTATGGTTTTACGTTATAACTCTTATAAACTATATACTCTTTATAAATTTTACAAAGATAAAAATTAAAAAGCACGCTAATAAAAAAGCGTGCTTTATTGTTTGTGAAAACCACGGGATAGTCCCGTGGTTCTAAAGCGGTTAACCTTTGCATAAGAAAACCTCCTGTGGTAAAATACTCAAGTAGTCCACACAAGAGTAAAAACACAGGAGGTCATCTAATGAAAGATACAAATAGT
>JAZOMW010000017.1:0-52369 GCA_045654225.1 Christensenellaceae bacterium | reverse complement strand
AGATAGTGAAAAAATAGAAATTATGAGCGACTTTAATAGCGGTAAAGTTCAAGCGCTTGTTTCAACAACCGTTATAGAAGTTGGCGTTGACGTAAAAGACGCAACCGTTATGGTTATTTACAATGCGGAACGCTTTGGTTTATCGCAACTGCATCAACTTCGCGGTAGAATAGGGCGTGGAGATAAAGAAAGTTTTTGTTTTTTACTTGACACCGCTAAAAATCAAACGGCAAAAGACAGATTAAAAATTATTAAAACTTGTGCAGACGGTTTTAAAATTAGCGAAGCCGACTATGATTTGCGTGGTGGTGGCGACCTTCTTGGTATGCGTCAATCGGGCAAATTTTTAACTTCACTCGGCGGTTTAAAATATTCGTCAAAAACAATATTCTTTGCAAAACAACTTTCCGACGAAGCGTTTGATGATGAAAAAAATATTCCAAATCTAAAAAAATTAGCACTTGTTAAACAAGAAAAATTAAAAGATATTACATTAAATTAAGTAAAACTTTGTTTTACTTAAATTAGGCACAAAAAATGAAATACGTTGAACTTACAATTTATACAACTTCATCCGCGCAAGAACTCATTAGTAGCGTTTTATGGGAGCATTCAAGTTACGGTGTTGCCGTTTGCGACGATAACGACGTTTTAGAACTTATCAATAAAAGGCGCAACACTTGGGACTATTTAGAAGACGGCGTAACCAAAAATTTAGGTGCTAACGCAACGCTTATAAAGTGTTATTTAGACCTTGAAAACGCCGAAAATACTATTCCTTTAATCCAAAAATCGCTTGAAACCTTAAAGGAAAACGGCAAAGAATATTTTGATTTTGGCACGCTTGAAACCATAACTCGCACCGTTGACGGCGACGACTGGATAGAAATTTGGCGCAAGCATTATAGACCTATGGATATGGGTAAAGTAGTTATTTGTCCAGAGTGGGTAGAATATGAGGCAAAAGACGGTCAAAAAGTAATAAAAATAGATAGCAACATGGCTTTTGGCACGGGCGAACACGAAACTACGAGTATGTGCATTGAGTTTTTAACTAAATATATGGAAAACGATAGCGTGGTTATCGACGTTGGCACGGGCTCTGGAATACTCGGTATAACCGCGGTAAAACTCGGCGCTAAAAAAGCCGTTATGACGGATATTGACGAAGTTGCCGTTAATACGGCAAAGCATAACGCCGTTTTAAACGGAGTTCAAGATAATTGCGTTATAACGCTTTCTAATTTGCTTGATGAAAGTGATAGCGTTGGTAGTATTGTAGTTGCCAACATCACGGCAGACGTTTTATGCGTTTTAAGTAACGATATATTAAACCATTGCACGAAAGGTTCACGCGTTATTTTAAGCGGAATTTTAAAAGAAAAAGCCGAACAAGTTGTAAATGCTTACACAAAACTTGGCTTTATTATGGTTGATAGTAAAAATAAGGGCGAGTGGGTAGCGCTCGTATTTAAAAGAGTATGAAAGCGGTAGTTTTTACGTTAGGTTGCAAAGTAAACGCTTGCGAAAGCCTTTCAATTATTAAAAATTTAGAAGATTTAGGCTACGAAGTTTCTACGGAACTTTCCTATGCCGATTTGTACATAATAAACACTTGCGCTGTTACAAAGGAAGCCGAAAAAAAATCACGCCAGGCAATAGCGAGAGTTAAAAAATTTAACCAAAACGCAAAAATAATAGTAGTTGGTTGCGCTTCACAGTTAAACGCAAAGAGTTTTGCTTGTAAAGACGGCGTGTCGCTCGTTAGCGGTACGGTAGGCAAAAGTCAAATTCACCAAAATTTACAAAAAACGGGCATAGACGTTAAAGAACATAGCGAGATTTACGAAAATTTTTCAACGCCAAAACACTTAAAAACTAGGGCGTTCGTAAAAATTCAAGACGGTTGTAACAACTTTTGCTCGTACTGTATAATTCCGTATTTACGTGGTAGAAGTAGGTCGCGAAGTAAAGAGAGTATTTTAGAAGAAATCAATACAATAAACGCGTTGGAAATAGTTTTAACGGCTATAAACGTAACGGCATACAGCGATAACGGAAACGACCTTGCAAGTTTAATTGATTATTTAAAGGACGTTACTTGTCGCATAAGGCTTGGAAGTATTGAAGAAAACGCAATAAACGAAAATTTACTTAATAATTTAAGTAATTTAAAAAATTTTGCACCGCATTTTCACTTATCGCTTCAATCGGGTAGTGATAAAGTTTTGAAAGATATGAATAGAAAATACGATAGTCAAGGCTTTTTAAACGGTGTTAATTTAATTAGAAAATACTTTAAAAACGCTGGCATCACAACCGACGTAATAGTTGGTTATCCAACCGAAAGTCAAGAAGATTTTTTAAAGACGGTTGAGTTTTGTAAAACGGCTAAATTTTCAGATATTCACCCGTTTATTTTCTCCCCGCGTGAAGGAACGGTAGCGTATAAGTTACAAGACCTACCCGCAAGCGTAAAAAAGGAAAGGTTAAACGCCTTAATAGCGCTTAAAAACGAGTTAAAAAAGCAGTTTATTGAAGATAATTTAGGTTTAGAACACGAAGTTATTTTAGAAGATTACGACGGCGAATATACAAGCGGATACACCGCAAATTATATAAAAGTTTACGTTAAGCAAAACGTTAAAAGCGGTAGTTACAAAATTAAACTTAAAAACGCTTATAGCGACGGCGCTATCGGCGAAATTATATAAATTAAGGAGCAATACGTATGGAAAATTGTTTATTTTGCAAATTTATTAGCGGTGAAATACCCGTAAACAAGGTTTATGAAGATGAAAACTGTATTATAATTAGAGACATCGATCCAAAGGCTAAAAACCACTATTTACTCATAGTAAAAAGCCATTTTAAATATCTTGCCGAAATGAGCGAAAGTCAAGCCGAAATGCTTAAAAAAGCGCTTCAAACACTTCCTACGTTAAAAGACTTATTAGGGCTTGAAAACGGTTATAGATTAGTTGTAAATCAAGGCGACGACCCCGGTCAAACTATTCCGCATCTTCACGTTCACGTTCTTTGCGGTCAAAAAATGGGTTGGACGCCTGCATAAAATGAATAAAAACAAACTTTTTATAATAGATTAAAAAAATGTCCTTTTAAAAAGTTGACAAGTATTATTTGCTTTGCTATAATTAAAAGGCTTTTTTAAGCAAGTTTAAGCCAAAGGGTAAAGGAGGGTTGTTAAAAATGTCTACTGTTAAAGTTGGTGAAAACGAATCATTAGATAGCGCATTAAGAAGATTTAAGCGCAAATGCTCACGCGATGGTATCATCGGTGACCTCCGTCGTAAAGAATTTTACGAAAGACCTTCTGTAAGAAGAAAGAAGAAGGCAGAGGCTGCTAGAAAAAGAAACGTTAAAGGTTAAAAAAATATTTGTTTTTACGTCCGCAAAATTCTTTTTGCGGGCATTTTTTTTGGAGGGTGTATGCAAGGCGATAAAAGCATTAAAGAATACGCAAAAGAAGCCAAAAAAAGACTAAAAGGCTCGTTTTGGCAAGAATATAAAAACAACCTAAAAAACGGAGTAATAAAAGCGGAAGAAGATGGAACTTCACCATCAAAAGTGGTTGAATACTATCAAAACAAAGCGTCGGTTACGGTTAGGGGAATAAAAAGTGAAGATGAAGAGTTTTACTTAAAAGTAAAGGAATTGCTACTTACCGTTGGCGAAGTTAGCGACGCGATAGGCAGGCTTACCGATAAAGAGTATTTTAACACGCTTACTTACGAGCAAAAACAGCGCTATACTTTTGAACTTTCTTCAAAATACGTTAAGGCAAAAGAAAGATTTTATAAAGAACTTGAATATGACAAATCAATGAGCGCAAAATAAAAAATGGCACTAAAAAGCAAAGTCTAACTGTTTTTAGTGCTTTTTTTATGCTATTTTTAAAAATACTATTGTATTTTTTAGCATTTATGGTATTATATTGTAAATCAATTTTGTTTTACAAAGGAGAGTTTTTATATGCTCTATCAAGTTATAACGGCAATATGTTTAATGGTTTTCGTGCTTGAAGTTTTAGGCGTTGTAATTGCAATAATTTCAAAAAATAGGCAAGATAGAATTTTATTTATTCGCAGTTTTAAAAAGGGTAAATGTGCAATTATATACTTAACGGCAATTCCGCTTTATTGTATGGCGCATATTTTTAACGGCGAAAATATTTTAAGTGCATTTTTTAAAGCAATACCTGAAATTGCAAGTTTAGTAGTTTTAAAATACGATACCGAAGCCTTAATTCCGTTAATGCAAACGTTTAAAATTTACGAATTTACAATTTATTTTTGCTATATTTTAATTGCAATAAATGCAATAATGTTTGCTTTATCTTTAACCGTTCAACAAATTTGGAATTTTGTAAACGTTATTAAAAACACGCTTTCTAAAAAGGATGAGCTTTTAATTTTTGGAAATAACGATGAAAACGTTACAATTTATAATAGTGATACCGAGTTTACCAAGGCAATAGTATCAAATTTTAGCGGGGACGATAGTTTTAAACTGTATCTTAAAAATATAGTTCACTTTTCGGTAAGCGACGTTGGTGATTTTATTTCAAAACGCTTTTTAAAAATTACTTCTCAACAAAAAAAGCGTGTTGCAATTATAAATACGGGTAACGACGAACTTAATATGTTATATTGTAGATATTTTATATCTAATATTAAAAAATTAGATGAAGAAACGCGTCAACTTGCGTTTGACCGTCTTAAAATTTTTGTGTTTGGCGACAGTAGATTTCAAACCATTTACGACGATATCGTGCACGACGGGTTCGGTTTGATAACCTACGTCAACAAATATCAAAAAATCGCTATGGATTTTATTGATAAATATCCGTTAACTGCGTTTATGAATGAAAATCAAATTGATTACGATACGGCGTGTGTAAAGCCGAACGTAAACTTAAACGTATGCTTTATAGGGTTTGGTAAAACGAGCCAACAAATATTTTTAACTTCGGTAGCAAACAATCAATTTATTCGTAGTGAAAACGGAGAGCCCGTTTTAAAAAGAGTAAATTATCATATTTTTGATAAAGAAAACGCGCAAAACAACAAAAATTTAAACCACAGTTACTATCGCTATAAAAACGAAGTGGTAGGCGCTAACAACAAGGATTATTTAGAATTTCCAGACCTTCCCTCTAACGAGACTTATTACGGTGTAGATATAAACGATACGAATTTTTACGTTAAGTTAAGAAATATTCTAAAAGGCGAAAAAAGCGACTGTAATTATTTGGTAATTGCTTTTGGTACGGACCTTGAAAATATAGATTTAGCGCAAAAATTATTAGAAAAGAGAAATGAGTGGAATTTAAACAACTTGGTTATTTTTGTTAAAGTTCGTAAATTCCATAAAGAACAAACGCTTTTAGAACAAGAAAACTGCTATTTTATAGGTAATGAAAAGAGTGTTGTTTATAACGTTTCTAAAATATTAGTTGATAAAATTCAAACTATGGCTAAAAAGCGTGACGAAATTTACGAACTTGAATACGCTATTGATAAAACGGGCAAAACCGTTCCAACGAAAGAGTACGTTGAAAGCGTGTTTAAAATGGCAAACGTAAACTGGCACGTTAAAAAGAGCCAACTTGAAAGGGAATCGAGTTTATACTGCTCGTTAAGTTTGCGTTCTAAACTTCATCTTTTAGGGCTTGATTACGTTGATTTAACCGACGATAGGCAGGCTTTAACCGAAAGCGAATTTTTAGAAATTTACGCAAAGGAGGATATGCCTGACGTTTCAAAATATAGCGTCACGGCAAACGGTAAAAAAATAGTATCGTATCCGCTTGACTTTAAAAAGTCAAAAAGATACAACCTTGCGGTTTTAGAGCATTTAAGATGGAATTCGTTTATGATAAGTAAGGGTGTAATTCCTGCAACAAAAGAACAAATTTTAAGCGAAACTACGATTGAAAACGGAAAGGTTAAGCATACGAACGGCAAAAACTATAAATTAAGGCGACACGGCAATATAACGACTTTTGAAGGTTTAATTGATTTTAGAAAAATGGTTGCCGAGCGCGACGGCGTTTTAGAAATTGAAAAAGACGTTATTAAGTACGACTATCAAATTTTAGACGACGCTTACTGGTTAATTTCAACCGTTGGTAAAAAAATTGTAAAAAGATAAAATAAAAGCGTTGCAACTCGGCAACGCTTTTTTAACTATATAACTACTTTATAATAGGGTGGTAACGATAAAAAAGGACAGTGCAAACTGTCCTTTTATTACTTGTTTTTTATTATTTGCTTGCTTTTAAAGCGTTTAACTTATTTGCAAGACCGCTCTTTTTGTTTGCAGCGGTGTTTTTAGCAAAAATGTTTTTAGTAACTGCTTTATCAATTGCAGACATAGTAGCAGGGAAAGCCTTTTCTGCTTCTTCAAGTTTACCTGCTTCAATTAAAGCATTAAGATTTTTAATGTAAGTTTTAACTTCTGATTTTTCACTTTTATTGATTGCTGCTTTTTTGCTGTTTACAAGAACACGCTTTTTAGCCGATTTAATGTTTGGCACTGTAATATCTCCTTTGAAATGAATTCAATTTTTTACTATGGCTATTTTATCACACTTTTTTTAAACTTGCAAGTTTTTTTAACGATAAAAATAAAAAGGTTTAAATATTTTATAAAAAAACGCTTTATACCATATACGTTACACTCTTTTTTGGTAATTTTTAGCGCCGTTTTTAAATAAAATGTAAAAAATGGTGTACTATGATTAACTTAAATAATTTACCGATAGGCGTTTTTGATAGCGGAATAGGCGGTTTAACGGTACTTAATAAACTTATAAAAACTTATAAAGGTGAAAGTTTTGTATATTTTGGTGATAATTTAAACGCACCTTACGGCAACAAAACAAAACAAGAGTTAAAAAGGGTTTGTAAAAACGCCGTAGATAAACTTTTAGAGTATAAAGTAAAGGCCGTAGTTATTGCTTGTAATACCGCGTCAACAAACTGTTTAGAATATTTAAAAAAAGAGTTTCCGTCTTTAACTTTTATAGGAACTTTTCCAACCATTAAAAACAGTAAAAATACGATACTGTTTGCAACCTTAAAAACGTCTAAAAGCGATTACGTAAAAAAGAATTTTTATAAGTGTAAAATAGTTCCTTTAAAAAATTTAGCAAGCGACGTTGAAAGTTATTACCTATATAAAACACCCATCAATTTTAAAAAAATTGAAAGCGAAACAATAGTTAAATATAAAACGGTGGTTTTAGGTTGTACGCATTATCTATTTTTAAAAAAGCAGTTTAAAAAACTTTTTAACTGTCCCGTTTTAGACGGTTTAAAGGGAGTGGTTAGCGCTTTAAAAGGCGAGTTGAATTGCGTAAGCAAAATAAATTCCGAGCGTTATTTAACGTTTATAGGCAAATGCGCCAACCTAAACTGTGCCGTTTACAAGAAGGCTTTTAGGGTTGAAAGTGGTTGCAAAGTGGTTATTAAGCCCTAAAAAATTAAAAAAATATTAAAAAATTTACTAAAAGTGGTTGCAAGTTACCAAAATATGTGCTATCATAGTGCTATCAAAGTAAAAAAGGGGGTCTATAATATGTTGTTGTTTGGCGAGTACGACCATCAAGTTGACGCTAAATTTAGAATACGCATACCATCACGCTTTAAAAGTGAAATAGGCAACAACTATATATTTATGAAAGGCCCTTCTAAATGTATAAGCGTATATCCTATAAGCGTATTTGAAAAGCGTTTTGGAAAGTTTTTGGACGTAAGCGTTTTTGATAGTGAAGGTCAAAAAGCCCTTGCCGAAGTTTTTGCTTCGTG
The DNA here is from genome assembly GCA_045654225.1 of Christensenellaceae bacterium. Classification (GTDB taxonomy): domain Bacteria; phylum Bacillota; class Clostridia; order Christensenellales; family Borkfalkiaceae; genus HGM11412. The sequence continues at coordinate 44,537 of JAZOMW010000017.1, read as the reverse complement.
TTTTCCAGGCGTTGAAGACGGACAAGGTAGGGTAGTTATTCCCGAAAAGTTAAGGACTTACGCAGGCATTAAAAAAGACGTTGTTTCAATAGGTCTTGGCGACCACGTTGATATTTATTCAGTAGAAGAGCGTACGGCTATGAAAGACGGCGCAAACTATTTAGATTTAATTTCCGTTTTAAAAGGTAAAATAGACTAATGGAATTTAAACATATTCCCGTAATGCTAAACGAGTGTATAGACGGCTTAAATATTAAAAGCGACGGCGTTTATTTTGACGGCACGCTTGGCGGTGGTGGACACTCTGAGGAAATTTTAAAAAATTTAGACGACGGTGGATTATTAGTTGCAACTGACCGCGATGAAGACGCAATAGCGCACACTTCACAAAGGCTTTCAAAATACGGCGATAAGTTAAAAATTGTAAAAAGCAACTTTAAAGATTTTGAAAGAGTTTTAGACGACTTGAATATTTTGAATATCGACGGCGCAATACTTGACCTTGGCGTAAGTTCATATCAACTTGACAATCGCGAAAGAGGTTTCAGTTATATGGGAAACGCGCGCCTTGATATGCGTATGGACAAGCAATCTAACTTTTCCGCTTACGAACTTATAAACGAGTATAGCGAAGAAAAGTTAAATTATATTTTAAAAGTTTACGGCGAAGAAAAATTTGCTAGCACTATTTCAAAAAACATAGTAAAAGAAAGGCAAAATAAAAAAATAGAAACTACGGAAGAGTTAGTATCAATTTGCGATAAGTCGATTCCTTATAAGTTTAAGCGAGACGGACATCCCGCAAAAAAAACCTTTCAAGCAATAAGAATAGCGGTAAACGAAGAACTTGACGGACTTGACTCGGTTATTAGAAAAATCGTTTCAAGGCTAAACAAGGGCGGAAGAGTGGTAATTTTAACTTTCCACAGTTTAGAAGACAGGATTGTTAAAACCGTGTTTAAAGATTTATCTACCGCTTGTATTTGCGATAAACGTTTTCCTTGCGTATGCAATAGAAAAAAAATCGTTGAAGAAATTAACAAAAAGCCGATAACGGCAAGCGAAGAAGAGTGTGAAAACAATTCAAGAAGCAAATGCGCTAAACTTCGCATAGCCGAAAAACTTTAAATTTTATTTAAAAAATCGTAATAATAAAAGGAAGGAAAAAATATGTTTAATAATAGACAAAGTGACATAATTGAAAGAAGCACTTATCAAGACGAGTTTGAAACGCGCGCCTATGATTCTACTACTGAAACATTGAGCGATTCAACCGAAGCGCACGCCTTCAATTCAAGAATACCTGACAATTTTGATAGAATTTTACACTACGATTTATATAACGCGGGTCAAGAAGTTCGCGATAGAAACGAAACTTATTCGCAATATACTAGCGCTGTAAATATAGACGCTAACCCTTCTTCAACTACTATGCAATTTAAAGGCTTAAATAAAGAAGAAATTTACACTGATTTACGCTACGGTGTTGACGCTAAAAGTGAAACTAGGGTAAGTCTTCGCGGAAAAGTAATGCTTTTTTTAATGACTGCGGTTATTGCGCTACTTTCAGTTTTAGTTGTGTTTAACACCGCGCTTTTAAACAATATGAACAAACTTATTGAAGAAAAGAGTGCTCAAATTGAAACATTAAAAGAAGAAAAAACGGCACTCGACAAAGATTTAGAAGAAATAATGAATATAGAAAACGCGTCAAATAACGCGCAATAATTAAAAATAAAATTATTACTACAATTTACTAAGGAAGGTTTTTGCAAGATTTGCAGGAACCTTTTTTAGTTTGGCTCTGTCACACAATCTAACTGATTTTTGGCGGGAAAACAATGCAAATTACTTCGTGTTTTGCCTAGGTATACAGACCGCATGGGTATGTGCCCTTACAAGAACACTCGTCCTTTTTGTGTTTTCCTCGCCAAATCGTAAAAATTACTTATCAGTTATTTTTTGTGCCATCGCCTTTAGTTTTTAAGGGAGAATTATCAACTTGTTTTCAATTACTATGGCACGAAAGAGGTTATTTGCAATTTTTATTGCAATAACCTTTATTTTTTTATTTATAATAGCGCGTCTTTTTTACGTTCAAATCGTTTGGGGCGAAGAACTTCAACGTAAAGCGCTTGACCAGTGGACTAGAAACGTGCCGATACTTGCAAAGCGTGGCGATATAGTTGACAGAAACAACGTGGTTTTAGCAACTACTAAAAACACTTACACCGTTTACGTTAGACCGCGCGCCGTTACTAATTTAGAAGACGTTGCAAGCGTTTTAAGTTCTATATTTAACCTTGATAAAGGAAAACTAATAAAAAAGATTACTTCAACTAAAACTAGTGAAATAAAAGTAGTTAAGCACGCCGAAAAAGAACTTATAGATAAACTTTCTAGTTACGTTTTAAACGGCGTGTATTTTGCCGAAGACGTTACTAGATATTATCCCTACGACTCTTTGCTTTGCCAAACGCTTGGCTACACTTCGCAAGACGGCAACGGAATTTCAGGTTTAGAACTTTATTACGAGAGTTATTTATCCGGAATAAACGGCGAAATTTTATACGAAGCCGATTTAACGGGCGTTGATATAAGTGAAAATCCGCCAACCTATATTCCTGCAACTAACGGCTTAAATTTAAAACTTACAATTGATTACGAACTTCAACAAATTTTAGAAAGTGTAACGGACGAGGCAATGCTTAAATATACGCCAAAATCCGCGTCGTGCATTTTAATGGACGTAACTAACGGCGAAATTTTAGGTATGAGTATGAAGCCGTCGTTTAACCTAAATAGCGTTCCGTATAACGACTTAACTTTTTTAAATAGCGCGGGTAGAATTTCGCTTATTTCCGATAGTTACGAGCCTGGCTCAACTTTTAAGGTTTTAACGGCTTCGGCTAACGTTGAAGAGTATTTAAAGGGCAATAGCAAGGCTTTTTCAAATAGTCACATATTTTCGTCTTCTAGGTATAGGTACGTTGACGGCTCTAAAATTAAGTGTTGGTCAACGCACGAAAAGGGTAAACACGCAAACGAAAATTTGTCTGACGCGCTAAACAACAGTTGTAACCCAATATTTGTTGATATTGCTTTGAGTTTAGGTAAAGACACTTTTTATAATTATTTAGAAAGTTTTGGCTACGGTAAATGTACGGGTATTGACTTGACGGGCGAAGCGCAAGGTATGGTTCTACCTAAAAGCGCTGTTAAAAACGGCGACCTTGCAAGAATTTCGTTTGGTCAAACTATTGCGTGCACTCCGCTTCAACTTTTAAATGCAACGGCAACGGCTATAAACGGTGGCTACGTTTTAACGCCACACCTAGTAAAAGAAATATATTCAACAACCGGCGAAATTATAGAAGAATTAAACTATCAAAAAGGCGAGCAGGTAATATCAAGTCAAACTTCAAAAATAATTACGGATTATTTAGAAAAAGTAGTGTCGCAAGGCTCTGGAAAGCAAGCGTATATAGAAAATTATTACGTTGGCGGTAAAACAGGCACTGCGCAAAAATACGAAAACGGCGTAATAACTCACGGTAAGTACGTTATGAGTTTTATAGGATTTTTTCCCGCAAATAATCCTAAATATATTTGCTTGGTTATCGTTGACGAGCCCGTCGGCGGAAATTACGGCTCAACGGTTGCCGCACCGCTATGCAAAACGGTGTTCGAAGGAATAATAAACGCAAAAAATTTATAGGAGAAAGTTATGAAGTTATCAACTTTATTAAAAAACATAAAAGTTAAAGAACTAATAAATTACGTTGATTTTAACGTAGAAAATTTAGTTGAAGATAGCCGTTTGGCTACTTTAAACAGTTTGTTTTTTGCTATAAACGGCAACAATTTAGACGGACATAGTTTTATAGCGGAAGCAGTATTAAACGGCGCAAGGGCGATTGTTACAACTAAAAAATGTCAAGCAAGCGTAACTCAAATTATAGTTGAAGATAGTAAAGAAGTTATGGCTTTACTTTGCTATAAATTTTTTAAGCCTAAAAATAAGCGTGTTAAAGTTATAGGTATAGTTGGAACTAACGGAAAAACTACTACGTCCTATATAATTAAAAATATTTTTGATAGGTGTAAAATTAAAGCGGGCGTTATAGGCACGCTTGGAATTCAATACAATAGCGTTTATATTAGACCCGAACTTACAACGCCAAGCAGTTTGACGCTTTTTAAAACATTAATGGAAATGGCAAATAACGATATTGAGTATTGCGTTATGGAACTTTCCGCTCACGCAATATATTTAAAGCGCGCATTAAACTTATATTACGAGTGTTTAGTTTTTACTAATTGCACGCAAGACCATCTTGATTTTTTTAAATCGTTTGATGAGTACGAAGCCGTTAAAACAAGCGTTTTTACAAAGAATAACTGTAAGTTTTGCGTAGTCAACGCAGACGACGTTACAGGGCGAAAAATAATAAATCAAACGGACGCAAAATGCTTTACCTACGCCTTAGATAATCCAAGCGACACGTTTTGCGTAAACGTAGAGTGTGATATAAAAGGCTCGTCGTTTGTAATGAATATAGACGACAATATTTTAAACGTTGATTTTTCGCTAACGGGTAAATACAACGTAAGCAACTGTATGGCGGGCGCAACCGTTTGTAAAAAGTTGGGTGTAAACTGTAACGATATTGCTCGTGCAGTTTCTTCAATGGTAGGAGTTAACGGTAGGGCGGAATTTATAGAAGAATATAGTGGCGGAGATATTTTTATAGACTACGCTCACACTCCCGACGGTATAAAAAACGTATTGCAAACTTTTAAAGAGTTGACTGATAACAAGTTAATAGTGGTATTTGGCTCTGGTGGTGATAGAGATAAAACTAAACGCAGTAAAATGGGCGAAATTGCAGGTGAATACGCAGATTTTACGATATTAACCGACGACAATCCGCGTTTTGAAGACGCGTTTACTATAATTACTCAAATAGAAGAAGGTTTAAAAAAGAAAACGTTAAATTACATATGTATTCAAAACCGCCAAAACGCCATAAAACACGCAATCGGTTTATTACGACAAGGCGACGTTTTACTAATACTAGGCAAAGGCGCGGAAGAATATCAAGAAATTATGGGGGTTAAAACTGAATTTAGCGATAAAACCGCAATATTTAACGCTATTGAATTGCTAAAAGCAGACGCTTAAAAACGGTGAAAACACTATTACTTATTTTAATTATTTCTTTTTTTATTTCCTTCGTTTTAGGTCTTTTTACGATACCGCTTTTAAAAAGGCTTAAAGTAGGTCAACCTATTTTAAAATACGTTAGCGAGCATAAAGGTAAGAGCGGTACTCCAACAATGGGTGGAATATTTTTTATAATTTCAACCGCAATAACTTGCTTAATTTTTAACAAGTTTGAAAGTAAAATTGCCACTATGTGTTTAGTGGTAATTATTGCGTTTATGCTCGTTGGATTTATAGACGACTTCGTTAAAATTCAATCTAAAAAAAACGAAGGGTTAAAACCTATGCAAAAAATACTTTTCCAAATAGTTATAGCAATAATCGCATCCGTTTACGCCTATTTAAGCGGGCTTGACTTTTTATACGTTCCCTTTACGACGGACGTAATATTTTTAAAATGGGCTTCTATTCCGCTTAACGTTTTCGTGTTTTTAGGCGCTGTTAACGGTGCTAATTTACTCGACGGACTTGACGGCTTGTCTTCCGGCGTGTCAATCATTTATTTTTTAGCGGTTGCAGTAATTATTTTAATTGAATTAAACGTAAACAGTCATTTTTATTTACTTGAAGGCGAGTATATTGCCGTTGTAAAACTTTGTTTTTGCATAGTTGGTAGTTTAATTGCGTTTTTAGTTTTTAACTCGCCAAAGGCTTGCGTTTTTATGGGCGATACGGGTTCTCTTGCAATCGGTGGTGCGGTTGCCGTAATTTCGCTAATGACGGGAAACACTTTGTATATTGCTATTATAGGCGTTTTATACGTTATTACGGTTTTGTCGGTAATCGTGCAAGTTTTATATTATAAGCGCACTAAAAAGCGAGTGTTTTTAATGGCACCGCTTCACCATCATTTTCAGCATTTAGGGTATAGTGAAGCAAAAATTAGTTTTTGCTATGCGGTTATAACTTTGTTAATTGCTATAATTGCAATCATTTTTATTTTATAGGAGTTTTTATGTACTTAAAAAATACGTCTTTTTTAATTTTAGGTATGCAAAAGAGTGGCATTTGCGCCACTAATTTTTTACTTTCAAAGGGCGCAAGAGTGTTCGTTTACGACGAGGGAGTTTCGGAAAGCGTTAAAAAAAATATTAGAGAAGCGGAAAATGCGGGCGCTAAATTTTCAAGTGAACCGTTCGTGCAAATAGAATACGTTGACGTTTTAGTTTTAAGCCCCGCCGTACCCGTTGACCATAAACTAGCAGTTAGGGCTAGGGAACTTAACAAGCGTATTATAGGCGAGTTTGAACTTGCTTCTAACTTTACAACTAATTTAGTGGTTGCTGTAACGGGAACTAATGGTAAAACTACTACTTGTTCGCTAATTGATTACGCTTTAAATAAAGCGGAAATGCCGTCGCATTTAGTTGGTAACGTAGGAATTCCTTTTACTAGTAAAATAGCCGAGGCTAAGCAAGACGATATCTTCGTTGCGGAAGTATCGAGTTTTCAACTTGAAACGGTAAATAGGTTTTGTCCGCACGTAGCGTGTATTTTAAATATTACACCCGACCATTTAAACAGACATTACAATATGGAAAATTACGTTTACTTGAAAAGTAAACTAATTTTAAATTTAAGGGAAAGTGAATTTGCTGTACTTAACTACGACGATGAGTTAGTAAAACAATTATCAACTAAAACGCGTGCAAAAGTAGTATGGTTTTCGCTAAAAGAAAAAGTTGACGGTGCTTATTTAGAAGACGACTTTATTTATTATAAAGGCGAAATTATAATGGCGGTTAAAGATATTTTGCTATCGGGCGCGCACAACGTTGAAAACGTTTTGGCAACCGTTTGCGTGCTTAAACTACTAGGCTTGTCAAACAACCAAATTTTAGAAAGTATAAAAACATTTTCGGGCGTAAAACACCGCGTGCAAAAAGTTAGAACGCTAAACGGAGTTACTTATTATAACGATTCAAAATCAACTAACGCCGACTCGTGTAAACGGGCGGTTGAAAGCGTTAAAGAACCAACGATTTTAATAATGGGCGGATATGATAAAGGGCTTAATTACGAAGATTTAATGCTCACCATCAAACAAAATAAAAATATTAAAAAAATTATACTTACTGGTCAAAGTTCAAAAAATATGTACGCATACGCGCTAAATTGCGGTTTGGAAGAAATTTCAGTCGTTAAAGAATTTTCTTTGGCTGTAAACTTGGCAAGCAGTATGGCAAAAGGTGGCTACAACGTTTTACTTTCGCCTGCAACTTCAAGTTTTGACGAGTTTGGAAGTTTTGAAGAAAGGGGAGATAAATTTATTGAAATTGTTGAAAAGTTACAATAGTAAAGGCGATATTTTAATTCCTTTTATTGCAGTTTTAATTGCGTCGTTTGGTTGTTTAGCGGTTTATTCCGCGTCTTATTACAGTGCGGAAGTGTTAAGCGGAGATAAATTCTTTTATTTAAAAAAGCAAGTTGTAGGCTTAATTTTAGGCGTAATTTGTATGGTGCTTGTAAACTTTGTTAACTATAAATTCCTAAATAAAATCAAGTACGTATTGCTAATTATATCGGCGGTGTTACTCGTATTAGTTTTTACACCGCTCGGCATAGAAAACTACGGCGCTAAACGGTGGATAAATTTAGGCGCGGTTACTTTGCAACCGTCTGAAATAGCAAAATTTAGTTACGCAATATTTTGCGCGGGATATTTTTCAAACAATCCTAAAAACATAAAAAGTTTTAAAGGTATTTTGCCCGTAATTTTAGTAGGTGTAGTATTTTGCCTTTTAATTATGTTAGAGCCGAATATGAGTATAACCGTTTGCGTCGGAGCGCTAATGCTTGCAATGCTTTTTGCATCGGGCGTTAAATGGTGGCAAATTGCTTTAATAACCGTGCCTATAATACTAGCCTTGCCCGTGCTTATAATATTAGAGCCGTATAGGCTTAAAAGGCTTATGGCGTTTATAAACCCTTGGGCATCGCCAAAAGGTGAAGGGTATCAACTACTTCAATCGCTTTACGCGCTTGGAAGCGGTGGTTTTTTTGGTGTTGGACTTTTTAATTCAAGGCAAAAATACCGTTTTTTACCATTTGCCGAAAGTGATTTTATACTTGCGGTAATCGGCGAAGAATTTGGATTTTTTGGTATGGTTTTGCTTTTTTCACTCTTGCTCTTTTTAGGCGCAAGATGTTTTAAAGTTGCGTTAAAATGTAAAACGCTATTTGGCTATTTAACGGTTATAGGCATAACTTTCGTCTTTTTAGTTCAAGTTGCGGTAAACGCGTTAGTCGTAACGGGTAGTATTCCGCCAACGGGGTTGCCACTTCCGCTTATAAGTAGCGGTAATACTTCTCTCATAGTTTTTTTAACTGCGTTCGGTATAATTTATAACGTTTCAAAAGACTGCGAAAAAATATAGCATTTATTTAACTTACTTAAAACTTTTGTCATAGACTGAATTAGAGAGGTTTATGATGAGCAAGTTAGTTATTAGTGGCGGAAAAAGATTATACGGTAGTGTTACTGCGCAAAGCGCTAAAAACGCGTTACTGCCACTAATTTGCGCTTGCATTTTAATTGACGGCGAAGTAACTTTTACAAATTGTAGTATGGTTGGCGACGTAATTACTATGACTAACATTATAAAAAGTTTAGGCGGAACTTGTTCGTATTATAACGGTAACTTAACCGTAAACTGCACTAATTTGTCAAGTAGTCAAATGCCGTATGAACTCACTAGCCAAATTAGAGCGTCGGTATTTATGCTAGGCCCACTTATTGCAAGATTTAAAAAAGCGTCAACCTATCTTCCAGGCGGATGCAACATAGGTAAAAGACCTATCGATATGCACATAGACGGTTTTAAACGGTTAGGGGTGGAAGAAGTTTGTGGCGACGCGCTCGTTTTAAAATGCGATAAGTTAAAGGGTGCTAAAATAAGGCTTAAATACGCAAGCGTTGGCGTTACGGAAAATTTAATAATGTGCGCCGTTTTAGCCGAAGGCGAAACGGTGCTTTATAACTGTGCAAAAGAGCCGGAAGTCGTTTGTTTAGTTAAATTTTTAAGATTATTCGGTGCAAAAATTAAAGGTGAAGGCAGTTCAACTATAATAATTGAAGGCGTTAAAAAGTTAAAGAGTAAAAATCTTTCGTTTATGCCTATTAGCGATAGAATAGAAGTTGGAACTTACGTACTTTCCGTGCTTGGTACGGGCGGTGAAATCGAGATAGAAAACGCTAATTTTTTTCATAATATTGCTTTAATAAAAAAAATTTATAATAACGCTTGCAAAATAATATTAACTAATGATAAAATATATATAAAATGTTCGGGTAAGGGTAAAAGTTTAAGTTATACTAAAACTTCGCCGTATCCAAAATTTCCAACAGACTTGCAAACTCCGCTTTGTGCTTACGCCACAACGCTTTTAGGAACTTCGTATATAGAAGAAAGCGTTTTTGAAAACCGTTTTTTACAACTTAACGAACTAATCAAAATGGGCGCTAAAATATCGGTTAGCGGTAGCGTTGCTAAAATTGACGGGGTAGAAAATTTAAACGGAGCAAGCGTTTCCGCCCTTGATTTGCGTGGCGGTGCAGCTCTCGTAATTGCAGGGCTTAAAGCGCAAGGCGAAACGGTTATTGACAACGCGTCGATTATAGAGCGTGGTTACGTAAATTTAGAAAAGAAATTATCGCTTTTAGGAGCGGATATAAAAAAGGTGTAAATTATGAAGTACAAAAGAGTGCTTATATTCGTTACGGTTTTATTTTTCGTTACGGTTTTAATTTTTGCGTCAAGTATGCTTTTTACTATTAACGAGATAGAAGTTAAGGGAAGTGCCATATCGAATTCAAACGAAGATATCGTAAAAAAAGCCGAAGACGCGTTAAACGTATATAACGGTAAAAATTATCTTTTTACAAGCGCTAAAACCGTTAAGGAAGAGGTTGAAAAATCTTCAAGTTACACGGAAGTTGTTTCCGTTAAAAAGACTTTTCCAAACAAAATAATGGTTGAAATTAAGGAACGCAAGGAAGCGCTTGCGTTAGTTTATAATTCAAATTATTACGTGCTAGATGAAAATCTTACCGTTTTAAAAATCGATAATAAAAACGCAAACAATATAGACGGCTTAAAAAACGTTGAACTTTCGTTAAACGTTGCCGACTACGGACAAGCCGAATTAAAGGTTGGTAGCGTTTTAAATATGTACGATAGCACCGCTTTTAATTACTTAAAGTCAAGCGTTGATACGTTTATTGCGCGTCGCCAAAACCTTGAAAGCGTTAGTATTGAAGTTAAAAGGGATGGAATTGTTTATAACCGTATGAACTTAACCATGCGTGAAGGCGTAGTATTTAAAGTTCAAAAAGCCAATGAAGAAACGCAAGAAAAATTAGTTAAAGCGTTTGAATTTTACGATAGTTTAACTTTGCCAAACGGTAATAAAGCGGAAGGCGAGTATTTCGTATATAAACTTGAATCGAGTGGCGAGATAGTAGTTGGCAAAAATTAAGCAAAGCATATTATTTTAAAAGACCTTGACATTATAATACTTATATTATATAATTAACTTATTATTACGGAGTTATTATGCTTAAAGATTGTGTTGCCGTTTTAGATATACAATCGTCTCATATAGACGTTGTTATAGGCGAAAGAAACGTAAATAATACCTTTATTTTTCGCGCAAGGGAAAGTGTAGATTATTACACTTTTTTTGACGGTGCTTTTTACGACGTTAAAGTTTTAGAAGAAAAGATTTCTAAACTTTTTACTGATATTATCGAAAAAAACGATATAAGCAAAATAACAACTTGTTACGTTGGCGTTCCGGGTGAGTTTTTTAAGGTAAAAACTACTAATTTTCGTATAGCCTTTAATAAAGCAAGGCGCATTACGGTTAGCGACGTTAAAAATTTATTTGAAATGGCTTACGAAGGGCTTAAAGACTGTGGCTACGCTTTAATAAATAGAACTGCGGTATATTACGCTGTTGACGGAAATAGGACGGACAAGCCTATAAACAAGGTGGGCTCAACGCTATCAAGTAGGCTTTCGTTCAATCTTGTTACTAATAACTATAAAGAAGTTTTAGACGGTATTTTAACGCGCGTTGGAATAAAAACTATTAGGTATTTGCCTATTCCTTATTGCGAAGCAATGAGTTTATTTTCAAAAGAAGAGCGCGACTTGACTAAAATTTTGATTGACGTTGGTAACGTTACTACCTCGATATCAATAGTAAGCGGTAACGCGCTACTTTATTCTTCGGCTTTTGCGCTTGGCGGTGGCTTGATTACGGCGTTTTTGTCGGACAAGTTTAATTGCGATTTTGAAGTGGCGGAAAAGTTAAAGCGTAAACTCAATTTAGGTTTAAGGAAAAACACTTTATCAAAGTACGTCGTGTTTGACGACGATAACGAGTATAAATTCGACCGTGACGTTGCTAACGACGTAGCCGTTGACGTGTTAAATCAAATAGCCGAGCAATGCGATAAAGAACTTTCAAAATGTACGCTTAAAATACCTAGCGATATAGAAACGGTGTTTACTGGCGGTGGAATTTGTTTTGTTAGGGGAGCGGTAGAGCATATAACTACTACGCTTGGAGTTTTTGCAAAAATTATAGTGCCTAATCAGCCACATTACAAAAAACCTAACTGTTCTTCGCTAATATCTTTACTTGATATTGCGCTTGAAACTACAAGGGATAAAATATTTTATTATCAAGGAGTTAACTAATGTTTGACACTAACGAATTTAACAATTATCAAAATGAATACGCTATAAATCCTAACGTTTGTAAAATAAAAGTAATAGGCGTTGGTGGTGGTGGCAATAACGCCGTTAACCGTATGATTGACGACGGTATTAAGAGTGCGGAGTTCGTTGCGGTTAATACGGACTTGCAAGCGCTTATGATGTCGCACGCAGAGCCTAAAAATAGAATTCAAATAGGTAAAGTTGAAACGCAAGGTCTTGGTGCGGGTTCTTTCCCTGACGTTGGCGAAAAAGCCGCGGAAGAAAGCAGGGCGGAAATTGAAGAAGCGTTAGAAGGTGTAAACTTATTATTTATAACCGCAGGTATGGGCGGTGGTACGGGTACGGGCGCTGCTCCCGTAATCGCTCGTATAGCAAAGGAAAAAGGTTGCGTTACTATTGCGGTTGTTACTAAACCTTTCGCATTTGAAGGTAAACGCCGTGAAGAAAATGCAAAACGCGGTATTGCAAATCTTGCAAAATTCGTTGATACTTTAATAGTAATACCTAACGACAAACTAATTGATTCGCTTGAAAAGAACACTTCTATGATTCAAGCGTTCAAAGTTGCGGACACTCATTTAAAACAAGCAATTTGCGGAATAAGTGACCTTATTACCGTTCCCGCTCTTATCAATTTAGACTTTGCCGACGTTAAGACCGTTATTAAAGGTCAAGGTCTTGCTCATATGGGTATAGGTAGAGCAAAAGGCGAAAATAAAATTGTTGAAGCGGTTAGACAAGCGGTTTCTTCGCCTATGCTTGAAACGACTATTGAAGGTGCGCGCAATCTTATTTTAAATATTACGGGCGACCCTAACATTTCGCTTGGCGCGGTAAACGAAGCGGCAAACTTAATACACGGCGTTGTTGATTACTCTGCAAATATTATATTAGGTGCAAACACGGTTGACACTTTGCAAGACGAAGTTATTATAACCGTAATTGCAACGGGTTTTGTTGATAACGGTAATAGAGATGCTAATCGTTTTTCTCCTATAAACCGTGTATTTGATGAAAAAGCAAACGCTCAACCTAAACCGCAAGTTGAAGAAGTTATAAAAGAAGAACCTAAACAAGAAGAAGTTAAAGTGGAAGCGCCTAAAAAGGAAGTTCCGCCGTTCGTTAAAAAATTGTTTGGCAAAAAAAATAATGACAATAACTAATAAATAAAAAGAGCCTTTCGCTAGTTACGAAAGGCTTGTTTTTTATAAAAATTAAACGGTGGAAACTTTTAAGTTTTCCACCGTTTAATTTGTTGTTATTGCTTTTGTTGTTCTTGCTTGAACGCGTCAAGAATAACAGAAATAATCATTTCGCGAGTTTCAGTGTTTATAGGATGTACTATATCTTTATATTCACCGTCACTTGCTTTTCTGCTTGGCATTGCTATAAAATAACCTTCTTGACCTTCAATAATTTTAATGTCGTGAACTACGAAGCAGTCGTCAATGGTCATAGAAGCAACGCCTTTAAGTTTGCTGTCTTCCTTTTGCACCAAGCGAATTCTTATGTCCGAAATTTTCAAAATACCTTCCCCCTTATAATACTTTAATTTTCAAACCAATTTCTTTTATTATACACTAAATTTTCACAATTTCAATACTTTTTTTAAAAAAAGTGCTAAATTTTAACGATTTTTTTATAAAAAATTGCGTTTTTTATGCAAAAAGTCAAATTGTGCCAAATAAATTCATATAATACGATATAAACTTTTTTGGTGAAATTATGCACGTACATTTTTTAGGAATAGGCGGAGTAGGTAATAGCGTTTTAGCAAAATATTTAATTTCAAAAGGTTTTGTCGTTAGTGGAAGCGATATAAAACTTACTAGCATTACCAGCGAACTTGAAAATTTAGGCGCTGTAATTTGCACTAGTAACGAAACTAAGTTTATAAACGACTGTGATATTTTGGTTGTGTCTTCCGCTATAAAAAGTGATAACGAAAGTTTACGGCTTGCTAAAAAATTAAAAAAACCTATATATAAACGTTCGCAGTTATTAAAAATTATAACGGATTGTTTTAACCTAAACGTAGGCGTTGCGGGAAGTCACGGAAAAACCACTGCAACTTGTATGATTACTCATATTTTAGACCGTGCTGGTGTAAATTTTACTTCGTTTATAGGTGGCTTTGATAATAGTTTTGGAAATTTTTACAATAAAGCAAACTCGCAAATTTTCGTTTCGGAAGTTTGCGAATACGATAAAAATATTTACGATTATAACGCAAGTATAGGTTTAGTTTTAAACGTTGATAGCGACCATCTTGATACTTATAAAAATATGCAAAATTTAAAACGCGCTTTTTTTGATTATTTAGATAGGTCTAAAATAAAAATTGTGTGTAACGACGATGAAATTTTAAAAACGTACAAAGGCAAAAAAATTACTTACGCAATAGATAACAATGCCACTTTTAAAGCGGTAAATTTGCACGAAAAGTCCGGTAAATATTCCTTTGATTTAATTCAAGACGGCAAAAAGCAGTTCAAAGTTAATTTAAGTGTTTACGGAAAACATAACGTTTTAAACGCACTTTCAGCAATAGCCGTTGCAAAAGAGTTAAATATTCAAAACAAGTATATACTCGAAGGGTTAAAAACGTTTAAAGGGGTAGGGCGCAGGTTTGAAAATTTAGGTAAATTTGGCGAACTTAAATTTATTGCGGATTATTGCCACCATCCAACTGAAATTAAGTGTACGCTTACTACTTTAAAACAACTTTTTAAAGGCGATTATTTAGTGGTGTTTGAACCGCATACTTATTCTCGCACCAAGTTACTTTTTAATGATTTTATTAACGTTTTTAAAGGTGAAAACCCTATAATTTACAAAACTTTTTCCGCGCGTGAAAAGTATGATTATTTAGGTAGCGCATCGTATTTGGCAAAAAATATTAAGGGTGCAACCTACGTTAATACGTTTAAAAATTTACTTGAAACCATAAAAAATTACAACGTTTCTAACGTTGTTATTTTAGGTGCGGGGAATCTATATTCTCAAATAAAAGACGTAATAAACAAGCAAAAAATATAAAAATTTTAGCAAAAATTAACTTTAATTAAAACTACAAAATTAGCAAAAAAGTATTGTAATATATTACAATATATGGTATAATAGTTGCATATTTATCACAATTTGTAGGAGAGTTTAATTTTGGCTAAAACATCATACAGTTCACAAGATATAACTATACTTAAAGAACTTGAAGCCGTACGCGTTCGCCCCGGTATGTACATCGGGTCAACCGATTCGCGTGGGCTTCATCATATTTTATGGGAAATTATAGATAACGCCGTTGACGAAGCCGCAAACGGTTTTGCTAAACAAGTTACCGTTTGTTTATACGACGACGGTTCTGCTTCCGTTGAAGACGACGGTAGGGGTATGCCTGTTGATATTCACCCTGACGCAGGTGTTAGCGGTGTACAAGTTATATTTACTCAACTTCACGCGGGCGGTAAATTTAATAGTGAAAATTACGCTTATGCGGGTGGTTTACACGGCGTTGGTGCTTCGGTTACGAACGCGCTTTCTGAGTGGCTAAAAGTTGAAGTTTATAACAAGACCGTTTACAAAATGGAATTTTCTTCTTATGAAGATAAAGAGCAAAAAAAGATTTTATCGGGTATTCCAAAAGCGCCGCTTTTTAACACGGGTATTAAAACTATTAAACACGGCACGTTAGTTCAGTTTAAACCAGACGCGCGCGTTTTTGATACCGTTGAATTCGATGCTAACACTATTGAGGCAAGGCTTCGTGATACGTCGTTTTTAAATAAAGGTATTAAACTAGTTTTTAAGGATAATAGAACGGGTAAAAATAATCAAGAAAAAGTGTTTTTGAGTGAAAATGGAATAAAAGACTACGTTTCATATATCACTTCAAGTAAAACCGTTTTATACCAAGAACCTATATACTTTTCGTCGTTTGTAAACGACGTTTTAGTAGAAGTAGCCCTTCAACATACGGACGGATATAGTGAAAACGTGTTTTCCTTCGTAAATAATATTCCAACTATTTACGGCGGTACGCACGACGTTGGCTTTAAATCAGGCTTAACGAGATTTTTAAACGACTATTTAAAGGAAAATTCTTCTTCAAAAACCAAGAATATTTCTTTTAACGGCGAAGATTTTAGAGTTGGTATGGTTGCCGTTGTTTCAATTAAAATTAAGAACGCGCAGTTTGAAGGTCAAACCAAAGGTAAACTTGGAAATATAGAGGCAAAATCAGCAGTTGAAAGCGTTACTTACGACGGGCTTTACGACGTTTCTAAAAATAAAAAAACCGTTAAAATTTTCGACGCTATTTTAGAAAAGGCAATACTTTCCGCAAAAGAAAGGGAAGCAATTAGGCACACGAAGGAGTTAAACCGCGCAAAATCGGGCGCAGACTCAACTAGACTTCTTGGCAAACTTGCAAACTGTTCAAGTAAAGACGCGTCGCTTAACGAAATATTTATAGTTGAAGGCGATTCCGCGGGCGGTAGCGCAAAAGAAGGTCGCGATAGAAAACACCAAGCAATTTTACCACTCCGTGGTAAACCTATCAACTGCGAAAAGAAATCGCTTATAGACGTATTAAAGAACGAAGAAATAAAAACTATTATATCTGCGTTGGGTACGGGTATAGGTGCAGATTTTAGCATTGAAGACCTTAACTATGATAAAGTTATAATTTTATCCGATGCCGACTACGACGGATATCATATCCGCTCAATTTTACTTACGTTCTTTTATAGGCATATGGCTGAACTTATTAAACAAGGGCACGTTTACATCGGTATGCCACCGCTTTACAAAGTTTATAAAAAAGACGTTATTGAGTACGCGTACGATGATAAAGAGTTGGAAGTTGCAAAACTTAAAGTAGGGCGTGGATATCAAGTTCAACGCTACAAAGGTTTAGGGGAAATGAGCCCTTCACAACTTTGGGAAACTACGCTTAACCCTGAAACCCGTATGCTTATGCGCGTTACTATTGACGAAGCGGCAAAAGCGGAAATGCTTATAACTACTTTAATGGGCGACGAAGTTGAAGGTAGAAAAAAATATATTCAACAACACGCAAACTTTAATAGAGTTGATAATTTTGAAATTAAGGTTAAGGAGGTGTAATAATGGAAAACAAGAAAGAAAATATAGTAGATTCTAATATTGAAAGCGTATTACACAGTTCTATGATACCTTACGCCGAACACGTTATTTTAGAAAGGGCGCTTCCGCGTGTAGAAGACGGTTTAAAACCCGTTCAAAGAAGAATTTTATACGCTATGAACGACCTTGGCTTAACGCCTGATAAACCGCATAAAAAGAGCGCGCGCGTAGTAGGCGAGTGTTTAGCAAAATATCATCCGCACGGCGACAGTTCGGTTTACGAAGCAATGGTAAGGCTTGCTCAACCGTTTAATATGCGTATGACGCTAGTTGACGGTCAAGGTAACTTTGGCTCGGTTGACGGTGACGGCGCAGCCGCTATGCGTTATACCGAAGCAAAACTTAACAATTTAGCCCTTGAAATGCTTAAAGACCTTGATAAAGATACCGTTGATTGGGACAATAACTTTGACGATACTTTAAAAGAGCCAAAAACCCTTCCAAGCCGTTTTCCTAACGTTTTAGTAAACGGTGGTATGGGTATTGCCGTTGGTTTAGCAACGAATATTCCACCGCACAATTTAGGCGAAGTTATCGACGGCGCTATTGCGTATATAAACAATCCGCGCATTAAACTTAACGAAATGATGAAGTACGTTCCCGGCCCAGATTTTCCAACGGGCGGTTATATTATTGCGGGTGACGAACTTGAAAAAGCGTACGAAACGGGCAAGGGCAAAATCATTATTCGCTCTAAATTAAGGGTAGAGCAAGAAAGTCCAACTAAACAATGTATAGTTGTTGATGAAATACCGTTCCAAGTAAACAAAGCGTCCTTAATACAAAAAATAGGACAACTTATGGTTGACAAAAAGGAAGAATTCGGCGGTATTAGCGACGTTGTTGACGAGTCCGATAGACACGGTATGCGAATCGTTATTAAACTTAAAAAGGACGTTGACGCAAGCGACGTTTTAGACCTTTTATATAAAAACACGAATTTACAAGTTTCTTACGGTATTAACCTTGTAATGATTGCGGACGGTAAACCGCAACAACTCGGTTTGCTTGATATTTTTAGGTATTACACTGAATATCAAAAGCAAGTAGTTTTAAGGCGTACCAAATTCGACTTGTCAAAAGCAAAATTAAGGCATGAAATTGTTAGCGGTTTAATTATTGCGGTAACTGATATTGATAGAGTTATACAAATAATTAAAAAGTCGCCAGACACTGCTACTGCTAAACAAAATTTAAGAAAGCAATACGATTTAAGTGACGTTCAAGCGCAAGCAATTTTAGACTTAAAGTTAAGTAGGCTCACAAGGCTCGAAATTGAAAATTTAAAAGAAGAATTAAGGCAACTTGAACTTTTAATTAAAGAGTTAACCGCTATTATTGAAAGCAAAAAACGCCTTAATGAAGTTGTAGTTAGTGAAATGACCGCAACTAAAAAGAAGTTCAAAGAGCCAAGAAAAACCACCATTTTATCTTCCGTTGAAGAAACGAAAGTTGCGCGTTTTGACGATGAAAAGCCCGTTGAAAACTTAATAATAGGTTATAGCGGAAAAGGCTTAGTTAGAAAAGTTACGGTAATGTCTTACTCGCGTTCTAAAACGGACACGCCGTCGCCAGCGGAAATATTCAAATTCTCCGTTAAAGCAACTAATAAAGACGTTTTATACGCATTTACAAATAAAGGTAACTTATTCAGAATGCTTCCAGATAGTATAGCGGAAGCGCGCGGTGCGGGTCAAGGTGGCGTAACCTTTAACGCATTGTTTAGCCAAGCGCTTAAAGATGAAGTTCCCGTTGCGTTTTTTGTGGCTGAAAACGGCGAAATTCAAGGCAAAGTTTTAATGTTTACAAAGCAAGGCGTTATTAAGGCTACCGACTGGCAAGACTTTGCATATTCGAAAGCAAGTTGCCAGGCAATTAAACTTAAAGATGACGACGAAGTTTTAACCGTTGAGCAACTTGACGAAAGTATAGATTTATTCTTCGTAACCGAAAAGGGCATTTGTTTGCGTGCGGAAAATAGCGTTCCCGTTCAAGGTAGAATTGCGGGCGGTGTAAAAGGTGTTGATTTGGCGGATAACGACGTGGTTATTTACGCGGGCTTAATCGACGACGATTTAGACACGGAAGTTATAATTACAACGAGTTTCGGCACGTTTAAAAAGGTGTTAACGGGCACTATAACCAAAACTTCAAGGGCAAGAAAAGGCGTTAAAATTGCCGAACTTGGCGATGAGAAACTTAACGAGTGCGTAGTTTTTGCAAAGTGCCAAAAGCAAGTAGATAAAGCGTTGCTTACCGTGATTGATAGAATCGGTGCTATATATCATATTTCCACTGGTGACGTTAGTCAAGATAGCAGGACGACAAAGGGTAGAATAGTTCCTAAAATAGGGGCTTGCCAACCGCTTATCGTCTACTATGCCAGGCGATAATTTAAATACGGAAAAAACGAGCGCACGCGATTTAAAAATTGAAAAAACAGTTGAAATTAAGAAAGAAAAGCCAAAAAAGGAAACTGAAAAAGTTGTTGACGGGCAAAAAGCAGAGCCCAAAATAGAAGTTGTGGAAGAGCCTAAAATAGAAGTTGTTGAAGAGCCTAAAATGGATAAGGTTGAAGAACCTAAACTTGAAGTTGTTGAAGAGTTAAAAATAAAAAGTGAAAACAAGGTCAAGTTGCTAAAAGGTGTATTTAACGGTATTGAAATTTTGGTTAAAGAAATGTACGACAACGTATTTTCTAAAAATGCTCAATTTAAGCCAACGTTTAATGAAACCTTGCATAACGCTATGCTTTATTTAGGTTTTAAAGCAAAAAGCGTAAATTGTTTAACCGAGTTTAATTTAGCATTTAACGGCGTTGATTTAGATAAAATTAGTAGTTCTTTCGTTCCTTACGTTATCAAACTTTCAACTTGGTACGATAAAAAGTTTAATAAAGAAATAACTGGTAAAGTCGTAAGCGAAATTAGCGAGTTTTTCAAAGTGTTAGTTGATAGCAATGAAATAAACGTTGATATCAATGAAATTCTAAATTTTATAAAAACACAATAAAAAAGATAGGCAACTTTGCCTATCTTTTAATTTTTTATTTAACGTCTATGCCGAGTTCTAAACCTTCGTACATATAGTCGTTCCACTTAAAGTTTTTATAAAAGTTTACGTGATAACGGTGCATTTCTTCAACGAGTAGTAATATTTTGCCAACGGTTTGGTTTTTAGGGAATACGTCAAAGTATTCGCCGTTTAAGTAAAAATTAAAGTAACTTGTGTCAAGTTGAACTATTAGCGTGTAAAGTTGTTTGTAGTCAACGTGGAATTCGTAAGGCTCGCCGTTTCTAGTGCCAAAGTAGTGCATGCCACTGTGGTCGATGCGTAGTTTTCCTTCACCAACTATATTGCTAGTTCCTTTGCCTTTTAAAAGTTTATATTCGTTTAAATTGCCTATTTTACACTCGTCTTCAAAGAAATAGTTAGGATTTTCACGAATTTCTTTAATAATATCAACGCGCTCGTTTTGAAACCAGTCGTGCGGAGAGTCGGGAATAACTGCGTCTTTATACGGATGGAAAACGTAATAATCGTCCATCGTAGCGCCGTTACCGCAATTTAGGCACTCGATTTTATCGCCTTCGCCTTTCATTGTAAATTCTTGTTTACATTTAGGGCATTTAAAACAAATATCTTCAAGGCGGTGGCAAATTCTACCGTTTGTTTTCCATTTAATTTTCTTTTCTTTATTCCAAGCGTATTCGTTGCGTCTAAATTTTTCGTTAATAATATCGTCCATTTCTTCAACGGAAAGGCGGGCAACGTCGTCTTTACTAAATAAAAGAGAAAGGGTGGCGTGCGTTTCGCCAAGGCGGTCGTCTAAACAAACTTTGGTGCTTTGAAGATATTGACCTTCAAGATAGCATAAAAATACGGGAACTTTAAAGTGCTTAAACATTTTGCTAGTTCCTGGAACGATAGGTTTATTTCCGCCAAAATCACTTGCTAAACCTTCGGGAGCAAAAGTTACGCAACCGCCTTTTTTAAGCACCTTGCTTACGGCGCGAATAGGTAAAGTGTCCGCCGTGTATTGCTTTTTAGGAATAACTTTATTTAAGTTAAATATAAGCGAAAACTTTTTTCTATAAAATTCATTATATGCTGCCATCATATTCGTGTTTCTTGGATAGCAAGCACCGCAAACGTATAAATGGTCAATTCTAGAAAGGTGATTAAATATTACAAAGCAAGGCCCGTCGTAATCTGCAACGCTATCTATAATATGAAATTTAGGGTTGTACTTTTTACCGCAAATGTCAACCATTATCGTTTTGTATAAAAACGAAATAAATTTTTTAGGTGGAGCATAGTTGCGCTTTGCAAGTTTTTCCGCAATCGTTAATTTCTTTTTCATAATTTATCCTTTGTTAAAATAATATAAAATTATTTTACAATAAATATTGAAGTTTGTAAATAGTTATAAAATTAAAATTTAAGTTTTGCACGTGTAAAAGTAAAGTTAAAGAAAATTTATTAAAAATATTTCATAACAAAGTTATTTAACTTATACTAAAAGGTATAAAAGGGGAATTGCTCCGCTCCGCTATCACGCCTGGGTGGCAAACAGTAGGGGACTACTGTTTGTTGGCAACTAATTTAAAAAATAAACTTGTAGGTTGCCAATTCCCACCCGTTCAATTCCCCATTACGCTTTGTGCTAAATAAAAAAGCACTTCTTGTTGAAGTGCTTTTCTGGTAGCCCCAAGGGGAATTGCTCCGCTACGCTATCACGCCAGTGTTGCAAACAGTAGGTGTCTACTGTTTGGTTGCAACTAAAAGTTCAAAGTTTAAGTGTATAGTTGCAACTTCCAACCCGTTCAATTCCCCATTAAACTTAAATAAAAAACACGAAGCGCAAACTTCGTGTTTTATTTGGTAGCCCCAAGGGGAATTGAACCCCTGATTTTGCCTTGAGAGGGCAACGTCTTAACCTCTTGACCATGAGGCCGTATTTAGCGAATAAATAATAGCATATAAATCGTAATTTTGCAAACGTTTTTTAACGGCTTTACAAAAAAATAAAAATATACCGTATTTATAATAATTTAACGCTTGAAAATAACACTTTATTATGTTATAATAAATTAAGGTTTTTATTATGGAAAATTATTCGATTCAAAAACTTAATAACGCTCAAATTTTACCCGTTAAAGATACGGAAGGCGCTATACTCGTTATAGCGGGCGCGGGTAGTGGTAAAACTCGTGTTTTAACTAATAGAATTGCTTATCTTGTTACTGAAAAAAACGTTAATCCGCAAGATATTTTGGCTATAACGTTTACTAATAAGGCAAGTGATGAAATGAAACGCCGTTTAGAAAATATGATAGGCGGTTTGGGTGGTATGTGGGTGTCAACAATCCACTCTATGTGCGTAAAAATTTTACGCGCTTCTATCGGTGCGCTCGGCTATGAAAAAAACTTTTCTATATATAGTGAAGACGATAAGGAAAGGGTGTTAAAGCGTATAATTACCGATATGGAGTTAGAGCCTGACAAGTTTTTAAAACTTGCTAAAAACTGCATTTCTATGGCTAAAAACGACGGGTTGAGTCCACGCGAATTTAAAGAAGAGAATATAAGGCTAAAAAACATTAGTGAAATTACTGAAATTTACACAAAATACGAAAAGCAGTTAAAAGAAAATAACGCTTTGGATTTTGACGATTTACTTATAAAAACGCTTAATTTATTTGAAGAAAACGACGAGATTAGACAGTATTTTAGCCACCGCTTTAAATACGTTCACGTTGACGAATTTCAAGATACTAACACCGTTCAATATAAAATTATAAAAGTGCTTGCAAGCGGTTATAAAAATATATTCGTTGTTGGTGACGACGACCAAAGTATTTACGGTTGGCGCGGTGCAAAAATTTCTAATATTTTAGATTTTGAGCACGATTTTATAGGTGCAAAAGTCTATAAACTCGAACAAAACTACCGCTCGACTAAAAACATTTTAAACGTTGCAAATTTAATTATTAAAAACAACTCTTTACGTAAGAACAAAACATTGTGGACGGAAAACGATGCGGGCAATCAAGTTGAGTTGTTTACCGCAAACGAAGAATCCGACGAGGCACAAAACGTTGCCTTAAAAATAAAAAACGCAATAAATAAGGGTGCAAAAGCAAGTGATTTTGCCGTATTAATGCGTGTAAACGCGCTTTCACGCTCGTTTGAACAAGAATTTTTAAAATATAATATTCCTTATAAGGTATTCGGTGGCTTTAAGTTCTTTGATAGAAAAGAAATTAAAGACTTGACCGCATATCTTAGAATTATTGCAAATCCACTTGATAGCGAAGCAATTTTAAGAGTTATAAACGTTCCTAGAAGGGGTATAGGAGATAAGTCGGTTGACGCTATTTTAAAAAAATGTAGCGTTGACGAAATGTCTATTTACGAAGCCTTGTTAGATGCAGACAGTCTTCCACTCGGTCCTTCGGCAAGAGAGCGTATAAAAGATTTTAAAAATATAATTTATAATCTTATAATGTCTAGCACAAATCTATCCGTTTCTCAAATTATTAAAGAAATTATCGACAAAACTAACTTCAAAAGTCAGTACGTAGAAGATACGGAAGAAAATCACGAAAAGTTAATGAACATAGGTGAACTCATCAACTCCGCAACCGAATTTGAAAAAGTTAATAAAGACGCCACTTTAACCGATTATTTAAGTTCCATTACTTTAAGTTCGGATACTGATGAAATGGACGAGTCTAACTACGTTTCTATCGCAACAGTTCACTCTGTTAAAGGTCTTGAATTTAACACGGTGTTCGTAGTCGGTCTTGACGAAACTATTTTTCCTATTTCACGCTCGGTTAATAGCGAAGAAGAACTTGAAGAAGAGCGTAGGCTTATGTACGTTGCAATTACGCGTGCTAAAAAGCAGTTACACTTAACACGTGCGCGTAGTAGATACATATATGGAACGCGTAGCGTTACGAGTAAAAGTAGGTTTTTAAAAGAGATAAATCCACTTTTAAAATGCACTGATAACGGTTATAATAGATATTCAAGTTACGGCTCTTACGGTGACGGTTATAAGAGTAGGTATAATAGTTATAATAAAGACGGTAACGATTACGGTTATTATGCAGACGAGCCGTCTTCAAGTAGTTTCGGTAAGACTAAATTTACTTCAAGTTACAACGTTTTTAACGCTCCTAAAAAAACTCAAAATATAGGAAAGTTTAAAGTTGGAACAAAGGTTTTTCATAAAAAATTCGGTAAGGGAATTGTAATTTCCGTTAAAAATGAAGGCAAATTCGTTGACGTTTCTTTCACGAGTGCAGGCATAAAAACCTTGGCTGTTGAAGTTGCGCCGTTAGAAATAGAAAATTAAACAAAAAGTAAGAAATAATCTAAAAATATAAAAATTTTTAAGGTGTTAATATATGTCTAAAATGGAAGAACTTGTTCGTCTATTAAACAAGTACGCGCACGAGTATTACGTTCTTGATAACCCGTCTGTTAGCGACGGCGAGTACGATAAACTTTACGACGAACTTTTAAAACTTGAAAAACAAGAAAATAGAGTTTTATTTAACTCTCCAACCCGTCGCGTTGGTGGAGAGCCTATTTCCGCGTTCAAAAAACACACGCATATAAATAGGCTTTATAGTTTAGACAAAAGTTTAACGCACGAAGAACTTAAAAGTTTTACTGACAAAGTAGAAAAATTATCAAGCGTTAAACCAGAATATACGGTAGAGTATAAGTATGACGGTTTAACAATTTCATTAACGTATGAAAACGGAAAGTTTACGCGTGCAACTACTCGCGGAAACGGCGTGGTTGGTGAAGACGTTACTGCACAAGTTTTAACCATAAAAACGTTTCCGCTTGAAATTGATTTTAAAGGCACTGTTGAAGTTCAAGGCGAAGCCGTTATTAAACTTTCAAACCTTAAAAAATACAATGAAACCGCAACCGAAGTTTTAAAAAATGCGCGTAACGCCGTTGCGGGCGCTATACGAAATTTAGACCCGACCGAAACCGAAAAAAGAAAACCTGAAATTCTTTTTTACAACGTAAACTATATTAGCGAAGATATTATTAAAACTCAAAGTGAGTGTTTTGACTTTTTAGTTAAAAACGGCTTTAAAGTTTACGGCTTTTTAAAAACCGCGTCAAATCTTGAAGAAATTGAAGAATATATTAAGGAAATTGAAGTTGAAAGAAAGAATATCGACTATTTAACGGACGGCGTAGTTATAAAAGTAAACGACTATTCACTTCGTGAAAAGTTAGGCTATACCGATAAATTTCCAAGATGGGCAATGGCGTTTAAATTTGAAGCCGAAGAAACCACTACCATCGTTGAAAACGTTGTTTGGCAAGTTGGTAGAACGGGTAAACTGACTCCATTAGCGCTCGTTAGCCCGGTTGAACTTGCAGGTGCAACCGTTAAAAAAGCAACGCTTAACAACTACGGCGATATTTTAAGAAAAAACGTTAAAATAGGCAGTCGCGTTTTAATTAGGCGTAGTAACGAAGTTATTCCCGAAATTTTAGGCGCAACCGAGAATAATGAAACTTGTAAAGACGTTCAAAAACCTACTTTATGCCCTTATTGTAGCAGTATTATTTACGAAGACGGCGCAAATATATTTTGCCCTAATTTAGACTGTAAGCCAAGGGTGGTTGGCGCGCTTTGCCATTTTGCTTCAAAAGACGCTATGAATATTGAGGGTTTTTCCGAAATGACGGCAGGGCAACTTTACGATTGTTTAGGCGTAAAAACTTTTTCACAGTTATACACGCTCACGGTTGAGGATTTATTAACGCTAGAAGGTTTTAAAATTAAAAAAGCGCAAAATATAATAAACGCCATACAAAACTCTAAAAACCCGCAATTTTCTTCGTTTATTTTAGCACTTGGCATTGACGGAATAGGCAAAAAAACGGCAAAAGACCTTGCAAAATTATATCCAAGTATTGAAGAACTTAAAAAAGCAACTTATTTAGAGTTGGTTAGCATAAAAGACGTTGGCGAAATAACCGCGCAAGATTTAGTTGATTATTTTGCAAGCGATACGAACTTAAAAGAAATTGAAACGCTATTTAGTTTAGGCGTAACGCCAAAAACTACTCAAAACGAAAGCGGAAAAGAGCAAATATTTAAAGGACAAAAATTCGTTTTAACGGGAACCTTACAACGCTTTAAGCGTAGTGAGGCAAGCGCTATTATTGAAAGTTTAGGCG
This sequence comes from Christensenellaceae bacterium, assembly GCA_045654225.1. Classification (GTDB taxonomy): domain Bacteria; phylum Bacillota; class Clostridia; order Christensenellales; family Borkfalkiaceae; genus HGM11412. The sequence continues at coordinate 18,191 of JAZOMW010000017.1, read as the reverse complement.
GTGAAATAATGTCGTCAGTATCAAAACTTACCACCGTCGTGCTTGCGGGCGAAGAAGCAGGCTCAAAACTTGATAAAGCCAGGGCTTTAAACGTAAAAATTATTGACGAAAACGAATTTATTAACCTTTTAGGGCTTGATAAATAAAAAAAATTGTGTTAAAATATTAGTGATTTATAAATATTACTATTTATACTCGTTAAAATTTCCAAAAAAATTGGTGTATATATGAAAAGTATGACAGGCTATGGAAAAGCCGAATATAAAGAAAACGGAATAACAGTTAGTGTTGAACTTCGCACGGTAAACAATAGGTTTTTAGACCTTAATTTAAAATATCCGCGCTCGTTTATTTCGCTTGACGACGTTATTAGAAAGACCGTTCAAAAAAACGTTAGACGCGGTAAATTAGACCTGTTTTTAAACTACAAAAACGAACTTGAAGCCGAAACGCAAGTTGAAGTTGACTTGGCGCTTGCAAAACTCTACTATGAGGCAAGCAAGGAGTTGTCAAGCGAATTTGCGGAGTTAAAAAACGATTTTACTTTAAACACGCTTTTAAAATCGCCTGACGTTGTTAAACAAACGCAAGCCGAAGTAAAACTTGAAGAAATTTCAAAGATTATCGAGTTGGTTATAAACGACGCTTGTTTAAATTTAAACCAAATGCGCGAATTTGAAGGGCAAAAATTAAAGGCGGATTTACTTGAAAGAATAAATAACGTTGAAATTTTAGTAAATATTATTAAAGAACGCGCGCCACTTATCAAAACGGAGTATGCTAAAAAGTTAAAAGATAGAGTTGAAGAAATTTTATCCGGCGTTCAAGTTGACGAAACAAGGCTACTTCAAGAAGTTGCAATTTTTGCAGACAAGAGCAATATTGACGAAGAACTTACAAGGCTAAATAGCCATATTTCACAGTTTAGAAAAATTTGTGAAGACGGCAGTGAAGCCGGTAAGCGTTTAGACTTTTTAATTCAAGAGTTTAACCGTGAAGCAAACACCGTTTGCAGTAAGTCTAACGACATAGTCGTTACAGACACGGCTCTTAAATTAAAATGCGAAATTGAAAAATTGCGTGAGCAAATACAAAACGTTGAATAATTTTTTAAAAAGGAGATACATATATGATTAACGAACCTGCTACTGATGAACTTATTAAAAATTTAGGCGAGAAATACGACGGCTCAAAGTACGTTTTATGCGTTGTAGCGTCAAAGCGTGCAAGGCAACTAATTGATATTTCTAAATCACAAAATAGTACGGCTGTATTAAATAACCAAAAACCGCTTACTGCCGCTGCTTGCGAAATACTTGACAACAAAATTATGGTTGTTAACAACTAATTTTAAGCCTACGGCATTTCTTTTGCCGTCGGCTTTTTTACTCATTTTACTTTTTTAGGTGCTTATGATTGCCGAAGTTATAGTGGATATTGCCACGAGTGAACTTGATAAAATTTTTGATTACACGATAAATTCTTTACCGGTTGTGGTAGGTAGTAGAGTTATCGTGCCTTTTGGCAATCGTAAAATTTTAGGTTTTGTAATAAATATTAAAGAAACGTCAAGCGTTCCTGAAAGCAAACTTAAACCTATCACGCGCCTTGTTGAAGACGTACCCGCTCTTACAAAAGAGTGTTTAGACCTTGCAAATTTTATATCAAATAAATACCATATTTCAAAATCGCTCACGTTAAGGCTATTTTTAACCGCCGAAATGCGAAAGGGCAAGGTTAGGGAAAAATTTTATAATGAAATTAGCCTTAATTTACACGGCGATGCTTTTGAAACTGTAATTTCAAGCCTTAAAAAGAACGCGGAAAAGCAAAAAGAAGTGCTTATATTTTTAAAGGAAAACGGAGCAAAACTACAAAATGAGTTATCTAACTTATTTTCGCCGTCAACCGTTACAACGCTTATTAAAAAAGGTTATTTAAAGAGCGAAAAAGTTAGAATTAACCGCACTCCTTATAAGGATGCAAAAAGCGTAAATACAAGCGTTATTTTAACTAGTGAACAACAAAACGCTATTGAAATAGTTAAAAATTCTAATAAGCCAACGCTTATTCACGGCGTTACGGGTAGTGGTAAAACCGAGGTTTATTTAAGGCTTATTGAAGACGCGATAAGTAGCGGAAAAACCGCTATAATGCTAGTTCCTGAAATTGCGCTTACACCGCAAATGTTTTCACGCCTTCGCGGTAGGTTTGGTTCTTTATGCGCAATACTACATAGCGGACTATCTGCGGGCGAAAGGTTTGACGAGTGGTGGCGTTTAAGAAGTGGCGAAGCAAAAGTTGCAATAGGTGCAAGAAGCGCCATTTTTGCTCCGCTTGAAAATATAGGGATTATTATAATTGACGAAGAGCACGAACAAAGTTATGAAAGTGAAACTTCGCCACGCTACGTAACTAGCGAACTTGCGCTTTTTAGGGCAAAATATAATAATGCTAAACTAGTTTTAGGTAGCGCAACGCCTAAAATTGAAACTTTTTTAAGCGCTAAAAACGGCGAGTACAGCCTAGCAACGCTTAAAGAAAGAGTTAATAAAAAATCAATGCCGGAAATTATTATTGCGGATATGCGTAGCGAAATTAGAAGTGGTAATCCGTCCGCTTTTTCAAAGGCGCTCAAATGCGAACTTGAAGAAACGCTAAACGCTAAAAATCAAGCAATAATCTTTTTAAATAGGCGCGGTTACTCACAAAAAATAATATGTAGAGAGTGCGGATACGTTGCAAAATGTTCGTATTGTGACGTTTCTTTAACTTATCATAGATATGAAGATACTTTAAAGTGTCATTATTGCGGAACGGCATATAAAATGCCAAGCGGTTGTCCAGACTGCGGTAGCGTTAATATAAATTATAGCGGTACGGGAACGCAAAAAGTAGTCGAAGATTTAAATAAGTTGTTTCCAAACGCTAAAATTTTAAGAATGGATAACGACACTACGCAAAATAAAGAAGGGCACTATAAAATTTTAAAAGAATTTGGCGAAAGAAAAGCCGATATTTTAGTCGGTACGCAAATGATTGCAAAAGGCCACGATTTTCCGGGCGTTACTTTGGTTGGCATACTTGACGGCGATATGAGTTTATACTTTTCGGATTATCGCGCAAGCGAAAGAACGTTTCAACTTATAACGCAAGTTGCAGGGCGTAGTGGTAGAGCGGATAAAAAAGGCAAGGTCGTTTTGCAAACTTTTAGCCCTAAAAACGCCGTTTTAAACTATGCAATAGAATACGATTACAACGGCTTTTTTGAAAAAGAGTGCTCGTTAAGAAGGGCGTCACTTTTTCCGCCGTTTGCGTTGATTTTAAGGCTAATGGTTGAAAGTGACGATGATTTAAAAGCGATAGAAACGCTTAAAACGGTCTTTTATAAATGTAAAGAAGTTCGCGATAACAACGCTAGCGACTTTATTTACTTTAACAAAATGAAAAGCCCCGTTAAGCGCATAAACAATAAATATCGCTATCAAATTTTAGCAAGAATAAAAACGGGAAACGACGAAGTTGTGGATAAGTTTTATTCAATTGCAACCGAATTTGATAGTCAAAAAGTGCGCTGTTATTTAGAAGTTAATCCAAACAGTTTAAGTTGAGGTATATATATGGCAATAAGAAAAATTGTACAAATAGGCGACGAAGTTTTAAGAAAAAAGTGCTTTGAAGTTAGCGATTTTGGAAGTAAAACTAAGCAACTTTTAGAAGATATGCACGATACTTTAATAAAGGCGGAAGGTGCAGGACTAGCCGCACCGCAAGTAGGCGTTTTAAGGCGTATTTTTATAGTTGACGTTGACGGTCAGTATTTTGAAATGATTAACCCAGTAATTGTGGAGCAAAGTGGCGTGCAATACGGCGTTGAAGGTTGTTTAAGCGTTGCAGGAAAATGGGGAGACGTTAAGCGCCCTAAAAAGGTTACCGTAAAGTATCAAGATAGAAACGGCATAGAGTGTATTTTAACTGCGGAAGACTTTTTAGCAAAGGCAATTTGCCACGAATACGACCATTTAAACGGCGTATTATACGTTGATAAAGCCGATAATTTAAGAACAGAGGTTTAATTATGAACATAGTTTTTATGGGCACTCCCGATTTTGCCGTAGAGGCATTAAGGGAAATTTATAAATCAAACCATAAAATATTAGCCGTTGTTACGCAACCCGATAAACCGGTAGGAAGAAAGGCAATTATTACGCCATGTGCAGTAAAAATTGAAGCAAACGCGCTTTCAATTAAAACTCTTTCTTATAATAAAATTAGTAAAGAAGGCGTTGAAGATTTAAAAGCACTTAAACCAGACGTTTTAGTAACTTGCGCCTACGGTCAAATTCTTTCTCAAGAAATTTTAGATATAGCAAAGTACGGCGTTATAAATATACACGCGTCGCTTTTACCTAAATACCGTGGTTCTTCGCCTATACAATGGGCAATTATAAACGGCGAAAAGGAAACGGGCGTAACTATTATGCAAACTGCGCTCGGCGTTGATTCTGGCGATATTTTAATGCAAGAAAAAACGCCTATAAAAGAGTATGAAACGGCGGGCGAACTTTTTGAAAGGCTTTCAAGTATAGGCGCAAAACTTATAGTTAAAGCGTTAAACGACCTTGAAAACGGCAAACTTACGCCTATAAAACAAGATGAAAAAAGGGCAACTCACGTTAAAATGCTTTCTAAAAAGGACGGTTTAATTGATTTTAATAAAACCGCCGAAGAAGTGGTTAATTTAATTCACGGCTTAAACCCTTGGCCTTGCGCATTTACTTATTTAGACGGTAAAATGCTTAAAATTTTTAAAGCGGAAGTTTGTGGCAACGTGGGAAAAGCGGGCGAAGTTTTAAAAAGCGATATAAATAACGGACTTATAATAGGTGCTAAAAACGGGTCTATAAAAGTTAAGGAATTACAACTTGAAGGCTCAAAAAGGTTAGACGTTAAACAATTTTTACTTGGCAAAAAAATAGAAATAGGGCATATTTTTTAAATAATGGTTATTACTTTTTACGATAGTTACAATATTTTAAATAAAGTTTACGGAGAAAAGGCGTTTGTTAAGCAAGCGCTTTTAGACGTTGCTATTCGTGAAAGTACGCGCTCTCAAACAACAAAAATTTGCTACGGCGTGCTTGATAAAGATATAACGTTAGAGTATGTTATATCTAAACTATGCGCTAAAATGCCAAAACAAAAAATTAAAACCATATTAAAAATAGGCTTATATTCAATAATTTACCTAAAAAACGCTCCGCACGTTGTAACGGACGCTTGCGTTGAACTTATTAAAAAACTTGGTAAAGGCGGAACGGCGGGCTTTGCAAACGCAATTTTAAGAAACTATTTAAGAAACGGCGTTAAAATTAACGAAAGTGGAAATTTAGGTCTTTCAATAAAATATTCGTATCCGCTTTTCGTTGTAAATAGTTTGGTTAAAGATTACGGAAAAACAGAAGCCGAAAAAATAATGGCGTACGACACCGAGCACACCTTTATAAACTTTAACGACGGTATCGATGGTGAAGAATATTTAAAAAACCTTAAAAAAGAGTATAATTTAACGCCTTTTACAAACTGCTTTGAAGTAAAAAACTTTAAAATGAACGAAGATTTTTACGACGGCGTTTATACTTTTCAGTCCGTTGGTAGCGTTGCTATTTGCGATGCTGTAAAAGGCGGTAACAACTTGCTTGACACGTGCTCCGCGCCCGGTGGAAAGGCGGTGTTGCTTTCAAATAAGTTTGATAGCGTTACCGCGCTTGAACTACATAGCCACCGTAAAGATTTAATAGACTCATACGCAAAGCGTATGAAAAAGCAAAATATAACTACTAGGTGCGTTGATAGTACCGTATATTTAGAAGAATACGATAGTAATTTTGACGCGGTTTTATGCGACTCGCCATGTAGCGGTTTAGGCGTTTTAAAAGATAATCCCGACATTAAACTTAATAGAGATGAAAAATCTATTAAAGAACTTAACGTTATTCAACTTAAACTTTTAAATAACGTTTGCAAATACGTAAAGGTAGGCGGTACGCTTTATTATTCAACTTGCTCTATATTAAAAAGTGAAAACGTAGATATCGCCTTAAAATTTTTAAAAGAAAACCAAAATTTTGAAAGTGTAGATATAACTTCGCCACTTTCAAGCATTAAGCAAGAAGTTGGTTTGCAATTTTTACCGCACATATCAAATGGTGCAGGGTTTTACGTTTCGGCGTTTAAAAGGATAAAATAATGAAAATATTACAAGACTTATCATTTAGCGAATTGTCCGCTTTAATTACGAGTTTAGGCGAAAAGCCGTTTAGGGCAACTCAAATATATACTGCGCTTGCAAGCGGTAAAAATATAAGCGAAATTTCAAATATTCCAAAAACGCTTAAAGATAAACTTTTGCTTGAATACGAAGATTGCGCCGTTAAAATAGAACAAAAATTAGTTTCGGTTGACGGTACGGAAAAATACTTGTTTTTGTTAAGCGACGGGAATATAGTTGAAGGCGTTTATATGAAAAATAACTACGGTAACACTCAGTGTTTATCAACGCAAGTTGGTTGCCGTATGGGTTGCAAATTTTGCGCGTCGGGAATAGGCGGGCTCGTTAGAAACATAACGGCGGGCGAAATGCTTGCAATGGTTGCAAAAGTCAACAATATTAACGGAGGCACTATTAAAAATAGGGCGGTAACTAACGTTGTTTTAATGGGTAGTGGCGAGCCGTTTGATAATTACGATAACACCGTTAAATTTTTAAAACTTATTTCAAGTAATAACGGTCTTAACGTTAGTTTAAGAAATATAAGTTTATCTACTTGCGGTTTAGTTAAAGAGATTTACAAATTTAGTGAAGAAGGTTTACCCGTAAATTTAACGATTTCACTTCATCAACCGTTTAATGAAAAGCGTAAACTTTTAATGCCTATTGCAAACGCTTATTCAATAGAAGATATTTTAAAAGCGTGTTCGTATTATTTTGAAAAAACGGGTAGGCGTTACATTTTTGAATATTCGCTTGTTAAAGGCGAAAACGACACGAAAGAGTGCGCGAACGAACTTATAAAAATACTAAAAGGTAAGCCGTGCCACGTAAACGTTATAAGGCTTAACGAAGTAAAGGAAAGCGGTTTAAAATCTACTACCGAAAAAGAAGCCTACGCCTTTGTATCTATGCTTGAAAAAGGCGGTTTATCCGCCACAGTTAGGCGTTTAAACGGCGCGGACATCGACGGTGCTTGCGGACAGTTAAGGCGCAATTATATAAATTTGAAAAATCAATAAAATTAAAGATAAATTCTAAAAATATACAACTTATTTAAAGGAGTAATTATGGCTAAAAATATTAAAATTGCACCATCGATTTTATCGGCAAACTATATGTTTATGGGTAAAGCAATTAACGACCTTGCTACTGCCGGTGCAGACTATATTCACGTTGACGTTATGGACGGAACTTTCGTTCCTAATTTAAACTTCGGCATAAAAATGGTTAGCGATTTGCGTAAAATAACGGGCGGTGTTTTAGACGTTCACTTAATGATTGTAAAGCCCGAAAATTATATCGAAAATTTCGCAAAAGCGGGCGCAGACTATATAACAATTCATTACGAAGCAACCGATGCCGACTTAAAAACAATACTTCAAAAAATTAGAAGTTTAGGTGTTAAAAGCGGTCTTTCAATTAAGCCCGATACCGATACTAGCGTTATTAAAGATTTGCTTCCTTATACAGATTTAGTGCTTATAATGTCCGTTTACCCTGGTTTTGGCGGTCAAAAATTTATTGAAAATTCACTTGAAAGAATTGAAGAAGTTAAAAAGTATATTGAAGAAAGTGGTTTAGATATTGAACTTGAAGTTGACGGCGGAATAACGATAGAAAACGTTGGCGCGGTTAAAAAAGCGGGCGCGAACGTTATAGTTGCGGGCTCAACTGTGTTTAACGCGCCTGATATGAAAGAAGCAATAGAAGCGTTAAGAACTTTGTAGATATACGGTTGCATATAATAAATTGTAAAACGGAGTTTATTTATGCGTATAATTTGTATTAAACCACCGCGCGTAATTCGTGCAATATTGAAATTATTTATTAAATCAACTTAAAATTTGCCACTTGCCGTGGCAATTTTTTTTTGCAAATTTATCCATATATTTGACTATTAAGTTAAATATATGCTAAAATTGATGCAAGGTGAATTTATGAACAAACAAATGTATAGCGAACTTGGTGTGTCAAATAAAGTTTATGAAATGGGCGAAATAATTTTAAACGAATTAAAACCCCGTTTTGAAGAAATTGATAAAATTGCGGAATACAACCAAAACAAAGTATTACTCGCAATGCAAAAAAATAAAGTTGACGTTTCTTGTTTTCAAACTACAACGGGCTACGGCTACGACGATATCGGTAGGGACAAACTTGAAAAAGTTTATAGTGACGTTTTTCATACGGAAAGCGCGCTCGTAAGACCGCAAATTACTTGTGGAACGCACGCGTTAACCGTTGCTCTTTCCGCTAATCTACTTCCGGGCGACGAACTTTTATCTCCCGTAGGCGCACCTTACGATACGCTTGAAGAAGTTATAGGAATTAGAGAATCTACTTGTTCTTTAAGCGAATACGGCGTAAGTTATAGCCAAGTTGACCTTTTAAAAGACGGCACTTTCGACTACGACGGTATTAAAAAAGCAATAAACGAAAAAACCAAAATGGTTACTATTCAACGTTCGAAAGGTTATAGTACTAGACCTACTTTTTCCGTTAAGCAAATAGGCGAACTTATAGCTTTTGTTAAGACTATTAAACCCGAACTCATAGTTATGGTTGACAACTGCTACGGTGAATTCGTTGAAACCGTGGAGCCAAGCGACGTTGGCGCGGATTTAACCGTTGGCTCGTTAATTAAAAATCCGGGCGGTGGGTTAGCGCCTATCGGAGGTTATATTTGCGGTAAAGACGAACTCGTTAAAAGATGTGCGTATAGGCTTTCCGCACCAGGTCTTGGTCAAGAAGTTGGCGCAACGCTTGGCGTAATGCAAAAGTTTTATCAAGGTTTCTTTATGGCTCCAACCGTTACGGCGGGAGCGTTAAAAGGCGCTATTTTTGCGTCGAATTTCTATGAAAAGTTAGGTTTTAAAGCAATTCCTAACGGAAAAGAAAGTAGGCACGACATTATTCAAGCCGTAGAACTTAACAGTGAAAAGGCAATGTGTGCGTTTTGTAAGGGCATACAGTCCGCAGCGCCAGTTGATAGTTACGTTACGCCTATTCCAGGCTATATGCCGGGTTACGAGCATAACGTTATTATGGCGGCAGGAGCGTTCGTTCAAGGCTCTTCAATAGAACTTTCGGCGGACGGACCTATTAGACCGCCTTACGCCGTATATTTTCAAGGCGGATTAACGTTTTACCACGCAAAACTCGGTATTTTGCGCTCCGTTCAAGAACTTTTGAACGAACATTTAATTGACATTTAAAAATCCCGTAAAAATTTAATTAAAAAACACAAAAAAATTTTTTTACGGAGGATTATTATTTATGTTATATTTTGCTTTTGCGCTTATTGCGCTTGTTTCTTGGAGTGGTTCGGACCTTTTTTCTAAAAAAGGTACGGTTCAAAACGATAATAGTAGCCACTGGCGTGTAATTTTTGCAGTTGGTGCTATAATGGGTTTACACGCTATTATTACTTTAATCGTTTCATATTTTTTTGGCGACCAACTTTTAGAAAGTGAAAACGCTTTCTTATTAAGTTTCTTTTATACCGACTTTAAGCCTATGGACTTTATCTACTATTTGCCGGTTGCGTTTTTATACTTACTTGCAATGGTAATAGGTTACGTTGGTTTAAGATACATTGAACTTTCAATTTCAAGCCCTATATGTAACGCGTCAGGCTCGCTTGCGCTTCTTTTAATTGCAATACTCGGTGCGTTCGGTGTATTTAGCGAGCCCGTTTCATTAGGAATATTCGAAATTTTAGCCGTAGTTTTAATTACTTTTGGTATTATATGGCTCGGCTACGTTGAATACAACGAAGACGATGAAATTAAAAAAATAAGAACGCAAGGTAAGGACTTTAAATATACTGGTAGTTTACTTGCAATTTTAATTCCTATTATCTACTTATTTTTAGACGCTATTGCTACGGTTGGCGACGAAATCGTTTACGATAGAGAAATTTTCGTTAGCGATTATTCTGCTAACACCGCGTTTGAATTTACCTCGCTTTGCTTTGCAATATTTGCGTTCATTTGGGTTAAATTCGTTAAAAAACAAGCCTTCTTTAAAGTAAATAAAGAAGAAGTTTTAGAAGATGGAACAGTTAAAAAATACACCGTTCCATTTAGCAAATATTTAATTATCGGCGGTACTTGCGAAACGATAGGTCAAATTTTTTACATGGCGGTAGTTGCGTCGCCTTACGTTCAATTCTTGCCTATGATTTCTTCATACTGCGTACTTTCAGTAGTTTGGAGTAGGTTGTTCTTAAAGGAAAAATTATCTCTTAAACATTACATAGCAATTTTTGCAACGCTTATAGGTATCGTTTTATTAGCAATTTTAACGGAATAATTTAGGTGTAAATATGAAAATTTCAGTTGTTGGATGCGGTAGATGGGGTAGTTTTATAACTTGGTATCTTTCCACGCAAGGTCATAAAGTTATAGAATACGGTAGGGAAGACGGAACTTCCTATAAAACCTTAAAAACCACCGGCAAAAATAAATACGTAACTTTAAATAAAAACGTTAAACTAACTTGCAATTTAAGTGACGTTTTAGATGGTGAAATTATTATAATTTCAATTTTAAGTCAATCACTTCGCTCGGTTGTAACTAATCTTGTTAAACTCGGGCTTAAAGACCAAAAAGTAGTTTTATGTATGAAAGGCTTAGAGGTTGAAACTGGTAAAAGGCTTTCGGAAGTTGCAATAGAGTGCGGTATAGATAAAAACAATCTTGCCGTTTGGCTTGGTCCAGGTCATATTGAAGAGTTTGTTTTAGGCAAACCTAACTGTATGGTTATCGACTCTCATAGCCTTGAACTTACAAAGTTTTTAGCCGACAATTTACGTAGCAATTTAATTCGTTTTTATTACGGTGACGATATTATCGGTAACGAAATAGGCGCTGCTTCAAAAAACGTTTTCGGCATAGCAGCAGGTATGCTTGACGGCGGTGGCTTTACAACGCTTAAAGGCTCGCTTATGGCTCGTGGCGCAAGAGAAATTAGCAGGTTAATAGGCAAAATGGGCGGTCTTGAACATTCTGCTTACGGCTTATGCCATTTAGGTGACTATGAAACTACGCTATTTTCTAAATATAGCCGTAACAGATGCTTTGGCGAAGCTTATATTAAAGGCGAAAATTTTGATATGAGTGCCGAAGGTGTTGAAACTGTAAAAGCGCTTAAAAAATTAGGCGAAGTTTACCAAGAAGAATTGCCTATAACTAACGCAGTTTATAGCATTTTATACGAAAATAAAGAGCCTATAAAAACTTTTAACGAGTTGTTTTCACGCAGTTCAAGAACTGAATTTTAAACTAAACAAAAATACAAAAATCCGCTTTTAATAGCGGATTTTTATTTTACAATTGCCAGTTGATAGGCGTTTTGTTATCTTTAATTAAAAATTCGTTTGCTTTTGAAAACGGTTTAGAACCGAAAAAGCCGTTGTACGCTGAAAGTGGAGAAGGGTGCGCGCTTTCAATAATATGGTGGTGTTTTGCTATAAGGGGTTTTTTACTTCTTGCGTTTCCACCCCATAAAATAAAGACTACTGGGCTTTCTTTTTTAGAAATTAGTTTAATAACTTCGTCAGTAAACGTCATCCAACCACAATTTTTATGCGAGTTTGCTTGACCTTCACGCACGGTTAGAACGGTGTTAAGTAATAATACTCCGTTTTTAGCCCAAGAAGTCAAGTCGCCACTAGTTGGTTTTTTAAAGCCTAAATCACTTTCTAATTCTTTAAATATATTTTGTAGTGAAGGCGGGAATTTTACTCCGTTAGGCACGGAAAAACAAACGCCTTGCGCTTGCCCTACTTCGTGATAAGGGTCTTGCCCGAGTATTACCGCTTTAACGTTACTATACGGCGTTAGTTTAAAGCAATTAAAAATATCGTACATACTTGGATAAATAGTATGGTTTTGATATTCGCTCTTTAAAAAGGAGCGAATTTTTAAATAGTTTTCACTTTCAAATAGCGGGCGTAAAATACCGTCCCAGTCGTTTCCTAGGTGTACCATATCTAAATTTTAACATATATTTAACTATTTTGTAAAGGGTGTATAAAAAATATTTGCAATATTTTTAATACATTAAATATATAATATTTAAAGGAATACTTTGCGCGCTCACTATCTATATATAATTATATAAAGATATGAAATTTTAGTGAAAACTGTTTACTTTTTTTAAATTGTGGTTTAAAATAATGTAAGTATAATCGTTACTAATTTTTATTAAAGGGGAATTTTTAATGCTTGCAAAAGTTAAAAGTTATGCGCTTATAGGCTTAACGGGTTTTCCTGTTGACGTTGAAGTTGACGTTTCTAACGGCTTGCCGTCGTTTGAAATAGTAGGTCTTCCGGACGCGTCCGTTAAAGAAGCAAAAGAAAGGGTGCGTTCAGCAATTAGAAATAGCGGAAAAAAATATCCAAACGCTAGGGTAACGGTTAATCTTGCGCCGGCAGACGTTAAAAAACAAGGTTCGTATTTCGACCTTGCTATTGCGGTTGGTATGTTAATGGCATCCAGTAGTGAAGCGGAAAAATTAGACGACGGATACGTTTTAATAGGCGAACTTTCGCTTGACGGAACGCTCCGTTCAGTTTCGGGTTTACTCCCTATGCTCATTAGCGCTAAAAACAACGGCTCTAAAAAGTTTATAGTTCCTTATGAAAACGCCGTTGAGGCAAGTTACGTTTTAGGCACGGAAGTTTACGCGTTAAAAAATTTAACCGAAGCAATAGAACTTTTAAAAAATAACGGTGAATATAAAGCGGTAACTCCGTCTAATTACGATATACAAGTTCAAGAAAACTCACTTTCAAGCGACCTTTCTTTCGTTAAAGGTCAAGCCTTTGCAAAACGCGCGTTAGAAGTTGCGGTTGCAGGCGGACACAATATTTTGTTTGAAGGTCCACCGGGCGCGGGCAAATCAATGATGGCAAAGTGTATTCCGTCAATTATGCCTAAAATGAGTTTTGAAGAAGCACTTGAAACCACTAAAATTCATAGCGTTGCGGGAGTGTTGAGAAACGACGAAGGCATTATTAAATACCGCCCGTTTATGACTCCGCATCACACGGCTTCAAACGTGGCGATAGTTGGCGGTGGTCCTAACGCAATGCCGGGCGTTATAAGTTTAGCGCATAACGGCGTGTTGTATCTTGACGAAATGCCCGAATATCCGCGTAAGGTTTTAGAGTGTTTACGTCAACCGCTTGAAGATAGGGTAATAACGGTAACGAGAGCAAAAGCGTCCGTTGAATATCCCGCAAGTTTTATGCTTTGTGGTAGTATGAACCCGTGTCCGTGCGGTAATTACGGCGCAAAAAATAAAACTTGTAAATGTACCGTTAGCGAAATAAGAAAATATCGCGCGCGTATTTCAGAGCCGTTACTTGATAGAATTGATATTCAAGTTGGCGTTGAAGGCGTTGAGTATAGCGACCTTGTATCAACAAAACTTGAAGAAAGCAGTTTAGACGTTAGAAAACGCGTTGAATTTGCGCGTAAAGTTCAATACGAAAGATTTAAAAGCGATAATATTACCACTAACGCCGAAATGAAAGAAAATCACATTAAAAAATACTGTAAATTATCGGGCGAGTGCGAAAGCATTTTAAAAACTTCGTTTGAAAGCCTTAACTTATCGGCAAGGGCAAGAAGTAGAATAATAAAGGTGGCAAGAACTATTGCAGACCTTTCGTTTAGTGAACAAATTCTGCCAGAGCATATTTTAGAAGCAGTTGGTTATAGGAGCAATAGCGGTAGATGACTAACTTAAATAGAAACGCTTTAATTTTGCTTGACGGTTTTTTAAACTTTGAGTATAAACATAAAGTTAAAATTATTGAACTTTATAATGACGTTGGCGAAATTTTTGAGAATTTAGAGCCGGCAATTTCGTATTTAAATTCGGTTGACTGCGGTTTAACTAGTAACGCGTTAACTACTGCAATAAATAGCGGTTTTGTTGATGATTTGCTTGATAATTACGCTAAAAACGACGTAGAAGTTATTACTATTTACGATAGCGAATATCCTAAAAGGCTAATAGATTTACCGTTTAAGCCACTTTGCTTGTATGCAAAAGGTAACGTTAAATTGTTAAACGCTAAAAACGCGCTATCAATAGTTGGCTCGCGTAAAACTTTAAGCGAATACTCTAAAATTACCACTAACTTTGCGTCCACCTTTTCTAAAAACGGCGTAGTTATTATTACGGGCGTTGCGTCTGGTGGCGATACGGCGGTTATAAACGGTGCGCTTGAAAGTGGTAATATGATTTGCGTTTTAGCAAGCGGATTTAACTACGTTGACGTTGAAGTTAATAGAGAGTTAATAAATAAGGTTATAAAAAGCGGTTTAATTATAAGCGAATATCCGCTTGACGTTGCACCAAGAAATTTTAGATACCCAGTTAGAAATAGAATAATTGCAGGTTTAGGCGACGGTGTTTTAATTGTAAGCGGTTCATTAAATAGCGGAACTAGGCATACCGCTTCTTACGCACTTGAATACGGTAAAGAAGTTTTTTGCTTTCCGTATTCGCCACATTACGAAGGCGGTAAACTGTGCAACGATTTAATTAAAGACGGCGCTCGTTTAGTAACGAGTGAACAAGATATTAGCGAAGTTTTACAAATCGATATGTCCGTCAATAATAAAGTACGGCTAACTAGCACGGAACAACTAGTTTATAACGCAATTAAAAACGGCGTTACGAAAGTTGACGATTTATGTGCCGAATTAAATTTAAAAGTGTTTATGATAATGCCTATAATTTCTTCACTTGAAATTAAAGGGCTAATAGTAAAAGGAACGGCAAGTGAATATTTGCCGGTCAAGTAAGCAAATTTTTAGCAAAATCTACGAACATATAGGAGACTTATGCAATTAGTAATAGTAGAATCACCAAAAAAAGCAAAGACCATTGAAAGGTTTTTAGGTAGTAAATTCAAAGTTTTAGGTAGTAACGGTCACGTTAGGGGCTTACCCGAAAAGCGTTTTGCCGTTGACGTTGACAACGATTTTGAGCCAACCTACGTTATCGAACCAAAGCAAAAGAAAAAAGTTGAAGAATTAAAAGAGTTTGCCGATAAAGCGGAACTTGTATATCTTGCTACCGACCCGGATAGAGAAGGTGAAGCAATTGCTTGGCATTTATACGAAGTTTTAGGAATAAAAGGTAAAACTCATCGTATTAAATTTAACGAAATTAGTGAAAAAGCGGTAAAAACCGCAATTTCAAAGCCTGAAAGAATTGACTATAACTTGGTTGACTCTCAACAAGCAAGAAGAATTCTTGATAGAATAGTTGGTTATAAATTATCTCCGTTCGTTAGAACGAGAGTTAAGGACGGGGAGTCGGCAGGTAGAGTACAATCGGTTGCCGTTAGGCTTGCCGTTGAACTTGAACGCAAAATTTTAAACTTCGTTCCACAGGAATACTGGAATATTTCCGCAAAAGTAAAAACTAGTGGAGTTGGTAGCGAATTTAAAATAGCGTTAGCCGAAAAGAACGGTAAAAAATTTAAGCCGTCTAACGAAGCGGAAGCGCTTGAAGTTTATAATAGCGTATTAAATAGCAACTTTTTGGTTAGTGACGTTAAAAAAAGCGTTGTAAAAGTGCACGCTCTTCCACCGTTTACAACTTCTACTATGCAACAAGACGGCGCAAGTAAGTTAGGCTTACCAGCACCGCAAATAATGCAACTTGCACAGCACCTTTACGAAGGCGTTGAAACGCAAAAAGGGCATTTGGCGCTAGTTACCTATATTAGAACTGACTCAACTCGTATTTCGCAAGACGCGCAAAACGATTGTTTAAAATATATTGCTAAAAATTTTGGCGAAGAGTATTTACCGTCAAAACCGAACGTTTACGCGTCAAAAAAGAACGCGCAAGACGCTCACGAAGCAATTAGACCTATCGACGTTACTATTACGCCTGAAAGCGTTAAAAATATTTTAGATAAAAACCACTATAACTTATATAAGTTAATTTACGAAAGATATTTAGCGTCGCAAATGGCGGAAGCGCAATATAACTCTATGAAAGTGGCCGTAAACGCGGGTGAATACGGTTTTAAAGCGAGCGGAAAAAGCGTTAAATTTAAAGGTTATACGGCTGTTTACGATTTTTCAACCGCAGTAAGCGGAGATGATGAAGACGATAACGGAAAGTTACTTCCCGATATGAAAGTTGGCGACGTTTTAACTTTAAAGAAACTCGACAAAGAACAAAAGTTTACAAAACCTCCCGTTAGATACACTGACTCTTCGCTCGTTAAAGCGATAGAAGATAACGGTATAGGCCGTCCGTCAACGTACGCAACTATTATAGGTACGCTTACAAAGCGTAAGTTTATTGCAAGAAAAGGTAAGTATTTGGTTCCAACTCAAATTGCCTTTGACGCAACCGATTTATTAGTTAAGTATTTTTCCGACATTATGGACGTAGGCTTTACCGCTAAAATGGAAGATAAACTCGACGACGTTGCGGAAGGTAAAAAAGAGTGGCGTAAAGTAGTTGGAGATTTTTATAAACCGTTTATAACGGAATTAAAAACTGCAACGAGCGATAATAGCGAACAAACCGATATTCCTTGTGAAAATTGCGGTAGTTTGTACGTTAAAAAGAAGGGAAGATTCGGCGAGTTTTTATACTGTCCGTCTTGCAAAAAAACAAAAAATCCGGACGATAAAGTTAGTGAAGTGGTTTGCCCTAACTGTAATGAACTTATGATATTAAAGGAGGGTAAATTCGGCAAATATTTATCTTGTCCTAACGCTACGTGCGGAACAAAAATGCAACAAGGCGACGAAATTGCAAAAGAAAAATGTTCTTGCGGTGCGGTAATGCTTATTAAAACTGGTAAGTTTGGTAAGTATTTAAAATGCACTAAATGTAACGTTACTAAAAGTTTAACCGAGCAAGTAGGCGTGTGTCCTATATGCAATAAACCCGCTCAAAAAATGATTTCTAAAAAAGGCACGGTTTATTACGGTTGTTCGGGCTATCCAAATTGCAACTTTAAGAGTTGGGACGTGCCTACCGGTAAAATTTGTCCGGTATGCGGTAGCCATTTAGTTATTAAAGACAGTATGGTTAAATGCTCTCAAAAAGATTGCAACTACGTTGAAACTAAAAAGGAGAACTAATTATGAGTATTGAATTTAGAGGTACTACTATTTGCGCCGTAAAAAAAGGCGGTATAACCGCAATAGCGGGCGACGGTCAAGTTACTATGGGCGAATCGGTAGTTTTTAAAAATAACGCAGTAAAAGTTAGAAGAATTTTTGGCGGAAAGGTAATAGTAGGCTTTGCAGGTTCCGTTTCCGACGCTTTTACTTTAACCGAAAGGTTTGAAGGTATGCTTAATAAATACTCTGGCAACCTTATGAGAAGCGCGGTTGAACTTGCGGAACTTTGGCGTGAAGACAAGGTTGTAAGAAAACTCGAAGCAATGATGATTTGCGCCGATAAAGACAATTTACTCGTTTTATCCGGCGGTGGCGAAGTTATTGAACCGGACGGTGGCGTTTGCGCAATAGGTAGTGGCGGTAATTACGCGTTAGCGGCTGCTCGCGCGCTCATTGAAGAAACTGATTACGAAGCGGACGTTATTGCTAAAAAAGCGTTAATCGTTGCAAGTAAAATTTGTATTTTTACTAACGACAATATAGTTGTTGAAAAGGTTTAATTTAAGGAGAAATTATGAATTTATCGCCAAGAGAGATTGTAAGCGAATTAAACCGTTATATTATCGGACAAGACAGCGCTAAACGCGCCGTTGCAATTGCGCTTAGAAATAGATATAGAAGAAGTCAATTATCTCCTGAATTAAGGGAAGAAATTACTCCTAAAAACATAATTATGAAAGGTCCTACGGGCGTTGGTAAAACGGAAATTGCAAGAAGACTTGCTAAAATCGTTGGC
>JAZOMW010000016.1:0-9689 GCA_045654225.1 Christensenellaceae bacterium | reverse complement strand
TTGACGCAGTTGACGATATAAAGGAATTATATGATAAAATCTAAAACTTTAATTGACCAAGTTAATGAGTTTTACGTAAATAAACGCACTAAAATTTACGCAATTAACGAATATTTTGTCGGTCTTTTAGGTCAAGACGACGGCTATACTAACCTTTTAAACGATATAGGCAATTTAAAATACGAAATTGCTAAAAACGAATACGAAGGCACTAATAACGTTGAAGAACTTAAAAACGAACTTAAAAACTTGGAACTTAAAAAATACAACAAAATAAAAAGCGTTGGCTACTACGACGCTATTGAAAAGACGGTAGAGTGTAAAATTTGCAAGGACAAAGGCACAATAAATAGCAAGCGCTGTAAATGCTTTAACAAAAAACTTACGGAAATTTCTCTTAAATATTTAGGCGTAAACAATAAAGACCTTTGCTCTTTCAGCGATGCAAACGCAAAAGAAATACAAAACCAAAAATTACTACTAACCAAATACGCAAGTAACTTTCCAAAAGTAAACGTTAAAAACTTTGTTTTATTAGGAAACGTTGGCACTGGTAAAACTTTTTTATCTAAATGCGTATATAGCGAACTTCTATTAAAAGGCTTTAACGCAATATTTTTAACCGCAACGGAACTAAACAATATATTTTTAAAAATGCACCTTGGCGAAGTTGATAGAACGGTTATAAACGATATTTTATTAAACTGCGACTTTTTGGTTATTGACGACCTTGGCACAGAGCCAAAATACAATAACGTTACGGTTGAATTTTTACTTTCGCTTATTAGCGATAGGCTTGATAAAAACAATGCGTTTATAATAACCACAAATCTTTCTTTAAGCGAAATTAAGGCAAAATACAACGAAAGGCTTGTATCGCGTTTGTCGGGCGAAAAAACGGCAATTTTACCCTTTAAAAACAAAGATTTAAGAATTAAATAGTAAAAGAAAAAGACGGTTTAAACCGTCTTTTTTTATCGTATCGTTTTTATATTTAATTTTTCGCTTACTATTTTTGTTAAGTCGTCTGCTATTTTTTGCATACCGTAGATATTAGGATGTAAAAAGTCTGCCGACATGTATAAAACACCGTCTAATACGTCGTGTCCGTTTATATAGGTTACGTTTTTAAAGTTATACTTTTTAACGATATCTTCAAGTATTACACGCCAAACTTTTGCATTGTCGTCATCCCAGTACTCATCGCCACAGTGGTAAAACGGCGATATTACGAAAACAGGCTTATCTAAATTCCTACCTGCAACTTCTTTAATGATATTTTCAGCGCGTTCGGTAAATTTTTCTTTTTCCCAACCTAAAACGTTTATGCCGAGTTCGAGCGTTGCTATATCCCAGTTACCCTTTTCGCCTTCGCTTGCAATAAATTCCGCTAACGCCGGCTCCATTGCGCAAGAGCCTGGCATACCTTTATTGTAAACGTCAACGTTTAAGTTGCGCGCAAGTAACGACACCCACGTATGCACCGAATTTAAAGCGCTTGAACCGTTAGTTATTGAAGAACCGTAACAAAGCATTTTTTTGCTTGGCGTTTGACTAGGTTTAGGAGGTTCAACGTCGCCTATAATATCGTAAATTCTAAACTTTCCCAAATTAAATATTATCCTTACAACTTCACCGTTCCAGTCGTAACCGATGCGTTTATGCATATCGTTTACGCGTTCAATGTTTTCCGCTTTTTTAATTACGAAATCTTGAATTTCGCCCGTTACGGTAGTGTGAATTTCGTTATCTTCCCAACCGCCTTGAACTGCACCTCTAAAAACGTGGAAATGCGGGTATGAAGAAGGGTTATCTTCATAAGTTCTCATTTTAATGGTTGCCGATTCGCCTTTAATAACGAAACGAAGCTCAACACCGCCCGCGCCGTGAACGGCGGTATCGGCATTGCGCATTTCCATCTTACTAAATACGGCGGATGGAACGCGAAGCCACGTAACGCTACCGTCTTCGTTGTGAATAAGTTCTTCAACGTTGTGAAATTCAATATTTTTGTAAATCATAAAACAATACCTTCGTCTTAAAATTATTTTGCTAAAATTCCTGCAACTCTATAAAGTTCTTCGTTTAACTTTCTTGGCATAGAAAGCGCGTCGGTAATATTAGCGTCAAAAATTTCGTTATTCCTTATACCGATTACCCTATTAGTTTTGTTTTCTTTAATAACTTCAACGGCTCTAACTGCCATTCTAGTTGCTAAAATTCTATCCGCCATAGTTGGTGAGCCACCGCGAATAATATGTCCAAAATTAGTATATTTAACGCCTATGCCTGTTAATTCCGTAATTTTTGCAGAGATTTTTTCTTTGCCTTCTACACCTTCTGCTATAATAATCATATTTGAAGCCTTGCCTTTTTCTACGTTTTCCTTCATAGTTGAAGCAATTTCTTCAATATTGTAAGGAACTTCTGGAATTAAGCAAAATTCCGCGCCACCGCAAATTGAAGCGTAAAGCGCAATATCACCGCAGTTTCTACCCATAACTTCGAGCATAAACGCTCTATCGTGCGAGCCCATAGTATCGCGAAGGTTGTTGATTGCTACTAAACAAGTGTTTACCGCCGTATCAAAACCCAAAGTATAGTCGGTATAAGCAAGGTCGTTATCGATAGTTGCAGGAATACCTACTACGCTAATACCAAAGTTGTCTGATAATGCTTTTGCGCCGTTAAACGAGCCGTCGCCACCGATTACTATTAAATTTTCAATGCCTTCTTTACGTAAGTTTTCAGCCGCTATCTTTTGCACGTTAACGTCTTTAAATTCAGGACATCTTGCAGTTTTTAAAACCGTACCACCACGATGTAAAATGTTAGATACGGAACGTGAATCTAATTTAACGATTGAGCCGTCAACTAAACCCGCGTAACCGCGTTCAGCGCCGTAAACTTCAAAACCGCTATTAAGCGCATATCTTACGCAAGCCCTTAAAGCCGCGTTCATTCCTGGAGCATCTCCGCCACTTGTAATTATTGCTAATTTGTTCATTTGTTCTCCTTTAATGTAAATATGTTAAAATTTTTATTTTGTTATTTGTTGAAAATCGTTTTATCATTTATTAAAAAACGTTATGTCTTGCTCGTTTAAAATTGATAAAAGTTCGGTTATTAAGCCTTTACAGTTTCTAACTTTGGCATTTAATTTAAATTTTTTACCGTCCTTTTTAACGAATACTTGAATATCGCCCGGATACGCTTGTAAAATATCGTAAAGTTCGTCTAAATTTTCAAGATTAGTTACGTCTAAACCTAAAAATTCTTGTGATTTTACTTCTTCTATTTTAGCGTTTTGAACTTTTACAAGTTGTTCTATTTTTTCAATTATTATGCTTGGCGGTTTATCGTCACGCAGTTGAAGTTTACCGTCTATTCTAACGATATTATCTTCTTCGGCAAAGTTTTTATACTTTTCATACGCCCTTGGAAATAGCGTACACTCAACCGAGCCGTATAAATCTTCAACGTTAAGCGCACACATCGTATCGCCGTTTTTGGTAGTGATTTTTTTGAGTGACGTTATCATACCGCCAAAAGATAATTGCATACCGTCGGTTACGTCTAAATAAACTTCTTCGTCGTTTTCGTTGAGTTCTTTATTTAAGAATAACGCCGTTGAAAACATAAACTGTTTAAGTTCGTTTTTGTAATTTTCAAGCGGATGACCAGTTACGTAAATGCCTAAATAATGCTTTTCAAATTGATATTTAGTTTTATCGTCAAACTCTTCAACGTTTGGATAATTTGCAACTATTTTTTCTTCGATATTAAAGCCCGTGTCTTTACCAAAGAACGAAAGTTGGTCGTCGTCTTCTTGTTTTGCAATACGTGAAGCACAGTCTAAAACTTCTTCGTACGCGCCTATAAGCCTACTTCTATAAACGTTAAAGCAGTCGAACGCGCCAGAGTATATGAGCGCTTCAACTACGCGCTTGTTTAAACTTTTAGCACAACGCTTTGCAAAATCTTCTAAACTAGTGAACTTACCGTTTTGCTCTCTTTCTTCAATAATTTCGTTAATAACCGCAATACCAACGTTTTTAATACCCGCCAAACCAAACCTAATTTTACCGTCTTTAACGGAAAACATAGTTTTACTTTCGTTAACGTCTGGTGGTAAAATGTCTATTTTTTCTTCTTTTGCATAAGTTGCGTAAGTGGTTATTTCTTCAATTTTATCAATACGGTTGTTTAAAACTGACGCTAAAAATTCAGGTTTATAATAACACTTTAAGTACGCCGTTTGGTACGTTACAACGGAATATGCCGCCGCGTGCGACTTGTTAAACGCGTATTTAGCAAAGTCTTTCATTTCGTCCCAAACCTTACGCGCAACTTCTTCACTAACGCCACGTTTAACGCAACCGTCTATCGCTCTATTTACCTTGCCGTTTTTATCAACCGTTTCGCCTTTACCGAAAATAAAGGTTTCAACTTCCTTTTCCATTTCGGCTACTTTCTTCTTGCCCATCATACGCCTTACCATATCGGCTTGACCGAGCGTATAGCCTGCTAAATCTTGAACGATTCTCATAACTTGTTCTTGATATACTATACAGCCGTAAGTTTGCTTTAATATAGGCTCTAAAAGCGGGTGTAAATATTTGATTTTTTGAGGATTGTGTTTGTTTTGAATAAAACGCGGAATAGAGTCCATAGGACCTGGTCGGTATAAAGACACCGCCGCCACGATATCTTCAAGACAGTTAGGTTTAAGTTTAGATAAAAAGCCTTTAAATCCCGCGGATTCTATTTGGAATATAGCCGTAGTATTACCCGAAGATATAAGGTCGTAAACCTTTTCATCGTCGTAATGATTTCTATCAAAAACTACGTCTTTATCGTAATTATCTTTTACAAGTTCGATACAGTTTTTAATATCGCTAAGGTTTCGAAGCCCTAAAAAGTCCATCTTTAAAAAGCCTAGACTTTCAAGTTCCGTGCCTACGTATTGAGTAGTAATATCGTCGCCGTTACGCGAAAGTGGCATGTGCCTATCAAGTATGTCCGCGCCTATTATTACACCGCACGCGTGCGTGCCTGGTTGGCGTGGCATATCTTCGAGTTTCATTGCAATATCAACGACCTTTTTAATTTCTAAATTGTCGTTATACATTTCAACGAGTTCGGGAACGGAATAATCGATATCTCCCGGATAAAAACCGAATACTTTTTGTAAAATATTAGGTCTTCCTATATCAATCATCTTGCCTTTTTTAGCAACCTTTGTTGGAATTGCCTTAGTAAGCCTATTAAGGTCGTTAAGCGGAACGTTAAGCACCCTACCAACGTCCTTTATAGCGTTTTTAGCCGCCATCGTGCCAAACGTAACTATTTTGGCAACGGTATCAAAACCGTATTTATTGCGAACGTATTCGATAACTTCTTGACGGCGCGTATCTTCAAAGTCAATATCAAAGTCGGGCGCGGAAACTCTTTCGCTATTTAAAAACCTTTCAAAGTAAAGGTCGTATTTAAGAGGGTCAATGTCCGTAATATTTATTAAGTACGCAACTATCGAGCCTGCACCGCTACCACGGCCTGGGCCAACGGATATTCCCATTTTACGCGCGGCGTTAATATAGTCCCAAACGATAAGGTAATATTCGATAAAGCCTTGTTTTTCAATAACGGCAAGTTCCATTTCAATTCTATCGCGAATTTCTTTGGTTTCTTCGCCGTATTTTTCAATTATACCTTGATTTATGAGTTTTCGTATATATTCAACGGGTGTAGAGCCGTCGTCAGGAACGTAATGCGGGAATTTATATTTACCGAATTCAAAGTTAAAGTTACACTTTTCGGCTATTTCTAACGTATTTAAAAGCGCTTCTTCATCATCAGGAAAAACTGTAAGCATTTCGTCGTAATTCTTTAAATAGAACTCGTCGCACGGCATTTTCATACGGTTTGGCGTGTCTATATTTTTGCCCGTTTGAACGCACATTAAAACGTCTTGCGTTTCAGCGTCTTGTTTATCAACGTAGTGAACGTCGTTAGTGGCAACTAATTTTACACCAAATTGCTTTGCATAAACGCGAAGTTGAGCGTTTACAACCGCTTGTTCGTCAAGCCCGTGATTTTGAATTTCTAAATAAAAATCTTCGCCAAAAGTATCTAAGAAAAATTGAACTAATTTTTCCGCCTTATTAAAGTCGCGCATTAAAATTGCTTGCGGAATATCACCGCCTAAACAAGCGGATAAACAAATTAAACCTTCACTATACTCTTTTAAAGTTTTAAGGTCAATTCTAGGTTTATAATAAAAACCGTCTCTAAAAGCAATGGAATTTAATTTGCATAAACTTTTATAACCTTGCTCGTTTTTAGCAAGTAATACTAAGTGTCGCCTATCGCTATACCCTTCGTCGTCGTTGGTTTTTAACTTTCCCTTTACGGTCAAATCGTCACAAACGTAAAACTCCGTGCCTATAATAGGCTTAACGCCTTGCTTTTTACACTCGTTATAAAAAGCAACCGCGCCGTACATATTACCGTGGTCAGTCATTGCAATTGCAGGCATATTAAGTTGTTTTGCTCTTTTTACCACCTTTGAAATTTGAGCCATACCGTCAAGCATAGAATATTCGGTGTGTAAATGCAAATGCACGAATTCTTTCATAAAATCCCTTTGTTAAAAATTGATAAAATGTACTAAAATACTGTTTTGAACGTATAAATATTCGTCTTTAATTTTTATAGTGGTTTTAGTAATATCTAAATATTTTTCGTTCTTTTTAATAGCGTCGCTAAAATCAAGCAAAAAGTCGCTATTAAACTGTTTTTTATACTCTTCAAAATTTACGCCGAAAGCCGTTCTTAACGCGAGCATTGCGTATTCGCCTTTTGCGTCGCTTTCGTTTACTTCTTCAATAAAAACTTCCGCGTACTTATTTGAAAGCAAGCATTTGGTATATTCGTCAATACTTTCCGTATTAGTAAAGCGCTTGCCGTTTATAAACGATGACGCTCCAACGCCTACCCCTAAATACTCGCCACGCTTCCAGTAGTTTAAATTGTGTTTTGAGTGATAGCCGTCTTTACTAAAATTTGAAACTTCGTAACGGTTAAAGCCCTTTTCTTTTAAGAATTTGCAACTTGATTCGTAAATTTCGGCAACTTCATCATCGCCAAGCAGTTCGCCGTTTAAGTATTTTGTAAACATAGGCGTGCCTTCTTCCGCCTTTAAAGCGTAAAGCGATATATGTTTTACGTCTTCAAAAGAAGTTGCTAATTCTAGCGTATTTACAACGTCTTTTTCCGTTTCGCCGGGAAGCCCTATCATAACGTCAACCGATAAATTATAACCTTTAAGTAAATTTATCGCGTTTATAAAATCTTGAACGTTATGTATGCGGTTTACGACTCTCAACGTTTCATTATTTGCCGATTGTAAACCTATTGAAAACCTATTTATACCCGCGTTTTTATATACTTTTAACTTATTTTCGTCAATAGTTCCTGGGTTTACTTCCAAAGTGATTTCCGCGCTAGAACTTACGTTAAAGCAAGTATAAATTTGTTTTAAAGCGCCGTAAATATATTTAGGCTCTACAAAACTTGGCGTTCCACCGCCAAAATATATCGTGTTTATTACCTTGCCTTTTAACTGAACGGCTCTGTGCTTTAATTCTTTATATAAGCACGCAAAATATAATTCCGCTTTTTGCGTTTCGCTTGGATAAGAGCAAAAATCACAATAAGTACATTTACTTTTACAAAACGGAATATGAACGTAAAGCCCTGCCATAATTCACCTTAACTATCGGAGTCTATTTTTAATATAGACATAAACGCTTCACTTGGAATTTCTACCGAGCCAAGTTTACGCATTTTCTTTTTGCCTTCTTTTTGTTTTTCTAAAAGTTTCTTTTTACGTGTAATATCACCGCCGTAGCACTTTGCTAAAACGTCTTTACGGAGTGCTTTTACCGTTTCTCTTGCAATAATTTTTCCACCAACCGCCGCTTGAATAGGAATTTCAAACATTTGGCGTGGAATAACGTCTTTAAGCCTTTCAGCCATAGCGCGTCCGCGAGCGTAAGCCTTTTCTTTATGAACGATTATAGAAAGCGCGTCGCACATTTCGC
Organism: Christensenellaceae bacterium; assembly: GCA_045654225.1. Taxonomy (GTDB): domain Bacteria; phylum Bacillota; class Clostridia; order Christensenellales; family Borkfalkiaceae; genus HGM11412. The sequence continues at coordinate 1,584 of JAZOMW010000016.1, read as the reverse complement.
CGTTAAGCAATATATCTAATTTTACAAGGTCGCTTTTTTTATAACCGCTTAAATCATAGTCAAACGAAGCGTAACCGCGAGTTCTTGATTTTAAACCGTCGAAAAAGTCGAACACTATTTCGTTGAGCGGAAGCGTGTAATTTAACTTAACGCGCTTACTGTCAATGTAAACCATATCTTCAAACACGCAACGCTTTTCTTGGCAAAGTTCCATAATTGCGCCAACGTATTCGGGCGGAGAGTAAATATTTGCCTTAATAACCGGCTCTTCCATATAATCAATTTCAACGATGGGTGGAAGTTTAGTTGGGTTTTCTACCGTTAAAACAGTTCCGTCCGTTTTATGAATAATGTAGGAAACCGACGGCGCGGTAGTAATAATATCAAGCCCGAACTCCCTTTCAAGCCTTTCTTGAATAATTTCCATATGAAGAAGCCCTAAAAAGCCACATCTAAAACCAAAGCCGAGCGCCGTAGAATTATCAGGTTCAAAGGTTAAGGACGCGTCGTTTAACTTTAATTTTAAAAGCGCTTCTTTAAGGTCGATAAATTTAGAACCGTCAAGCGGATAAATACCGCTAAACACAACGGGTTGAGCCTTTTTATAACCGTCTATTGCTTCACTAATAGGATTGTCAACGTCGAAAACGGTGTCGCCAACTTCAATGTCGGCAATAGATTTAATCGACGCGGCAATATAGCCAACTTCGCCCGAGTCAAGCGACGCTTTTGCTCTTAATTCCGGGTTAAACGTGCCAACTTCAACTACTTCAAACGTCTTGTCCGACATAAAAGTTTTAATTTTAGTGCCTTGTTTAACAGAGCCGTCAACCACTCTAACGAATAATATAACGCCCTTAAAGTTATCGTAATAACTATCGAAAATAAGCGCTTTTAAAGGCGCGTCATCATCACCGCTAGGCGCTGGAATTTCCGTAACTATTCTTTCAAGCACTTCTTCAATATTAACGCCCGTTTTAGCCGAAATTTTAGGCGCGTTAGAGCCGTCTAACCCTATAACGTCTTCAATTTCCTTAGCAACGCTTTCAGGGTCTGCGGACGGAAGGTCTATTTTATTTATTACGGGCATAATTTCTAGGTTGTTATCAAGCGCTAAATAAACGTTAGCAAGCGTTTGCGCTTGTATGCCTTGCGACGCGTCAACTATTAAAATTGCGCCTTCGCACGCCCTTAAACTACGCGAAACTTCGTAAGTAAAGTCAACGTGGCCCGGAGTATCTATTAAGTTGAAAATATATTCGTTACCGTCTTTTGCCTTATAAAGCATTCTAACCGGCGTAAGTTTAATGGTTATGCCCCTTTCACGCTCTAAATCCATAGAGTCTAAAAGTTGCTCTTCCATATCCCTTTCGCTAACTTGACCGGTCATTTCGATGAGCCTGTCCGCAAGCGTTGATTTACCGTGGTCTATATGCGCTATAATGCAAAAATTGCGTACGTTTTGTTTAACTGTTGATGACATAACTTTCCTATTATAATTTTATAGTTTATATTATACAATATAAAACTAAAAATTACAAGCGCTATTATTTATTAAAATAGCATTTTTTTGAAAAAAATAAA
>JAZOMW010000015.1:0-9618 GCA_045654225.1 Christensenellaceae bacterium | reverse complement strand
GTTTGTTTTTTTGGCGGAAAAATACTTTGCGTTTTGTTCAGTTACAGACCGCACGGGTATGCGCCCTCACAAGAACGCTTGTCTTTCTTGTATTTTTCACGTCAACCGCAAATAAAATTTGCTAAATGCAATCACTTTCAGTGTTATAGCCGTTAAAAAAATATACGAAATAAAATTTAAGCGATAGGTTTTACCTATCGCTTTTTTTAAAAATAACACAACACTTTATATAAGCCAAGCACAAAAATTAAAAAAGGGGCAACTTGTTTAATTATTGCGTGTTTTAATAAAAATTCCGTTGAAATGCTTATGGAAACGTAAAGCAATAAAACGTGTAAAATCGTTATAACGCCAACCACTAAAAAAGGGTTAAAACCTATTAGGGAAAGTGTAAAACTTCCAACAAGCCCGTCTAAACCAACGGCAAATCCCGCCAAAAAATATTCGTGCAAATTAGTATCTTTAATGGTGGCTAGCAAGTTTTCGTTTTTATAATTAGCCGTTTCAATTAGCGCTATAAGCATAAGCACGCCTCCGCCTATAAGGCTAGCGTATTTAGAAAATAAAAGCCCTAATTTAGCGCCTAAAAACGCGCCTATAAAGCAAAGAAATAATACGGAAACGGCAATAACTAAAACCGCTTTATTTTTACTTTTTGTGGGAACGTATAAAGAGAGTCCGCATAAAAAAGAATCTGCGGAAACGGAGAGTGCTGTGGAAACTAAAAATATAACGTCCATTTTACTAACTCCATTACTCATTGTATTAAAAAACTGCAATTTATGTGTGGAATATTCCATATTCGCGTTATTTTTTACTTAATTCGTATTGACATTTTTTAATATTTATATTAAAATATAAAAAGTAATATGGCGTATTATTGCATAAGGGCACTTTCTTTATGCGGTTTGCTTATATATGGGAGTTTTAATATGCTAAATAGAATAGTTAAAAAATTACTTGTTTTTCTTCTTTGTTTTGCTTGCGCAATGCCTTTTTTAGGCGCGCCTATTTCAAATGCTTACGCAAACAGTAATTACGACGATGAACATAAGGTTGAAAAAACGGTTTTCGTTGGTGTAGAATTCAAGTATGAATTAAGAAACCTTGTAGAAAACGGTAGTATCGTAGTTTACGGCAAAAAAGTAACGGAATCTTCATACGATACTGAAAACCCTATTTTTAAAAACGGTGTTGACGCTAATAAGGATGATGATTTTATAGTATCTTTCTCAACCGCGGGTAACGTATTATCAATAACCTTTAAAAAAGAGGGTGGATATGACGTTAAAGTTAATGAAAAAGTGGAATCTCCTGCGTATAACGACATAGTTACGTTTACCGTTGTAAAAGATATTAATCAAATTAAACTCAACTATATTGCTAACGACGAGACTAAGGATGAAAGCAAGTATAAAGCATATAAAGAAAATATTGCTCTTGCAGTAAACGGCACGGAAGACGGTAACAAACTTAAACTTGGCAAAAACTTTGAAGTTCCAAGCGTTGATAGTTTAATTGTAACTCAAATTCCGTACAACAGTTTAAACAAACAAGTTTACTACTGCGTACCAGGTAATACTACTTATTCTTCATCATCTGCTCTTTCGGGCACGCCAAAATTTAAAGTTTCGGCATACGGAACTTACGTTTATTACGTTTTATTATCTACTGATAATTTAACTGACAATAATGAAAACTCCGTTAAAATGACTGTTGATTATTTAAAAGAAGAACTCGACGGTTTCTATGAGTACGTAATTGAAAATACTAAAACTAAGGTTTACTATTCAACAACTACTCAAAAATTCTATGCTTCCGAAGATGAGGCAAAAGACGGTGAAGGTACCGTTGTTGAGAACGTAGAAAAGGGTGATTTAATAGTTCCTAAATTCACTTTCACTCTTGAAAACGAAGGTCCTGTAATAGATATTACTTCATCTTATCAAGAAAAAGGTTATATCGGCGCAACTTATAGAGTTTCTTCAATAACTGTAAACGGCAGTGAAAGTACTACTTATACTTTATATTATAAAGAAAATAAGGACGCAACCGCAGTTGACGTAACGGATGAAGAAAAATTTGATACTACTAATTTAACCTTTATTCCAACTAAAACTGGTATTTACTACGTTTACGTTTCCGCCGTTGACTCCGTTGGCAAAACTGCCGAAGCAACTACTGCCGAAATTGAAGTTGCGTCTAAATACGTTAACGTAACTTACAAAGTTGGTTTTGCAGACTGGCTTGAAAAAAATACTTTACCTTTCGTTTTATTATGTATATCGGGCGCTTGCTTAATTGCAATAATTTGTTTATTATTCATTAAACCAAAAGACCTTGCTACTAGTAAGACTTCTAAAAAAGGCGCTAAAAAAGTTGACGAAACTGACGTTGACAGATAATTAAATAAAACAAAACCGTTTAAGCACTTTTGCTTAAACGGTTTTTTTATTTCTAAATTTAGGCGATTGCTCATAAATTGTATAGGGTATAACTATGCTACTTTTTAACTGTCAATTTAATAAAACTTTCGTTATTAAAAAAATATCGGTATTAGACAAAAAACTATTAAGGCGCCTTAGCGACCTTGGTATAACGCGTGGCGCTAAAATATATATAGAAAGAGCGTCGCTAAAAAAAGCGTGTTTTATTGTCGTAGTTAATCAAAAGCGCGTGGCAATATCTAAACAAATTGCAATGGAAATAGAAGTATGAATAATTTAATTTTATTAGGCGCGCCAAATTGTGGTAAAACCACCACTTTTAACGGCTTAACCGGGCAAAGCGAAAGAGTTGGAAACTGGCACGGCGTAACAACTAAACTCGCGGTTGGAACGGCCAAAATAAAGGGTAAACAATATAATACTTACGATTTACCCGGGCTTTATTCGTTAAACGCCGTAACGCTTGAAGAAGAAACCGCCGTAAACTTTATAAAAACCGTTAGCGGAATTATTTTGCTTATATGCGAGTGCGCGCATTTAAAGCCCGCTCTAAACCTTTTAAAACAAGTGTCTAATATAAACAAAAATATAATTTTAGTTGTTAATATGTATAAAGAATTCGTTAAAAACGGTGGTTTTTTAGACGTAAAAGAGTTAAATAAGCAACTTGGAGTGCCCGTAGTAGTTGGCGAAATGAATACTAAAAAGGGTATAAAACTTTTAAAAACCGCTATACAAAATTTTAGCGAGCAAACAAAAAGCGTAAACTTTAATTTAGAAAACCTTGAAAATTTTTTTAAAAATATTAGCGTAAAGGTAAGTAAACTAGACCGCTTTTTACTAAACAACGTGTTTTCAATTATAATACTCGTTTCCGTGCTATTACTAGTTTTTTATACGGCTTTTGGGAGATGCGGGATAGGTACGGTTTGTTCAAATTTTATAAGCGATTTAGTTTTAACCGTTAAAGAAAGCGCTCAAAATTATTTAACGCAGGCAAAGGTTAATAGTTTTATAAAAGGACTTGTTGTTGACGGCGTTATCGACGGCGCTTTTCAAATAGCGTCCTTTTTACCACAAACTCTAATTTTTACTTTGGCTTTAACTCTACTTGAACTGTCCGGCTATATGGCGCGCGTTGCCTTTTTATTCGAAGGTTTTTTAAAAAACACGGGCTTGAACGGTAGGGCGGTGTTTTCAATACTTTCGGGTTTTGGTTGCACTGCCGTTTCCGTTTTTTTAACGGGCGGGCTTGAAAATAAAGATATTAAAAAGAAAGCGGTGTTTTCGCTTACGGGAATAAGTTGCTCGGCAAAAATACCTGCACTAATGCTCATATCTAAAAGCGTAAGTATGTTAAGCCCTTTTGCGTTTATGCTTGCCGTTTATATATTCGGCTTGTGTTTTACGCTTTTTCAACTTTTTATTTGCGATAAATTTATTATTAAGTCAAAGCGTACGCCACTCGTTTTAGAAATTCCGCCACTCCGCGTTCCTACTTTAAACGATACCTTAAAATCCTTGCTTAAATGCGCCAAACAGTTTATAATAAAAATAGGAACGGTAGTGTTTATTATATCTATTTTAATATATTTATTAAAAAGCGTATCAATAAACTTAACCTACGTAAACGGCAATTATCAAAATAGCGTGCTTTATTTTTTAGGCAACGCGTTTAAGTTTTTGCTAATTCCTATTGGTATAAACGACGGTAGAATAACAACGGCGCTACTTGCGGGTATTTTTGCAAAAGAGGGTATTGCAAGCGTAATTCAAAGTTTATATTCTGGCGGGCTTGAAATTTCGCTTATAAGCGCAATTTCACTTTCCGTGCTCGTTTACGTATATTCGCCTTGCATTACGGCGATAGGCGCAATTAAACACGAACTCGGCTTTAAATTTGCAACGCTAATATTCTTTATAACAATATTTGAAAGTTTAGTGTTTTCATATTTCGTTTACGCACTTTTAAAATGGAAAATTACCTTAATTTTACTTTTAATTTTAATTTTTTTAGGATTATCATATGAAAAATTTTTTAGTGGAAAAAGAAATAAAACTATCAAAGTTTCTTCTTGAAAAATACGACGGCGAAATTTCTTATAGCACGGTTAAGCGCCTTATACGCAATAAAGACGTAAAAGTTGACGGCAAGCGCGTTGGTAGTGACGTTAAATTGCTTGTAGGAAATTCGGTTGACGTTTATTACGACGGAAACGATAGTTTTAAAAATTATGAAGTAATGCTAAATGAAAAGGGCGTTTTAGTAGTTTATAAACCCGCCGGCGTTACGGTAGAAAAGTTTGAAGAAATAATAAGAGAAAAGTTTGAAGGCGCAACGCTTTGCCACCGCCTTGATAGAAACACGTCGGGTCTTTTAGTTTTAGCATGTGAAAAGCGCGCGGAAGTTGAACTTTTAAAAGCCTTTAAAAACCGCACCATTAAAAAAGAATACTTATGCGAAGTTTACGGCAAAATGAAAAATAGAAGCGATACGCTTACGGCTTATTTAAAAAAGGACGAAAAACTTTCAAAGGTGTTTATTGCGGATAAAAAACAGGACGGCTATTTAAAAATAATAACCGAGTATAAAGTTATAAAAGAACTTGAAAATTCTTCTATTTTAAGCGTAAATTTAATTACGGGAAAAACTCATCAAATAAGGGCGCATTTAGCACACGTTGGCAACCAAATTATAGGCGACGGAAAGTACGGCAAAAACGAAATAAACGATAAATTTAAAGCAAAAACTCAACGCTTAACGGCGTATAAATTGACTTTTAGTTTTGATAAAGAAAGTCCGCTTTATAGTTTAAATAATAAAGTGGTAGAATTAAATAAAGAATTTAAAAATTAAAAAAAGATGCAGTTTTACTGCATCTTTTTTAAGTTTTCATTAACTTTTGGCGTAACTATAAGCGTTTTAAAATCGGTATAAGTAACAGCGCCTAAATTCTTACCCGCTTGCTTTTTAACGTGTTTTTTAAAAGTGTAGTCAACTTCTACTTTTTGCTCGTTTTTAGCCTTTGAGTAGTACGCGCAAATTTCGGCAACCGTTAGTAAAATAGACGGGGAAACTTGCTTATTTTTAGTTAAAATATAAGCGTGGCTTGACGCTTGATTTTTAACGTGAAACCAAATATCTAAACTGCTAGTTTCTTTAAAAAGTCTATCGTTTTGCACGTTATTTTTGCCAACTAACACGCTAAAACCGTCAATTTCATATCTAATATAGTCGCTTTTTTCGGCTTTTTTAGGTTGTTTTTTAACAACTTTTTGGCTTTTTATATTAGAATTTTGGTTTAACTCTTCTTCAATATCTATAAAATCTAACTTGCTTTTTGCAAGGGAAATGGCTAGTTTAACGCTATCTAAATATTTAAGTTCTTCTTCTATTTTTTCAAGTTGCGGTTTGGTTTTTATAAGAGTATTTTTAAGTTTAGAATACTTTTTATAATAGTATTGTGCGTTTTCTACGGCGGTTAAATTTTCGTCAAGTTGAATTTCTATCTTTTCGTTATCGTAATAATTTATTAAACTTGCGCTTTTTTGCCCCTTTTTAATTAAGTAGGCGTAAGCGGTTAAAAGTTCGCCGTAAAGTTTATAAATTTCCGCGTTTTCGCTTTCTTTAACGTTACTTAAAAGAACGTTTTGCTTTTTAATAAGTTTCTTTTCAAGTGCGTTTACTTTTTGCATTAAAGCGTTTTGTTTTTGAGTAATAAAGTCGTTATTTTCAAGCCCTAAATACGCAAAAAACATAGCGTCGATAATCGAGTTAAAGCGCTTGCGTTCGCCCGTAACACTTTCGTAATCAAAAGCAAAAAATTGAGATACATTATTTAAAGTTATTACGGTTGCATCGGTTTTTTTATTGATAAATTCGCTAGTAACTTTTACTGCAATTTCGCTATCAAAAACGCCGTTATTTTTTGCTAAAATTAAGTGTTCTAACTCTTTTGCAGAAGTTGGCGAAAACTCGTAAAAATTTTTCAAAATAAACTTGTTTAAACTTTCGCCTTTATAATTTTTAAAACAAAGTTTTAAACTTTCTAAATCGTAAGCGTTTAACTTAGGTTGTTTTTCAGGGTAATCGTATTTGCTTTTCGTAAGCAAAACGCGCTTATTTTCAAGCGTTTGCGGTGCGGGTTTAAGCGAGCCTAAAACAGTGCCGTTTTGCACTAAAAATACGTTTGAATATTTGCCCATAACTTCACATATAAGGCTAAAATTTTCGTTAGCGTTAAATTCGCTAGCGTTTTTAAAGTTTAGGCTAACAATTCTATCGTCGTTTAAAACGGAAACGCTAGTAACTACTGCGTAAGTTAAGTGCTTTCGAAGTAGCATGCAAAAGTTAGGCGCTATAAGCGGATTATCTTTACTTAAATTAGTCATGCCTACTCTACAAAAATTAGCGGAAGCGTTTAAAGTAACGTTAAAAATTTTACCGCCGTATAAAGTTAAAATAACTTCTTCTTTACTTGGCATGGTAATTTTGTTGACTTTTGCGCCCGTAAGCAAATTATTAAGTTCTAACGCATAGCGTTTAATGGTGAATAAATCTTGTGGCATAATAATTTGTTCTAATTATATATATTTTTTTGCCGTTTGTAAATTAAAATATGCAAATATTTATAATAAAAGTATATTAAAACCTTTACATTAAGTTTTATTTTTGCTAAAATATATTGACAAGTTAAAATTGGTAGGAGATAAAACTATGAAATACACGTTTGAAAATGCAGAAAAAAGCACAGTAAAAATTAAAATTACACTTAACGCGCAAGAGTGGGCGGAAGCGCAACTCAACGCGTATCAAAAAACGAAGGGCAAGTTTAGCGTTCCTGGTTTTAGAAAAGGGCACGTTCCAAAGCACATTATTGAAAAACAATACGGCGCGGGCGTTTTCTTTGAAGAAGCAATCAACCTTGCTTTCCCTAAATACTACTTTGACGTTTTAGATAAAGAACCGTCTATCGAAGCGATTGACCGCCCTGAAATTGAAATCGAAAAACTCGATGAAAAGGGCATTACGTTAGTTGCTATCGTACCTGTAAAACCGGAAGTTAAACTCGGCGAATACAAAGGTATAAAGTTCGATAAGATTGAGTATAATGTAACTGACAAAGAAGTTGAAGACGAACTCGATAGATTAGTTAAGAGAAACGCAAGGGAAATTGCAGTTACTGATAGACCTGCAAAACTTGGTGACGTTACGGTTATTGACTATTCTGGTAAACTTGACGGCGTAGCGTTCAACGGCGGTACGGCTCAAAACCAAACGTTAGAACTTGGTTCTAACACCTTTATTCCTGGTTTTGAAGACGGTGTTGTTGGTATGAATATCGGCGAAGAAAAGGATATTAACGTAACTTTCCCAGAAGATTACCACGCGGAAGACCTTAAAGGTAAAGCAGTAGTATTCACTGTTAAACTTAACGAACTTAAAGAAAAAGAATATCCGGAAGTTAACGACGATTTTATTAAAGATTCAACGGGTGAAGAAAGCGTTGAAGCGTTTAAAAAAGCAACTAAGGAAAGATTGCAACAAGCAAACGACAAGCGCGCTAAAACCGAACTTGAAGACAAAATGATTAAAGCAATTGCCGATAAGTGCGAAGTTGAAGTTCCTGAATCTTTAATTGAAAGACAAGTTGACGCTAACGTTCAAGATATGGAATACAGAATGATGTATCAAGGCTTAAAACTTGAAGACTACTTAAAGTACACTAACCAAACTATGGAAGCGTACAGAGAAGGATTTAAAGCACAAGCAAAAGAACAAGTTAAAATTCAACTCGTTATCGACAAGATTTTAAACGTTGAAGAAATCAAGGCAACCGAAGAAGAAATCGACGCTAAAATTAACGAACAAGCAATAGCAGTTGGCAAGGATTTTGAAGACTATAAAAAGACTTTAAACGAGCGCCAAATTTCATACTTTGAAAACAACGTTCAAATTGACAAACTCTTTGCTTTCTTAAAAGAAAACAATAAAATAGACTAATTTTTAAGGAGAATTTTATGGCTTTAATACCAATGGTTGTAGAACAAACCAATAAGGGCGAAAGGTCGTACGACATATATTCACGTTTACTTGAAGATAGAATTATTATGCTTTCCGGCGAAATTGACGACGCCGTTGCAAACACGGTTGTTGCCCAACTTTTATATTTAGAAGGTAAGGACCAAGATAAAGATATTTGCCTTTATATAAATAGCCCAGGTGGCTCCGTTCCTGCGGGCTTAGCAATTTACGATACGATGAATTATATTAAATGTGACGTTTCTACTATTTGCATCGGTTTAGCAGCGACAATGGGCGCGTTCTTACTTTCAAGCGGTAAAAAAGGTAAAAGATTTTCGCTTCCTAACAGTGAAATTATGATTCACCAACCACTTGGCGGAGTTAAAGGTCAAGCAAGCGACATTAAAATTCAAGCCGAACAAATTCTTAAAATTAAAAACAAACTCAACAAAATTTTGGCTGAAAACACGGGCAAAACGGTGGAAGAAGTTGAAAAAGACACGGATAGGGACAATTATTTGTCTGCCGAAGAAGCGCTTGAATACGGAATTATTGATAAAATTTATAAAAGCAGATAACAAAAAGGAGTGTTAATGGCTGTAAATAGCGAAAACAAAAATAACGGGCTATACTGCGCTTTTTGCGGAAAGCCAAAGGAACTTGCAAAAAAATTAGTTGCAGGTCCTAACGGCTTATATATTTGCGACGAGTGCCTTGATATTTGCAATATGATACTTGAAGAGGAAGACGTTGAATCGCAAGGTTTTAGCGTTGAACTTAAAAAACCGCAAGAAATTAAGGCTGAACTTGACAAGTATATTGTAGGTCAAGAATCCGCAAAAAAAGTATTATCTGTTGCCGTTTATAATCATTACAAAAGAATAAATGCAAAGTTAAGCCAAAAACCGCAAGACGACGACGTTGAAATAGAAAAGAGCAACATCTTGCTTTTAGGCCCAACGGGCTCGGGTAAAACCTTGCTTGCAAGAACGCTTGCTAGAATATTAAACGTTCCGTTTGCCGTTGCAGACGCTACAACTTTAACAGAAGCAGGCTACGTAGGTGAAGACGTTGAAAACATTCTTCTCAGACTTATTCAGGCTGCCGACTTTGACGTTGATCTTCCTCTCTTTTATTTTTTTTTCC
>JAZOMW010000014.1:0-6093 GCA_045654225.1 Christensenellaceae bacterium | reverse complement strand
TATTAAAGATAGCAACGGCAACGCAGCAGGCGCAGTTTTACTTAATATGGAAACGGGCGAAATTAAAGTTGCAAAGGCTAAAACGGTTATTATTGCAACGGGCGGTGCAGGAAGACTTCACTATCAAGGCTTCCCAACTTCAAACCACTACGGCGCAACGGCAGACGGTTTAGTGCTTGCTTACCGTGCGGGCGCAAAACTTATGTACCCAGAAACTTTACAATATCACCCTACGGGCGTAGCAGAACCAACGCAAATTTTCGGTGCTCTCGTTACTGAAAAAGTTCGTTCACTCGGCGCTCAACTCGTAAATAGTAACGGCGAACCTTTCGTTTACTCACTTGAAACGAGAGACGTTACCGCTTCAACTATTATTAGAGAATGTAAAGGTAGAAAGAACAGTATTAAAACTACCGACGGTGAAGGCGTATGGCTCGACACTCCAATGATTGACCAAATTCACGGCGAAGGCACTATTGAAAAGAGAATTCCTGCAATGCTTCGTATGTTTATTAAATACGGCATTGATATTAGAAAAGACCCTATTTTAGTATATCCTACGCTCCACTATCAAAACGGCGGTATCGATATAAAAGCAAACGGCGAAAGTGAAGACGTTGGCAACTTATTCGTTGCGGGCGAAGCAGTAGGCGGTATTCACGGCAAAAACAGACTTATGGGCAACTCGCTTTTAGATATTATAGTATTTGGTAGAAACGCTGGTAAATACGCAAGTGCAAAAGTTAAAGAAGGCATTGAAGTTGGCGCTTTAACTCTTGACCACGTTGCAAGTTTTGAAAAAGAACTTAAAGACGCGGGCGTAAACACGGGTATAGTTTCTCCAAAACTTTTACCTGACTATACAAGAAAAGATATGTAAAAAAACGTCACAGCCGTGAAAACGGCTGTGATTAAATTTGACTTAGGTGATATTATGGAAAATCAAAATAAAAAAAGCCTTAAATGGCTTTGGATTTCTATTGCGGTAGCGGTTGTGGCTTTACTTGCGGTATGGTGTATCGTAAACGCTATTAACAACCCTAAACTTGACAAAATTGAAACTCCGCTCGTAAACGAAGGAAAGGACGGCATCGTTAATATTTTTAACTTTTCTACTACTTTCGTTTTATTCGTAGTTGCGTTTTTAATAATTGCGCTTGGCTATTTGCTTGGCGGTATTGATATTAAGGGCGTTACTCTTGGTACTGCGGGTGTATTTTTAGTTGCTATATTATTTGGCTTTTTATGCACGATAGTGCCTGAAAACGTGCCTTTACTCAATGCTTTTTCAATAAAAGATACTGCACACACGGTTGTTAAATATCTTTCAAGTCCGCTTCAAAATATGGGACTTATACTCTTCGTTGGCTCAGTAGGTTTTATTGCTGGACCAAACTTCTTTAAAGATTTAGCAAAAAACTTTAAAACCTACATAGTTTTAGGCATTGTAATTATTTTATCCGGCACGTTGGTTGCAGTAATTTGCACGTTATTAACTCCTGATTACGGCCCTGAATTTTGGTCGGGCGTGCTTTCGGGCGCACTTACTTCAACGCCGGGCTTTTCCGCGGCAGTTGACGCGGCAGACCCTTCGCTTAAACCGATTATTACGCTTGGTCACGCTATTGCGTATCCTTTCGGCGTAGTAGGCGTAGTATTATTCGTTCAACTTTTACCTAAATTCTTAAAAGCCGATATGAACAAGGAAAGAGAATTATTAAAGTTAGGCGAAAGCGAAAAAGCAAGGGATTATTCAAAATACTTTAAATGCGAACCTTTCGGTTTAATGCCTTTTGGTTTAGCTATAATTGCGGGTTTACTTTTAGGCTCTATAACTATTCCACTTTCACTTAAAGGATACGATGGACCTTGTTTCTCACTTGGAACAACGGGTGGCGTACTTATTATGTGTTTAGTGTTTGGACATTTAGGTCATATAGGCAAACTTTCGCTTGAAGTTACGGAAGCAACTAAAAAGATTTTGCGCGAATTCGGTTTGGCGTTATTCCTTTTAGGCGCAGGTTTTGAAGGTGGCGTTGCGCTCGTTGAACAAATTAGCGCGTTTGGCGGTGCTATCGTTGCTTGGGGCTTTATAGGCGGTGCTTTAATGACTATCGTTCCTATGGTGGCAGGTTTCTTTATTTCTAAATGCCTTATGAAACTTCCGCTTTTAAACGGTCTTGGCTCAATTACGGGCGGTATGACTTCTACTCCGGCACTTGGAACTTTAATTCACGTTTCTAAAACGGAAGACGTTGCTTCTGCTTACGCATCAACTTATCCTATCGCTCTCGTATTAGTAGTTCTTGCTTGCCAACTTATGATAACGTTAATGTAATTAAATAAAAAGCGTGTTTAAAGCACGCTTTTTTTATTGAAATTAGTAGTTTTTTTCTTTGACTTTATTTTAAAACTGCACTATACTAAAAAAGTAACGTTTAAGTTGCGCTAAATTATGAATTATCACGTTAGAAAAATTAGGAATAACAGTTATTTAAAACGTGGCAAAATAGAAAAAGACTTTACAAATGGGCCTATATTTAAGCAAATGGCTTTGTTTGCATTGCCTTTAATGTTTACAAGCGTTTTACAAATATTATTTAACACGGCAGACGTGTTAGTTTTGGGCGTTTTCGTTGGAGACGACGCCGTTGCCGCCGTTGGCTCTACGGGCTCGCTTATTAACCTTATAACGTCGTTATTTATAGGCATGTCAATGGGCGTAAACGTAGTTGCGTCACGACATTTAGGCTCTCACAATGACGAAGGCGTTAAAAAAGTTATAGGCATGAGCATACTTTTAAGCGTAATTTTCGGTTTTATTCTTTTAATTATAGGGTGGTTTGGCGCTAAATTCTTTTTAACGCTTATGAAAAGTGACGTGGAAGTTATAGACCTTTCAACAACCTATTTAAAAGTTTATTTTTTAGGTATTCCGCTCGTTATTTTATATAACTTTTTATCGTCGATTATGCGTGCTTCAGGCGACAGTAAGCGCCCGCTTATATACCTTTTAATTAGCGGTGTTGTGAACGTTTTGCTTAACGTGTTTTTTATACTCGTTTTAAAAATGACGGTTGAGGGCGTTGCAATAGCAACGGTTGTGGCACAAGGCTTGTCGGCTCTACTTTGTATAATTCAACTTATAAGGGCGAAAGGCGTTGTAAAACTTAATGCAAAATATATAAGGTTTTATAAAGCCGAACTTTTAGAAGTTATTAAAATAGGCTTGCCTGCGGGCATTCAAAGTTCGCTTTTTTCACTTTCAAACGTGTTTATTCAAACAACGATTAACAAATGTGGAAAAATTGCAATGGCGGGCTCGTCTTACGCAGTTCAAATTGAAGCGTACGTTTACTGCTCTATGAACAGTATATCAATGGCTATAATGAGTTTTATAAGCCAAAACTACGGAGCTAAAAAATTCGATAGAATTTATAAAACGATACGATACGGATTAGTAATGACGGTTGTTGCCGGATTAGTTCTTGGCGTTGCGGGAATATTGGTTTCAAGGCCGATAGTTGGCGCCGTTGCGGAAAATAGTGAAGTGGTTGAATATGCGTTTAAGCGCTTGTTAATAGTTTGCGTGCCGTATTTTTTGTGCGGTATTATGGAAGTTTTTTCTTATTCGATGAGAGCGCTTGGAAAAAGTTTTACGAGTATGATAATTTCACTACTTGGCTCGTGTGTGTTAAGAATAATTTGGGTAAACGTTATGTTTAAGTTTTTTCCAAGTTATACGCTTATTTTCGTTTCTTACCCTGCAACGTGGATTATTACGGCGGTAGTTTTAGCAACAGTTTTATTCCGTATGCTTAAAAAATTCAAGCGTCAATTTAAAGCGGAAGAAAATTTACAAATTTAGTTAATAACGCCTATAAAGCGTTTAAAATTTAATAATTTTTTGAGTGTGCCTTTTAAGGCGCGAAAGCAAGGGAAGCGTAGTGAAAATCTACCGCAACAGTCATTACCGTAAAAGTCGGGTAACTTGCCAAAAAATATAATTCAAGGTAATAATATTTTGGACAAAGGAAATAATACCGAAAAGGCATTTTTTAAGTGCTCACGCCCCGTTATCTTGAATAGGGCGTTTATTTTTGGCTTAAACACAATATAGTTTGTTTTTTGACGGAAAAATACTGCAAAATACTATGCGTTTTGTTCGGTTACAGACCGCTTTGGGTATGCGCCCTCACAATAACGCTTGTCTTTTTTGCATTTTCCTCGTCAATCGTAAAATTGATTTTTACTAAAATCAAACGTCTTTTGTGTTATCGCCTATAATTTTTTTCGGTATAGGTGGTTTATGAAAAAAATTTTAACTCTTTGCATAGTTTTAGTTGCTATGCTATCTGCAAGTTTTTTTACGGCTTGCAAAAAAGAACCGCTCGTTATAAAAGATAGCGACACTTTCGTTATAATTAACGTTGAAACAACAAAAACGGACTTAACGCTTAGCGAATATATGTCAAGTTTACAAGAGTATAAAGATATGTTCGTTATAAATAACGGTATGGTGGTTTCAATTAACGGCATTAAAAATGCAAGCGATTATTCAAGTTGTTGGATGATTTACACTAACGATTATAGTGAAGACGTATCAAATTCCGCTTGGGGCACGGTCAATTATAAGGGCGAAGTTTTTAACTCGTCGGCGTATGGCGCGGAAAGTTTAATAGTTAAAAACGGTTATAGTTATATTTTTGTTTATCAAACTTTTTAAATTATGAAAACAGCAAAAGAAATTACAATATCAGGGCTTTTTATCGCCCTTTTAATAGGCGGACAATTTGCTTTAAGCGGAATAAGCGGAATTGAAGTTGTAACCGTTTTAATAACTAGTTTTTGCTTTTATTTTGGCGTTTTTCGCGGGGTAATAGTGGCAACGGCTTTTTCGCTACTTAGGTGTTTTATATTCGGCTTTTTTCCTAGCGTTATAGTTCTATACCTAATTTATTATAACTTAATAGCGGTAGGTTTTGGCTTAATAGGAAAAGCGTTTAATAAAACCGTAAATTTAAAAAAACTTATTATAATAGTTTTAACGGCGGTTGCGTTTACCGTGTTGTTTACCGTGTTAGACGTTTCTTTAACGGCACTATTTTACGGCTTTACTTTTACCGCGTTAAAAACCTATTTTTTAGTAGGCGTACCTACTTTAATAATTCAGTTAATATGCGTAACGGCAAGCGTAACGCTACTGTTTATTCCACTTTTAAAAGTTTATAAAACCATAAAAATATAATAAAAAAGCAGTTCGTTTTGAATTGCTTTTTTTTGTTATTCACCTTTAATTCTGCCTATTTTGTAGTTGTCGGTTTCTCTATCTCGAAGCGCCTTTTCAGGGTGTGGGCTTTCTTCAAAACGCAAATCTTTACCGTTTTTAGCAATATATTTATCTATAACTTTATGCGACGGAACTCCGTTTTCACTTCTAACCACCTTATTTTGATATTCGCTAAAAGTATTTTTAGTTGGCAATTTATCAAGTAAAATATAGTCTTCTTTTTGTGAAGTAAGTCTAATTCTAGTTAAAACTTCGCGAATATAACTTTTGTTTGACCTAAACGAAAGTAGGCTTGGAAAGTCGGGCGTTAAAATTACTTCTAAATAGTGCTTTCCTTCGTATTTTTGAAGAAGGTTAGCAATTTTATTAAGGTGTACTAACTCGTCTTCAAAGTGTTTTAGCCAAACCGATTTTAAATACGCGTCGCTTTCGTCTTTATAGCAAGAGTAATATAAATAACACTCGGTGTATTCGTGCATTAAAGCGCATTCAAGCCAAGTAGTCGTTGGGTCTTTTAAACTTTCGTAACCGGAAACGTGCTGCTCTTCAATCATTGCAATTTCGCTATACATTTTTCTACCGTAATCGCTATGATAAAACGTGCCAACGTTCATATAGTAGTTCATAGTTTGTTGCTCCGCCGCCGTAATTATTGAAACGTTTAACTTTGTTAAAGGGTCGGCAAGCGTAAAGTTAAGCGGTTTTCTAATATCGTCAAACGGGTGGCGATGTTCGGCTATCGTAGGGCGTCCTGGCATAATTTCCGTATAATGACCTATAAGGTTTTTATAACTTTGCTTTTC